>DATHAE010000132.1:0-4152 GCA_035296805.1 Gaiellaceae bacterium | reverse complement strand
CCGCGACCTGACGCGGCTCAAGAAGTCGAAGGTCCCGATGCTCCGCCGCAACATCGGCTGCGTCTTCCAGGACTTCAAGCTGCTGCCGAACCGAACCGCTGCCGAGAACGTCGCTTACGCGCTCAAGGTGCAGGGCGAGGGCCGGTCGTCGATCCGCCGGAAGGTGCCGGAGGTGCTCGCGATGGTAGGCCTGTCGCACAAGATGCACTCGCTCCCCGACGAGCTCTCCGGCGGTGAGCAGCAGCGCGTCTCGATCGCACGCGCCTTCGTCAACCACCCGCCGCTCCTCGTCTGCGACGAGCCGACGGGGAACCTCGACCCGGACACCTCGGTCGGGATCATGCAGCTCCTCTACCGCATCAACCGCAGCGGGACGACGATCCTGATGGTGACCCACGACCGCGAGATGGTGGACAAGATGCGCAAGCGCGTGATCCAGCTCGAGGAGGGTCGCGTGGCACGCGACGAGCGCCGTGGAGGGTACGTCGGCGAATGAGGTTCCGGCTGCTCGTCTCCGAGGCGTGGCGCAGCCTCGGCGCCAATCTCTCCACCACGTTCGCGGCGACGATGACCGTCCTCGTCGGGATGTTCCTGCTCGGGCTGTTCATCGCGCTCGGCACGTGGACGCTCTCGTGGTCCGACCACGTGAAGCGCCAGCTGATGGTGAAGGTGTACTTCGAGAGCGACGTGACGCGCGCGCAGGAGACGGCCGTCGCCCGCCTCCTCCAGGCGAACCCGATGGTGAAGTCGTTCGCCTTCGTCCCGAAGTCCGAGGCGCTCGACCGGATGGAGCGGCGCCTGCCGGAGCTGACCCGCAATCTGACGTCGAACCCGTTGCCGGATTCGTTCGAGGTGCAGCCGAAGAAGGGCGAGGACGTCGAGGCGGTGTACGCGAGCCTGACGACGCCGATGCCGGCCGGCGTCTACAAGGTGAGCGATGGCAAGCGGATCTCGAAGCGGATCCTCCAGGTGGCGCACGTGATCGAAGCCGTGTTCACGGTCGCGACGCTCGTCCTGCTCGTGTCGGCGACGCTGCTGATCGCGAACACGATCCGGCTCTCGATCTTCTCCCGGAGACGTGAGATCGAGGTGATGAAGCTCGTGGGGGCGACCAACTGGTTCGTACGCGGGCCGTTCATGGTCGAGGGGCTGTTGACCGGCATAGCAGGCTCGCTGCTCGCGGTCATGTTCCTCCTGCTCGGCAAGGAGGTCGCGTTGCCCTCGATCCTGCGCGGGTCGCTGACCGGAGACGCCGACGTTCAGGCGCTGCCGTTCACGATCACGGCGCTGATTCTCGTTGCATTCGGGCTGCTGCTGGGCGCGATCGGCTCGGCCCTGACGATGCGCCGCTTCCTGCGCGTCTAGCGCTCCTCCACCGGCGGGAGCCTTCTCACCGCCTCCGTTCTCGTCTACACTCGGCGCACCGTGCGGCGGCGTCCGGTCCTTGCGGCGGCAGCGGCCACCGCCCTGGCCTTCGGGCTCGGCGTCGCGCTGCGACCGCTGGAGCTGAACCGGCACGAGGCGGCGCCGAGGCCGACGATTCTCGAAGGCGTGCGCGCAGAGCTCGCGACGCGCTACTACCGGCCCGTCCCCGCGCGCGTCCTGCGCCTCGGCAACGTGGACGCGATGCTCGCGGCCCTCCACGACCCCTACACGCGCTACCTGCCGCCGGGCGAGCTGCGGCTAGCGAGCCGCGCGCTCCGCGAGGGCTTCTCCGGCGTCGGCCTGACGTTGATCCCCGGCGAGACGGGTCTGCTCGTGACGAGGACGGAGCCGGGGCCGGCCAGGATCGCGGGCATCCAGCCGGGCGACACCATCCTCGCCGTCGACGGATCGTCGGCCGCATCGCTCTCGTTCGATGATGCCGTGGGCCGCATCGTCGGGCGCGAGGGCAGCCTGGTCCAGCTCCGCGTCCTGCGCGACGACCGCACTCTCACGTACGACCTCGTCCGGCAGCGTTTTCGGAGGTCCTCGGTCTCCGTGCGCATGCTCGACGGGATCGGTGTGATCCGCATCGAGCGCTTCGCGCTCGGCACCTCGGAAGCGGTTCGCGCTGGGGCCTTCCGGCTCGAGGCGCAGGGAGCGCGGGGGCTCGTCGTCGACCTGCGCGGCAACCCCGGCGGTCTGCTCCGCCAGGCGGTCGGCGTCGCGTCGCTCTTCCTCGAGGAGGGGAGAACGGTGGTCGCGCTCGCCGGCGTGAACCGCCCCGAGTCGCTGATCTACGCGCGCGCGGGGCAGAAGACGCGCCTCCCGGTCGTCGTGCTCGTCGACCGCCGCAGCGCGAGTGCCGCCGAGGTCGTCGCCGCCGCGCTCCACGACCACGGCCGCGCGCTCGTCGTCGGCGAGCCGACCTTCGGGAAGTCGCTTGTGCAGGAGATCGACCGCCTTCCGTCGGGAGGAGCGTTGAAGCTGACAGTCGCCACGTACAGGACACCGACGGGCCGCGATATCTCCGCCGGCGGTGTCGTCCCAGACGTCGGCACGACGCAGCCGCTCGAGCGTGCGCTCGCCCTGCTCGCGCGCCGCTGACCGCCGGCCGTAGGCTCCACCGGTGGACCGGGTGGTCGTGGAGGTGGCACGGCGTGGGAGGCTCGTCGTCGGCGAGCCGTTCTTCTCGCCGGGCGTTCCGCTCGTCCTCGAGTCGAAGGGCCTCGGCGACATCGACGAGGGCGACCTCGCCGTTGTTCGAACCGGCCGGGGGCGGGCGCGCCTCGAGCTGGCGCTCGGTTCGGCGCGTCGGATCGAGAACGTGCTCGAGGCGCTGCTCGTCGAGCAGGGCGCGCGCGTCGAGTTCGAGCCGCACACGCCGCCCGAGCCCTCGCTCGAAGGGCGCGTCGACCTGCGCGAGCTGACGACGTTCACGATCGACCCCGATACCGCCAAGGACTTCGACGACGCGCTCTCGTTCCGCCGCGAGGAAGACGGGATCCGCGCGTGGGTGCACATCGCCGACGTCTCGTACTTCGTGCCGGCGGGGACGCCGCTCGACCGCGGCGCCGCGGAGCGGGGCTTCTCGACGTACGTGCCGAGCCTCGTCGCGCCGATGCTCCCGCATGAGCTCGCCGACGACCTGTGCTCGCTGCGACCGCACGTCGATCGGCTGACCGTGACTGTCGAGATGCCTCCGGCGGGCGAGCCGCTGTTCTACCGCTCGGTAATCAGATCGGACGCGCGGCTGACCTATGGGCAGGCCCAGCGGCTCGAGGCGCCGCCGCCGATCGTCGAGCAGCTCGCGCTCAACGATGCCCTCGCGCAGGAGCTTCGGCGCCGGCGGTTCGCTCGCGGCGCGCTGCAGGTCGAGACGCCCGAGGTCGTGTTCCGCTTTGCCGAAGGACACGTCGCGGAGGCGTGGCTCGAGGGCGAGCCGCACGCGCACATGCTGGTCGAGGAGCTGATGATCCGCGCGAACGAGCACGTCGCCGAGCTGCTCGCGTCGCGGAACCGCGAGGCGCTGTACCGCGTGCACGAGCGCCCCGACCCGCAGGCCGTCGAGCTGCTGATCACGAAGCTCGTCGACCTCGGCGTCCCGACGCCGCCGGTCCCGGACCGCCTTTCGCCCCAGGCGGCGGCGACGCTCACCGGTGAGATCTCGAAGCGCGTCTCCGACTACGCGGCGCAGGTCGGGAGGGGGAGGGAGGCGTTCCCGGCGCTCGTGCTCCGCGCGCTCAAGCAGGCGCGGTACGACCCGCGGAACCTCGGCCACGCCGGCCTCGCGAGCCCGGCGTACTCGCACTTCACGTCGCCGATCCGCCGCTACCCCGACCTCGTCGTCCACCGAGCGCTCCTGCGCGAGCTGGGGCAGGGCGACGACCCGGTGCCGGACGAGCTCGGCGAGCTCGCGGAGAACTGCTCGGCGCGCGAGCGCGAGGCGGCGAAGGTCGAGTACCTCGCCGACGAGATCTGCCTCGCCTGGCTCCTGGAGGACGCCCTCTTCACGCGCGGCTGGGACGATCCGTGGGAGGGCGAGATCATCGGCGCGATCGGCTCGGGCCTCTTCATCCGGTTCGGCACCGTGTTCGAGGGCTTCCTGCCGGCGCGCCGCCTAGCCGGCGAGTTCTTCGAGCTGAACGACACGGGCACCGCGCTCGTCGGCCGCCGCAGCGGGCGCGCGTACCGCCTCGGCGACGCAATTCTGGTGCGCGTCGAATCGAT
>DATHAE010000131.1:0-7428 GCA_035296805.1 Gaiellaceae bacterium | reverse complement strand
CCGCATGCGTGCACGAATCCCGACAGCTCGTCGCAGGCGAAGAGCGTCTTCTTGAGCGGCGTGTCGCGCGGCATCGCCAGGTGCTCAGCGTGCGAGAGCACCGCCTCGACGACCTCCTCGGGATAGCCTTCCTCGCGCAGGATCGGCGCGCCGTCCTGCGGGTGCTTGTCGAGCGTGGGGTGGATCTCGTAGTCGAAGTCGTGCAGGAGCGCCGTCACGCGCCACAGCTCCTCGTCCTCGCCGAAACGCCGCGCGTAGAACGCCGTCGACGCTTCCACCGCGAGCGCGTGGCGGAGCAGCGCCTCGCTCTTCGTGTAGCGCGTCAGCGTGTCCCAGGCCTGCTCGCGGGTGGCCTCCAAGGTGGGCGCTAGGATAGCCGCCTCCGTGTCCACCGCCACCGTCAGGCCCGTCGCGGCCGAGTCGTTCGTGATCGAGGGCGGGCGTCCCATCTCGGGCCGTCTCCGCGCCGCCGGCAACAAGAACGGGGTGCTCCCGATCCTGGCCGCGTGCCTGCTCACCGAGGAGCCCGTGACGCTGACGAACGTGCCGCGGATCCGCGACGCCGAGACGATGGTCGAGCTCCTCCAGCACCTCGGCGCGGAGGCCGAGTGGACCGGTGAGAACGAGGTGCGCGTCCACGCCGCCGAGCTGACGACGCACGAGATCGACGAGCGGCTCGCGAGCCGCATCCGCGCGTCGTTTCTGCTCGCGGGGCCGCTCCTGGCGCGCCTCGGCCGCGCGAGCGTGCCGCCGCCCGGCGGCGACGTGATCGGCCGCCGCCGCCTCGATCCCCACATCCACGCCTTCCACGAGCTCGGCGCCGACGTCACGCTGAACGGCCGCTACGAGCTCAGCGGCCGCCTGTCCGGCACGCACATCCATCTCGACGAGGCCTCGGTGATGGCGACGGAGAACGCCGTCATGGCGGCGACCCTCGCGCCCGGCCGCACGACGATCTCGAACGCGGCCTGTGAGCCGCACGTCCAGGATCTCTGCCGCTTCCTCGTCATGCTCGGCTCGGAGATCGGCGGGATCGGCTCAAACGTCCTCCACGTTCGCGGCGTCGACGGCCTCCGCAGCGGCGAGCACTCGATCGGCCCCGAGCACATCGAGGTCGGGAGCTTCATCGGCATGGCCGCCGTCACCGGCGGTGACCTGACGATCGACAACGTCGTCCCCGACGACCTGTGGCCCGTCATCCCCGCCTTCCAGCGGCTCGGCGTCGAGGTCGAGCTCGGGCCCGACTGGGTGCGCGTGCCGCCGGGCCAGGAGCTCCAGATCGTGGACGACCTCGGCGGCGCGATCCCGAAGATCGAGGACGGCCCGTGGCCTTCCTTCCCGGCCGACCTGACCTCGATCGCGGTCACCGTCGCGACGCAGGCGCGGGGGACGATCCTGATCTTCGAGAAGATGTTCGAGAGCCGCCTCTTCTTCGTCGACAAGCTCGTCTCGATGGGCGCCCGCGCGATCCTCTGCGATCCGCACCGCGTCGTGGTCACAGGTCCCGCGAAGCTCTACGGGCAGCGCATGTCGAGCCCCGACATCCGCGCCGGGATGGCGATGGTGATGGCGGCGCTGTGCGCCGAGGGGACGTCGACGATCGGCGACGCGTACCAGATCGACAAGGGCTACGAACGCATCGACGAGCGTCTGCGGGCGCTCGGCGCGTCGATCGAACGGATCGACGGCGGCCGCCTGTAAAGATTCATCGTAAGCCGATTAGTGAACGACCGGCGCGGGGATCACGCCCCAGACGAAGTCCATGAGACCGTTCGGGCACGGCGCGGGGCAATCCCCCCAGCAACGCTCCACCGTCCGGCGGTCCGGCAAGAAGGGGGAAGTTCCGATGAAGCATCTCAACCGCATGGTCGTGCGCGTCGGCGTCGCAGCCTCGCTGGCAGCGCTGGCGGCGTTCGGTGCCGTGGCCGTCAGCGGACCGGAGACGGGGACGGCGGCCGCTCAGGTCAAGCCGACCAACACGTCGCCGCCGACGATCTCGGGGACGCCGGCGGTCGGCGCCACGCTGACCGCCGATCCCGGGAGCTGGACGGGCACGGAGCCGATCACGTTCGCGTACCAGTGGCGCCGTTGCAACCGCACGGGCGGCAGCTGCTCAAACATCGGCGGCGCGACGGGGAAGACGTACGAGGTCTCGTCGCCCGACCGCAACAACACGCTCCGCGTCCGTGTGACCGCTCGCAACGCCGACGGCTCGACGCAGGCGACCTCGGTTCCGTCCGCGGTCGTCGCCGCGCGGCCGGCTACGACGACCACGCCGCCGACCGGCAGCGGGTGCCCGAGCGGCACCGGCGTGATCAACGTCGCGCAGCTCAACTCCCCGGCGCGCCTGCTGCTCGACCGGCAGGACGTCTCGCCGTCCGTCATCGGTGGCTCGACGCAGCAGCTCGCGGTGCGGTTCCACGTCACCGCGTGCAACGAGCGGCCCGTCCAGGGCGCCCTCG
The DNA here is from genome assembly GCA_035296805.1 of Gaiellaceae bacterium. Classification (GTDB taxonomy): domain Bacteria; phylum Actinomycetota; class Thermoleophilia; order Gaiellales; family Gaiellaceae; genus PALSA-600. Next base: position 4,966 of record DATHAE010000131.1, on the reverse strand, counting down.
TCTACGTGACCGCCGTGCCGTTCTCGCAGTTCTCGATTCCGGCCGAGACCGCGACGGGCGCCGACGGGTGGGCGAGCATGACGATGACGCGCCTCTCGGGCTTCCCGGCGGCGCGCAACCAGCAGCTGCTCGTGCTGTTCGCCCGCGCGCGGAAGCCGGGCGAGAACGTGCTCGCCGGCATCTCGACGCGGCGCCTCGTGTCGTTCCGCGTCGAGCTGGGCCGCTAGCTCGAGCTGACGACCGCGCGCGGCCGAGGGCGGCCGCGCGCGGTCGCGCGATCTCGGTACGCTCGCCGCGTGTCCGAGACGCAGACAGGCGTGCGTGTGGCGGTGGCCGACGAGGGCGCCGCCAACGTCGCGACGGGGCTTCCCGTCCTCGACCACCTCGTCGGCGAGCTCGCGCGGATCGCGCGCCTACGGATCTCGCTCGAGGTCGCGCCGGGTAGCGCCGACGAGGAGGTCGCCGCAGCCGGCCGCGCGCTCGGGAGCGCGCTCGCAGAGCCCCTGCGCGGTCGTGCCGCGGGGTCCGGGTGGGCGCTCCTGCCCGAGGAGGAGGCGCTCGCGGCAGCCGCGCTCGAGCTCAGCGACCGCCCGCTCGTCGTCTCGAACGTGGACTTCTCGCACCACCGCGTCGGCGGCCTCGCGAGCGATGTCGTCTCCCGCTTCCTGAACGAGCTCGCCGCAGGCGCGGGCCTGACGATCCACGTGCGCGTGCTCGAGGGGCGCGACCCGGAGCACGTCCTGGTGGCGATCTTCAAGGCGCTCGGCGGCGCCCTCGCACAGGCGTGCCGCCCGCCGGAGGGAGGAGCATGAAAGAGGTTGTCCGCACGGAGGCAGCGCCCGCGCCGTTCCAGGGCGCGCCGTACTCGCAGGCGATCAAGGCGAACGGGTTCGTGTTCGTCTCCGGCCAGCTCGCGCTCCGCCCGGGCGAGAACCACCTCGCAGAGGGCCCGATCGCCGAACAGACGGAGCAGATCTTCGCGAACTTGCGCGCGATCCTCGCGGAGGCGGGAACGTCGCTCGACAACCTCGTCAAGACGACCGTCTTCCTCCAGGACCTGAGCGACTTCGGGGGCATGAACGAGGTGTACGCGCGCCACGTCGGCGACCGGCCGCCGGCGCGGTCGACGTTCGAGGTGGCGAAGCTCCCCTCCGGCGCGCTCGTCGAGATCGAGGCGATCGCGCTCCTGTAGCGCGACGTTCTAGGTTGTCCGCGTGCAGCGGGCGATCGAGGACTACGTGCGTGCGCTCGACCTCGACGCCTACCTCGTCGGCGGCGGGGTGCGCGACGAGCTGCTCGAGCTGGAGTCGAAGGATGCGGACTTCCTCGTCCCGGGCGTCGACGCCGACACGCTGCGCGCGCGGCTCGAGCCGCACGGGCGCGTCGAGGACCTCGTCGTCGCCGGACGGCTCGTCGGGCTTCGGCTCTACCCGCGCGACCGCGAGCTCCGGCGGCTCGCGCCGGCGGGGATCGAGCTCGCGCCGCCGCGCCGTGAGCGCTCGACGGGACCGGGGCGGCACGACTTCGAGATCGTCACCGACCCGGACGCGTCCGTCCAGGACGACCTCGCGCGGCGTGACTTCACCGTCAACGCGATGGCCCGGCGGCTCGCGGACGGCACGCTCGTCGACCCGTTCGATGGACAGGGCGACCTCGAGCGCCGCGTGCTCCGCACGGTCTCGCCGCACAGCTTCGCCGAGGACCCGCTGCGCCTCGTCCGCGGACTGCGGCTCGTCTCGCAGCGCGGGCTCGAGCCCGACGCGGCGACGCTGCGGCAGATGCGAGAGGAGGCACCGTCGGTGAAGCTCGTCTCGGTCGAGCGGATCGGCGGCGGGCTCGCCGCGGACGGAATGGGCGAGCTCTCGAAGCTCCTGCTCGGGTCGCAGCCCGCGCGCGCGCTGCGGCTCGCGCGCGACACGGGCGTCCTCGTCGAGCTGCTCCCCGAGTTCGCGCCCGCGATCGGGTTCGAGCAGGACAGCCGCTGGCACGACCTCACGGTCGACGAGCACATTTTCGAGGTCGTGCAGGCAGCGGCCGACGCGGACCGGCCGTTGCGCGTGCGGCTCGCCGCGCTCCTCCACGACCTCGGCAAGCCGGTGGTCGCCTGGCGCGGGCCCGAGGGCGAGGTCCACTTCTACGGCCGCGACGGCGGCCCGGGTCACGAGGAGGTCGGCGCGGAGCTCGCGGCGCGTGCGCTGCAGCGGCTGCGGTACCCGAACGACCTGCGGTCGCGCGTCGTGAAGATCGTGCGCCACCACATGCTCGACCCCGGCCGCGCGGGTGCCAGGCGCGCGCGGAGGCTGCTCGCGCGGCACGGGGAGGAACTGGCGCTCGACCTGGTCGACCACAGGGAGGCGGACCTGCGCGCGCGGCCGCACGCGGAGGGCGACCTCCACGCGCTCGAGCGGTTCCGCGCAGTGCTCGAGGAGGAGCGATCCAGCCCGCACCGCCTGCGCGACCTCGCCGTCGACGGCGACGACCTGATCGAGCTCGGCTACCGGCCGGGCCCCGACCTCGGCCGCACGCTCGACCGCCTGCTGGAAGAGATCGTCGACGACCCGTCGCTCAACCGCCGCGACCATCTGCTGACGCGCGCGAAGGAGTTGCAGCGGTGATCCGGTGGGACGTCCCGGGCGCGTTCGAGGTCGCGTTCACGACGCGTGAGGGCGGCGTCAGCGAGGGCCCGTACGCCTCGCTCAACCTGGGGCGCCTGACGCAGGATCCGCAGCCGAACGTAGAGGAGAACCGCCGCCGCGCCTGTGCCGCGGTCGGCGCCGACGCGGACAACCTCGCGCTCAACAGGCAGATCCATTCGGCCTCCGTCCACCGTGCGCACCCGGGCGCGCGCGGGGAGCCGGGCGACGGCCTCTGGACGGACGCGCCGGGCGTGCCGATGCTCGCCCTGGCTGCCGACTGCCTGCCGATCGCGCTCGTTCACGACGGGAAGCTGGCGGTGCTCCACGCGGGCTGGCGCGGCCTCGCGGAAGGCGTTGTCGAGGCCGGCGTCGCGGCGATCGGCGGCGTGGACGCGGCCTGCATCGGGCCGGGGATCGGGCCGTGCTGCTACGAGGTGGGGCCGGAGGTCTCGGAGCGCTTCGCGCGGGACCTCACGCGGAACCGCCGGCTCGACCTCTGGACCGCCGCCGAGCGTGCATCGCGACGTGCCGGAGCGCACGTCGTCGAGCGGCTCGACCTCTGCACGGCGTGCCATCCGGAGCTCTTCTTCTCGCACCGCCGCGACCGCGGCGTCACCGGCCGCCAGGGAGTCGTGGGTGTTGTCACCGGCTGAGGTGCGCGAGCGCTACGAGCGCGTCCGGGCGGAGGTCGGCCCGGGCGTCGCGGTCGTCGCGGCGACGAAATACGTCGCGGTCGACGACATGGCGGTGCTCGCCGAGGCCGGGATCGAGGTCGTCGGCGAGAACCGCGCGCAGGACCTCGAGGCGAAGCACGCTGCCTACGGCGACGCGTTCCGCTGGCACTTCATCGGGCGGCTCCAGTCGAACAAGGTGAAGGTCGTGAACCGGATCTGCGAGCTCGTGCACTCGCTCGACTCCGACAGCGCGGCGCGCCGGCTCGAGGTTCCGGCGCTCGTGCAGGTGAACCTCGCGGGCGAGGGCTCGAAGGCGGGCGTCGAGCCGACGGCGATCGGCGACTACCTCGGCTACGACGTCGTCGGCCTCTCGGCGATGCCGCCCGCCGCCGTCCACGCCGACGCGTCGCGCCCGTACTTCGCGCGGCTCCGAAAGCTCGCCGGCGAGCACGGGCTCGCGCAGCTCTCGATGGGCACGACCCAGGACTACGCCGTGGCGGCCGAGGAGGGGGCGACGTACGTGCGGGTGGGGTCGATCCTGTTCCGCGGTTAGCATTGGCTGGCGATGGGCGTCGGCGACCTCTGGACCCGCACCCTCGTCTACTTCGGGATCGCCGAGGAGGACGAGGAGTGGGCCGACGACGACGAGAACGGCTACCGCGCGGAGGAGTCGCTCGAGCGGAGCTACCGCGAGCGGCCGAACGTGCGTCGCCTCACCCCGCGGCGCCGCGGCCAGGACTTCGAGGACTGGACCGAGTCGGACGAGGAGCGGGCGACGGCACGCGTCCCGGCGGTGAAGCCGTCGCGGACGGCGCGGCCGCAGATCGAGGCCGTGCCGAACCCGAGCTCGGTCCGCGTCCACCTCGTCCTCCCGCGCAGCTTCAACGATGCGCAGCAGATCGCGGACAAGTTCAAGCAGTCGATCCCGGTCATCCTCAATCTCCAGAACGCCGACACGGAGCTGTCCAAGCGCCTGATCGACTTCTCGAGCGGCCTCACCTACGCCCTGAACGGCGGCATGCAGCGCGTCGCGGACAAGGTGTTCCTGCTCACGCCGCGGAACGTCGAGGTCTCGGCCGAGCAGCGCGCCCAGTTGATCGAGCGCGGCAACTTCTTCAACCAAGCCTGACGGCCTCCGGGCGGCGGCTGCTGCGGCGGGCGGAGCCCGCCTCCGCGGCCGCCTCACGCCGGAGACGTCGGGTTCGCGTGGCCGGGGTCTGTAGGACTCGTTCAGATGAACGCGAAGGGAGGCTGAATGCTCTTGCTGGACGCGATCGGGAGCGTGCAGACGTTCGTGTCTGTCTTCGCGACCGTCTACAGCCTCACGCTGATCGCCTACATCATCACGTCGTGGATCCGGATGCCCTACTCGCTCAACCCCGTCCAGCGCTTTCTCTACGACGTCTGTGAGCCCTACCTGCGGTTGTGGCGGCGCCTGCTGCCGTTCTCGGTCGGGCCGCTCGACCTGTCGCCGATCGTCGGCCTGTTGGCGCTCGTCGTCGCGTCGAGGGTCGTGATCGCGCTCTTGGAACTGCTCCACTAGAGGAGGACACACATGGCGTACACACCGGTCGAGCTCAGGCACGTGCAGTTCCCGCGCAGCCTCTTTCGCGGGTACAGCCGGCGGGCCGTCGACGAGCTGTTACCGGAGGTCGT
>DATHAE010000130.1:0-4448 GCA_035296805.1 Gaiellaceae bacterium | reverse complement strand
GGAGGAAAGCGAGCTCCAGATCGCCGAGCTCCAGCTGAGGGCGGACGACCCGGGCCAGAAGGCCGGCGCGCTGGCGGACATCCTCGGCCTCGACCTCCAGCACGACGCGGTGACGGTCGGCGACACCGTCGTCCGTTTCCTTCCGGGCGGCCCCGAGGGCCGGCCGGAGCTGTACGCCGAGCGCTTCACCTGAGTCCTGCGCGCCGGGCCGCGCGAGGCACTCCTCGCCCGAAACGGCCGTGTCCCGGTGACAGTCACCGGGACACGGCCGAAACGGAGGAGGGAGAGGGCTACGCGGCGGCGGGCTCGGGCGCCGCGTCGGGCGCCTTCGGAGCGTCCGCCGAGGACTCGTGCTTGGCCTCGGGGAGCCACTCCAGCCAGCGCGGCAGGTACCAGTTCCAGTCGCCGAGCAGCTTCATCGTCGCCGGCAGCAGCACCGCGCGGACGATCGTGGCGTCGATCAGGATCGCGACCGCGAGCCCGACGCCGAACTGCTTCAGGAACAGGAACTGCAGCGTCGCGAAGATCGAGAAGACCCCGACCATCACGATCGCAGCGCTCGTGACCGTGCCGGCCGTCGTCTTGATCCCGTGCGCGACGGCGTCCTCGGTCTTCATCCCGCGATCGTAGGCCTCGCGGATGCGGCTGATGATGAACACGTGGTAGTCCATCGACAGCCCGAACAGGATCACGAACAGGAAGACCGGCAGGAAGGGGTAGATCCCGGTGGTCTGGTCGACGCCGAGCAACCCACCGCCCCAGCCGTGCTGGAAGACGAGCACGATGGCGCCGTAGGAGGCCGCGACCGAGAGCAGGTTGAGGACGACGGCCTTGGCCGCGATCACGATCGAGCGGAACGTCGTCAGGAGCAGGATGAACGCGAACCCGAGCACGAACGCGAAGACGTACGGCGCGGATCCGTTCATCTGGTCGGTGGAGTCCTTCTCCATCGCGGTCGTGCCGCTGACGCCGACGTCGGTCCCGGTGAGCTTGCCGACGGTTGCGGGGACGATCGTCCCGCGCAGCGTGTCGAGCGCGGTCATCGACTTCGCGTCGACACCGTCGCCCTGGATCGGGAGCGAGACGAGCGCGATCGTGCCCTGCGCGTTGTAGTCCACGTCGGTCGGGCTCGAGAACTGCTTGCTCGCCAGCGCCTGCCGCTGCAGGTCGGCGATCGCGTTCTTGACGGCGGGCTTGCCGACGTCGTCCGTCTTGACCATCACCGTCGCTGCGACTGCGTCGCCGGGGAAGGCCTCCTGGATCTTGTTGTAGGTCTGGACCGACGTCAGGTTCTGCGGCAGCGTGTTGAAGCCCGGAGTCTCAGTCCGGAGCTGCAGCGCAGGAGCGGCGAGCGCGACGAGCAGCCCGCCGGCGATCAGCGCGGAGACGAGCGGGCGGCGCAGCACGCGATCGAGGATCGCGCCCCACACGCGTCCCTCGCCGTCCGTCCGGCGCAGCCGGTGGACGAACGGCACACGCACCTTGTCGACCTTGTCGCCGAGCGCCGCCATCGCGGCCGGCAGGACGGTGAGCGAGCCGAGCACGGCCACGGCGACCACGAAGATCGACGCGACGGCGAAGCCCATGAAGGTCTTGTCGCCGGTGAAGAGCATCCCGGCCATCGCGACCATCACCGTGACGCCGGAGATCATGACTGCGCGTCCCGACGTAGCGGCGGCGGCCTCGAGCGCAGCGCTCGGGCTGCGGCCGGCCGCGCGTTCCTCACGCTCGCGCTTCAAGTAGAACATCGAGTAGTCGACGCCGACGGCGAGCCCGATCAGGAGCACCATCACGCCGATGTCGGAGGACAGCGGCATCAGCTGGCTCGGGAGGGCGAGCAGCCCCATCGTCGCGAAGACGGCGGTGAGCGCGAGCAGCAGGGGGAGCCCTGCGGCGACGATCGCGCCGAAGGCGAGGATCAGGACGATCAGGGTGACCGGCACCGAGAACAGGCCGGCCTTCTGGAAGTCCTTCGCGACCGCCTCGTCGAGCTCCGTCGTCGCGTTGATGCCGAACTCGTCGATCGCGACCGCGTCGTGCCGCTTCTGCGCGGCGGCGAGCGCCTTCTGAACCGGCTCGTCGAGGGTCGTGGCGGCTGCGGCATCGGTCGTGCGGAGCTCGACCGTCAGGAGGGCAGAGTGGCGATCCTTCGAGATCTGGCCGCCGTTGCCCTTCTCGAGCGGCGACTCGACGTGCTTGACCTGCTTCAGGCCGGCGACCGTGTACGACACGTCGTCGATCGCGGCGCGGAACGCCGGATCGTCGACCGTCTTGGTCTTGCTCTGGAACAGGACCGAGTCGCCCTGCGCCTGCTTGAACTCGTCGAAGAGCACCGAGTCGACGTGGCCGGACTCGCCGGAGCCCGCCTTCGCGTCCTCGAGCGGCTTCGTGCCGACGACGTTGCCGATCGCGAACGCGGCAACGACGAAGGCGAGCCATCCGAAGATGGCGGTCTTCTTGTGGGTCGCGCTCCAACGCCCCATCCGGGCGGCGATGTTGCGTGAGCGAGCGAGGGGTGACATGTGGTTCCTTTTCTCCTTCAATTGGGGTGCTCGCACACTCGCTGCCACGCCCTTTCGCGCCCAGGGGGGTGGCAGGCGTCTCGGCGGTGCGGGCTCCACCACCCTCCTGCGGCCGCCCCGGGCCGACCATCGGTGAGCCCCCGCGGCGTCCCCTGGACCACGGTCAGGGCCGCCCCGGAGGGCGGCCCTGAGAGGAGGACGGTGCTGGTTCTCGACGGGTTACGCGGCGATCGGCTCGTACTGGTCGGTCTCGGTCAGCAGGCCGCTGCCGGCGGCGTACGCGTAGGGGTGGTGGAACGCGTCGCGGGCGCGGTCGGCCGGGACGACCAGCTCGAAATCGGTGCCCGTGCGGTCGTCGGTGACCGCGACGGAGACGACGTTGCCGTCCTTGCGCCACAGGAGGGAGACGGCGATGCCGTCATTCTCGCGGCGGTCGAGCTCGATCGGGATCTGCGTGATGTCGAATGTGTGCTGCACCGTGGCCTCCTCGTAATTGACATCCCGAGACTCGCACCGCGCGGCCGCCGCGCCAGTGGCGCCACCATGCGTCCTTCAGGTACGGGTTTCCGCACCTGAAGCGTCGGTCGCCCGTCGCGCTACCCGTGGAGGTAGGCCAGCACCGCGAGCACGCGGCGATGGTCGTCCGAGCTCGGGGGCAGCCGGAGCTTCCCGAAGATGCTCGTCACGTGCTTCTCGATCGCGCGCTCCGTGACCACGAGGCGGCTCGCGATCGCTTTGTTGGAGCGCCCTTCGGCCATCTGCTCCAGCACCTCGCGCTCGCGCGGGGTCAGGTCGGCGAGCGGGTCTGACCCCCGCCGGCGCCCGACGAGGCGCGAGACGATCGTTGGGTCGAGGGCGGACCCGCCCTCGGCGACACGCCGTACGGCGGACGCGAAGTCGCCGATGTCGGCGACGCGGTCCTTGAGCAGGTAGCCGACGCCCTCGGCGCTCTCGGAGAGGAGCTCCATCGCGTACTCGGACTCGACGTACTGCGAGAGGACGAGCACGCCCGTATCCGGATGCTTCTCCCGGATCTCCTTCGCCGCTCGCAGCCCTTCGTCGGTGTGCGTCGGCGGCATGCGGATGTCGACCACGGCGACGTCGGGGCGGTAGCTGCGCACCTTGAGCAGGAGGTCGTCGGCGTCGCCCGCCTGGCCGACGACGCTGAAGCCGGCGTCCTCGAGCAACCGCGCGGTCCCCTCGCGGAGGAGCACCGAGTCGTCGGCGAGCACGACTGTGGTCCCGCCCGTGTCGAGCTCGCTCTCGGGGCTCTCCGTGCGCAGCGGCGGGAACTCGCGCTCGAGGCCCTCCGCGACCAGCTGGAAGAGGTGCTCCGGCTGCGGAAGCCCTTTCAGGCGGTACTCGCCGAGGTCGATCGCCTCGGCGCCCGCGGCCGTCCGCGCCGCCTCCGAGAGCAGCACCTGCCCGCCGTGCCCGGCGGAGCAGATCCGGGCGGCGCGGTGGACGTCGAGCCCGAAGTACGCGCCGTCGGAGAGGGTCGCAGTGCCCGTGTGGAGGCCGATGCGGACGCGGATCCGCTCGATCCCGTTCCGCTGCGCCCTCGTAGCGGCCTCGACGGCACCGGCTGCGTCCGGGAAGACCGCGAACAGCTCGTCGCCGCGCGCGTCGACCTCGGTGCCGCCGACGGCGTCGACGGCGGCGCGGAGGGCGGCACGAGACTCGCCGAGGACGAGCCGGTAGTCGTCACCGAGCTGCCGCAGGAGCTCGGTCGAGCCCTCGACGTCGGTGAAGAGGAAGGTGAGCGTGCCGCGAGGGAGCGTCATCGCCGCGCATTGTCCCACGCCTTGAAAACGGTCAGGCGACGAGGGCGGCGATGGCCGCTCCGGAGAGCTCCCCTTTCGCCACGAACCCGCGCGCGCCCGACGCCGCCACGAGCGAGCCGAAATCGTCCGCGTCGCGGCTCGA
>DATHAE010000129.1:0-8078 GCA_035296805.1 Gaiellaceae bacterium | reverse complement strand
ACCGAGCCTCTGCCCGAGCCGCGCCCGCCGGAGACGACGCAGGAGGCGGTCTCGCCCGACGCCGAGCTCGCGCGGAAGAACAACATCTGGGGCTGGGCGCTCTTCGGCGTCTTCCTGCTGCTCTTCGGCGGGACGTTCGGGGTCGCCCTCGTCTACCTCGCGTTCGACTGAGCGCGCCGCCGTGGCTCGACTGGGTGCGGCGCCTGCAGGCGGTGGCCCAGAACGGGCTTCGGTACACCTCCGACCCGTTCGACCGCGAGCGGTTCGAGGAGGTGCGGGCGGTGGCCGCCGAGGTCGGCGCGGTCGGCGGCGCGCCCGTCGAGGAGCTGGCGGCGACCTTCGCGGCCGAGTCGGGCCACGCGTGCCCGAAGCTCGACGTGCGCGCGGCGGCGTTCCGCGACGGCCGGATGCTGCTCGTCCGCGGCGCCGACGACGGCCTCTGGACGCCGCCCGGCGGCTGGGCCGAGGTCGGCGAGAGCCCGTGCCGCGCCGTCGAGAAGGAGCTGCGCGAGGAGTCGGGCCACAGCGGCCGCGCCGTGAAGCTGATCGGTGTCTTCGACCGCGACGCGCGCGACCGCCCGCGCTGGCCGTTCCACGCGTGGAAGGTGTGGTTCCTCTGCGAGCTCGAGCCGGGCGAGCCGGCGCCGCCGCAGGCGAGCGAGGTGACGGAGGTCGGCTGGTTCGGGCGCGACGAGCTGCCGCCGCTGTCGGCGCGCGCGCCGGCCGCGCACGTGGCCGTCGCGTTCGAGCACGAACGCGACGCCTGCCGCGCGGCGGACTTCGACTGATGGACGGGATCTGGATCACGAAGCTTGCGTCGAGCGGCGACGGGCCGCGGCTCGCGGTGAAGGACCTCTTCGACACGGCCGCGATCCGAACGACCTACGGCTCCGCGGTCTTCGCCGACCACGTCCCGACGGAGACCGCGGAGGCAGTGCTGCGGCTCGAGCGCGCGGGGTACGTCAACGTCGGCAAGGCAAACCTGCACGAGTTCGCGTACGGCGTTACGTCGCAGAACGCGCACTACGGGACGGTCCCGAACCCGCGCGCGCCGGGGCGGACTGCGGGCGGGTCGAGCGGAGGCTCGGCGGCGGCCGTCGTCGCCGGCGTGGCCGACGTCGCGCTCGGGACCGACTCCGGCGGGTCGATCCGCATCCCCGCGGCGTGCTGCGGCATCGTCGGGTTCAAGCCGACGCACGGGCTCGTCCCCGCCGACGGCGTCTTCCCGCTCGCGCCGAGCTTCGACCACGTCGGCCCGATCGCGGACGACGTCGCGGCCTGCGCCGAGATGATGCGCGCGCTCGCACCGGAGCTCGACCAGCGCGCGCTCGAACCGCTCGAGGAGGTCTCGGTCGCCGTTGCGTGGACCGCCGATTGCGACCCGCTCGTGCGCGAGCGCATCGAGTGCGCGGCCGCGCTGTTCCCGCGCCGACGGGCCGTCGACTTCCCCGAGCCGCGGGGGACGACGGACGCCTTCATGCGCGAGATCGCCGACGTCCACCGCGAGCTCTACGAGGAGAACGCCGAGCTCTACGGCGAGAACATCCGCCCGAAGATCGACCGCTGCCTCACCGTGACCGACCCCGAGGCGCGGGCGGCCGCAACGCGCCGCGACGACTACCGGGCCGCCGCCGACGCCGCCCTCGGCGACGCCGACGTGCTCGTCACGCCGACGATGATGTTCGTTGCGCCGCCGGCCGACGTCGACGAGATCTCGACTCGCAACCGCTTCATTCGGTTCACGTACCCGTTCGACGTCCTGGGATGGCCGGCGATCGCCCTCCCGTGCGGGATCGCGGAGGGCGGCCTGCCGGCGTCGGTCCAGATCGCCGGGCGGCCGGGCGAGGACGCGCTCGTCCTCGCCGCCGCCCGAGCGCTCGAGGCCGCCCTCGCACCGTGACTACAGCCTCGCGTCCTCCTCGCAGCCCGATGCCGGGGCGATTGTCACTCCACCGACGACGCCTGTTGCGGTCGCGCAGTACAGCTGGTCGCCCGGATACGCGACGGGATGGTTGTCGTATGAGAAGAGGTCGATCGCCCCCACGCACACACTCGTGTTCGTGCAGGTGATCGTGTCGTACGGGAGCTGCGGAACGACGACGCCGTCGCGCGTCAGCACCGCGGTGACGGTGATCGTCTGCTTCGTCGTCGCGCACTGGACCCCGACGTTCAGCGTCGAGAGCACCAGGTAGTCCTCGATCGACGGCTGGACGAAGGCGGTGCAGTCGCCGGCGGTATCGGGGGGCGGTGGGGGCGGAGGCGGCGGCTTCCGCTTCGCACTCGCCGGGAGCGCCGAAGCACCCAGCGCGAGGGCGACCACGAGCAGTCCAGCGAGCCTGTGCAGTCTCGGCATCACGCTCTCCTTTCGACGCGCCGCGTGCTGTTCACGCGACGTCGACCGGCGATACGTCTGCGTCGTGGACGCGGTTTGGCCGGCGAGCCGATGATGCGAAACGCGGTTCACTCCGGCCCCTGCGGCGAGGGATAACGCGACGTCTACGCGGCCACAGACGCGGCCGCAGCGACCGCTTCCTCGTAGACGCGGTCGCGTGAGAACTGGTCGAGCTCGGCGCTCAGGAGGTCGCTCGCGCTCGGCGCTCCTCCGCGCGGCGGGCGCAGGTCCTCGCCTCCGAGACGGACGCGCAGCTCGGACGCCGGCTCGATCGGCCGGATCGCACGGTCGAGCCGCGCGTTCAGCCACGCCCGCAGGAGCGTCGCCTCCGCCCGCGGGCCGCGCACGCGGATCTCCTGCTCGCGGATCGCGGGCCACAGCTTCGCCAGCTCGACGCGCCAGTCGTAGATCCGCGCCCAGGCGATGTCCGACACGGCAGTCCGCTCGAACACGCGCGCGAGGTCCGCGTAGTCGAGGTCCTCCCACTCCGACGAGTCGACGACGACGCGGTCGGCGACGTCGACGAGCTGCTCCCACGGCGCTGACCCGAACGGCGGCTCGCCGCGCCAGCGGCAGAACACCGGCAGGTCCGAGATCGCGAGCGGCAGCACGAGCGACGCGGGAGCATTCACGTGGTTGCCGCGCAGCATCAGCTCGATCACCTCGCTGCAGATGTGACTCTCCCCCGCCGGGAAGCACCGGATCGAAAGCTCCGCGTCGAGACCGTCGGGGTCCTCGGGGTGCGGGACGAGGATCAGCGTCCGCGACGGGTGCCGCTCGGCCATCCCGGCGAGCGTCGACTCCGCCGCGTCGAGCCATTCGGGTGGCGCCCACGCGACGTGCGTCATCACGGACGTGCGCATACCGGGCGAGCCGTCGTCGTCGACGACTGCCTCGTGGCGCAGCCGCGCGAGCTCGCGCTCCATCGCCGCGACCGTGACGTCGCGGCCCGTCCATTCCGACACTAGTGGCGGCGCCACGAGCGTCCGTCGCGGTGCAACAGCTCGTCGGACGACGGCGGGCCCCACGTCCCGGCTGCGTAGTTCGGGAACGCGGGACGGTCGCGCTGCCAGGCCGCCACGATGGCGTCGACGAGCGCCCACTGCTCCTCGATCTCGTCCGCGCGCGTGAACAGCGTCGCGTCGCCGAGCATCGCGTCCAGGATCAGCCGCTCGTACGCCTCGGGCAGCCCCTCGCGGAATGTCGAGCCGTACAGGAAGTCCATGTGCACCGTCCGGATCGCCATCCCCTGCCCCGGCACCTTCGCGCCGATCGCGAGCGACATCCCCTCGTTCGGCTGCACATGGATCAGGAGCACGTTCGGCCGTAGCTCCTCGGCCGCGACCTCCTCGAACGGTGGGTGCGGCGCGCGCTTGAACTGGATCGCGATCGTCGTCTCGCGCCGCGCGAGGCGCTTTCCCATCCGCACGTAGAACGGCGTGTCGGCCCAGCGCCAGTTGTCGACGTAGAGCTTCGCCGCGACGAACGTCTCCGTCATCGACCCTGGGTCGACGCCCTCCTCCTCGCGGTAACCCGGCACCTCCTGCCCCTCGACGAAACCGCGCCCGTACTGGCCGCGCGCCACCGATTTCGGCCCGGGCGTGTGAAGCGCCTTCAGCACCTTCACCTTCTCGTTCCGGACCGAGTCGGCGGTGAAGTAGATCGGCGGCTCCATGGCGCTGATCGCGACGAGCTGGAGCAGGTGGTTCTGGAAGATGTCGCGGACGGCGCCCGACTGCTCGTAGAAGGCCGCGCGGCCCTCGATCCCCATCGACACGGCGACCGTGATCTGCACGTGGTCGATGAACTGGCGGTTCCAGATCGGCTCGAAGATGCCGTTCGCGAACCGCAGCGCCAGCATGTTCTGGACCGTCTCCTTGCCGAGATAGTGGTCGATGCGGAAGACCTCGCCCTCGCCGAAGTGCTCTGCGATCCGCGTGTTCAACTCGCGTGCGGAGGCGAGGTCGCGGCCGAACGGCTTTTCGACGATCAGGCGGATCCAGCCCTCGGCGCTGCGCCGCTTCGCGATCTCCTCGACGAGTGTGCCGATCGCGCTCGGCGGGACGGCGAAGTAGTAGACGCGGTTACCCTCGGTGCTGTGCGCGCGGTCGACCTCGGTCAGCCGCTGCGCGAGCCGGTCCTCGCCGGCGGCGTCCGAGAAGTCGAGCGTCGAGTAGTACATCGCGCTCGCGAGCCCCTCCCAGACGTCGTCGCGGAACTCGTCGCGCGCGTACTTCTGCACCGCCTCCTTCATCCGCTCGCGGAACTCGTCGTCGCTCTCGTCGCTGCGCGCGGCACCGACGATCGCGAAGCGGTCGGGGAGGAGGCGGCGCATCGCGAGCGAGTACAGCGCAGGCATCAGCTTCCGCATCGTGAGGTCGCCGGACGCGCCGAAGATGACGAGCACGCACGGCTCCGGCTTGCGCCGCAGCCGCAGGCCCTGGAGGAGCGGGTTCTGCTGCTGCTCGGCGGTCGCGGTCACGCGCGGGGGTCCTGCGTCGCGGACTGCGCCGTCTCGACCGCCTGCACAGCGTGGCCGCCGAACTGGTTGCGCAGCGCGGCGTTGACCTTCGCCGCGAACGACTCCTCCTGCCGCGAGGCGAAGCGCGCGAACAGCGCGGCCGTGATCACCGGCACCGGGACGTCCTCGGCGATCGCCTCGGCGATCGTCCAGCGGCCCTCACCGGAGTCCTGCACGTAGCCGCGGATCTTCTCGAGGTCGGAGCCGTCGTGCTCGAACGCGGCCTTCAGCAACTCCAGCAGCCACGAGCGGACGACGGAGCCGTAGCGCCAGATGCCCGCGATCTCGTGCAGGTCGAGGCCGAACTCCGACGCGCGCATCACCTCGAAGCCCTCGGCGTACGCCTGCATCAGCCCGTACTCGATCCCGTTGTGGACCATCTTCACGAAGTGGCCGGCGCCCGACGCCCCGACGTGCGCGTAGCCCTCCTCGGGCGCGAGGTCGCGGAACACGGGCTCGACCCGCGCGACCGCGATGTCGTCGCCGCCGACCATCAGGCAGTAGCCGACCTCGAGCCCCCAGATGCCGCCCGAGGTTCCGCAGTCGACGAAGTAGACGCCCTTCTCGCCCGCCTCCGCGTGCCGCCGCTGCGACTCGCGGAAGTTCGAGTTGCCGCCGTCCACGACGACGTCTCCGGGCTCGGCGACGCTCAGGACCTCGCGGAAGGTCCGCTCGGTGATCTCGCCGGAGGGCACCATCAGCCAGAACGAGCGCGGCGAGTCGAGCTGGTCTCGCAGCTCCTCGATCGACGATGCCGTCGAGTCGACGCCGGGGTCGTACGTCTTCAGCTCGTGTCCCCGCTCCTCGAGCCGCTTGACCATGTTGCCGCCCATGCGGCCGAGGCCGATCATTCCGAGCTGCATTACACGTCCTCCAGTCTCGCGCGCGCGACGCGGCGGCCGCGCTCCTGCAACGACTCGTAGTCCCCCGCCGCCTGCGCGCGAATCAGCCGCCCGAAGCCGAACTCGCGGCCGGGGATCGGCAGCTCGCCGCCCGTGTCGTCGACGACCTGCAGGAAGAGGCCGGTGTTCGGCCCGCCCTTGTGCAGCTGCCCCGTCGAGTGGAGGTAGCGCGGGCCGAAGCCGTTCGTCACGACGCAGCCGGTCGCCTCGCGCGCGCGGGCCGCGAGCGCGAGCATCTTGTCCTCGTTCTCCGGCGACGGATCGACGAACGCCTGGATGCAGACGTAGTCGCCCTCGCGCGCCTGCGCGAAGAGCTCGTCGGGCGAACCTTCCGGCTCCAGTTCGGCGTCGCCGCGCGAGAGCACCTCGTTCGTTCGGTCCTTCGCCGCCTGGACGTCGGGCTGGTCGAACGGGTTGATCTCGAGGATCGAACCCGCGACCGCCGTGGCGAACTCCCAGCGGAAGAACTCCTGCCCCAGCTCGTACGGATCCGGGAGCCGCACCTCGTGCTGCTGCCGGTCGGCGCCGTTCCCCGACTCGCCCGGAGCCGGGACGAGGCCCTTCCCCTGCTTGCCCGTCGACTCGGCGAGCAGCTGCTCGACCCACAGGCCGAAGCCCTGCACGTCCTCGACGACGATCTTGTCGCGGCCGTCCCGCCAGCCCTGCCCGAGCGCGAGCCCGAGGTCGAGCCCCGGGTTGCCCTCCGCGAGCCGGCACGCCTCCGCCATCTCGAGCGCGCGGCCGAGGAGCCGCGCCACGTCGATCCCCATCAGCGCCGCCGGGACGATCCCGAACGGCGAGAGCGCGGAGTAGCGCCCGCCGATCGTCGGCTCGCCCGGAAACACGCCGCCGAACTCGCGCTCGCGTGCGGCCTGCTCGAGCTGCGAGCCCGGATCGGTGACCGCGGCCCAGAGGTCGCCGTCGCTCGTCTTCTCCCAGAAGTAGTCGGTGTGCGAGCGGGTCTCGAGCGTCGAGCCCGACTTCGAGGCCGAGACGAACAGCGTCCGCGAGAGGTCGAGCTGCGACTCGAGCCGGCGGATCGCCTGCGGATGCGTCGTGTCGAGGACGTGGAACGTCTCGTTGCGGAAGGCGCGACGGAGCACCTCCGGCGCGAGCGACGAGCCGCCCATCCCGAGCAGGACGACCGCGTCGATCCGGTCGGCCGCGGCATCGGTGAACTGGAGCAGCAGGTCGACGTCCTCGCGCATCCGCGACGGCTCGTCGAGCCAGCCGAGCCACTTCGCCTCGTCGCCGCCGGTCCAGACGGTCGGGTCACGCGCCCAGATCCGCTCGACGATCTCCGCCGCGCCGTCGGTCACGCGGCCGCCAGCGCGCCGCGCTTCGCCTGAATCCCCTCGATCAGCTCCGCGAACGAGGCGGAGAACTTCTGCACGCCCTCGGCCTCGATCGTCTCGACGACGTCGTCGTACTCGACGCCCGCCTCGCGGAGATCGTCGATCAGCTTCCTCGCCTCGTCGACGCCTTCGAGGACGGTGTCGCCGCGGATCTCGCCGTGGTCCTGGAAGGCGCGGATCGTCTCGAGCGGCATCGTGTTCACCGTCTCCGGGCCGATCAGCTCCTCGACGTACATCACGTCGCGGTAGTCCGGGTTCTTCGTCGAGGTCGACGCCCACAGGCAGCGCTGCTTCGTCGCGCCCTTGCCGGCCAGGAACTCCCAGCGCTCGCCCTTGAACGTCTGGAGGTAATGGTCGTAGGCAAGCTTCGCGTTCGCGATCGCGAGCTTCCCCTCGAGGCCCTTGCGGCCGACCTGCTCGAGGCGCTTGTCGGCCTCCGTGTCGACGCGAGAGACGAAGAACGAGGCGACGGACGCCACGTTCGACGGGTCGCCGCCCGACGCGACGAGCCGCTCGAGCCCGCGCACGTAGGCCTCGACGACGGCTTTGTAGCGGTCGAGCGAGAAGATCAGCGTGATGTTGATCGGCGTTCCCTTCGCGATGCAGTCCTCGATCGCCGGCAGGCCGGCCATCGTGGCCGGGATCTTCACGAACAGGTTCGGTCGGTCGACCTCCTTTGCGATCCAGCGCGCCTGATCGAAGGTCGCCTCGGTGTCGTAGGCGAGGTCGGGGTCGACCTCCATCGAGACGTAGCCGTCCTGGCCCTTGCCCTCGTCCCAGACGGGGCGGAGGACGTCGCATGCGTTGCGGATGTCCTCGAGCGAGAGCCGGAAGAAGATCTCGCGCGGGTCGTCGAGCTCGTCCAGGCAGTCGCGCAACTGGTCGTCGTAGGCGTCGCCCTCAGCGAG
>DATHAE010000128.1:0-5128 GCA_035296805.1 Gaiellaceae bacterium | reverse complement strand
GGGTGTTGCTCGCGGCGCCGGCCGCCGACTCGCCGCCCGCCGCTCACCGAAAGTCACGCATTCGGCACGAGCGCGTGACTGACACGTCACAGGTTCGCCGCTAAATTGGCGCCGAGGGGCGGGTGGAGGCCCCAGGTAGGGTGGGGTGCGACCCTTCGTCGGGTTAGCCTTCGGCCATGTTCACGGGGCTCGTGCGTGAGGTGGGCGAGGTCGTATCGGTCGAAGGCGACGGTCGCGGGGTTCGGCTTGCGGTCCGGGCGCCGTTGACCGCCGCAGACGCCGCGGTCGGCGACTCCGTCGCGATCAGCGGCGTCTGCCTCACGGTCGTCGAAGCTCCCGACGGTGTCGTGACCTTCGACGCCGTCCCCGAGACGCTTGCGCGCACGACGCTCGCGCGCCTCAACTCCGGCGCGCGCGTCAACGTGGAGCCGGCGCTGCGCGCTGGGGAGCCGCTCGGGGGGCACTACGTCCAGGGGCACGTCGACGGCGTCGGCACGGTTCGCAGCGCTGAGCCGGAGGGAGACGGGACGCGCGTCTGGTTCGACGCGCCGAGCGACATCCTCCGTTACGCCGTCGAGAAGGGGTCGATCGCCGTCGAGGGGACGAGCCTCACCGTCGCGGCGCTCGACGACGCCGGCTTCGCGGTCGCGCTCGTCCCGCACACGCTCAGGGCGACGACGCTCGGCGCGCTCGCGACCGGCGACGCGGTCAACCTGGAGGTCGACGTGCTCGCGAAGTACGTCGAGCGCCTCCTCGCTCGGTAGCCTGGGCGGATGGCAGCGACGACGACGTTTGCGACGGTCGAGGACGCGATCGACGACATCCGCGCCGGGCGGTTCGTGATCGTCGTCGACGATCCCGATCGCGAGAACGAGGGCGACCTCGTGATCGCTGCGCAGTTCGCGACCCCCGAGGCGATCAACTTCATGGCGACGCACGCGCGCGGTCTCATCTGCCTCTGCCTCACGGAGGAGCGTGCCGACCACATGGGCCTGCGCCCGATGACCGAGCACAACGAGACGCCGCTCGGCACTGCGTTCACCGTCTCCGTCGAGGCGCGCGAGGGCGTGACGACCGGGATCTCCGCCGCCGACCGCAGCAGGACGATCCAGGTCGCGATCCATCCGGACTCGACCGCGCACGACCTCGTCCAGCCGGGCCACGTCTTCCCGCTGCGCGCGAAGCCGGGCGGCGTCCTCGAGCGGATCGGCCAGACCGAGGCGGCCGTCGACCTTGCGCGGCTGGCGGGGCTGACGCCGGCCGGCGTCGTCTGCGAGATCATGAACGACGACGGGACGATGGCGCGCGTCCCGGACCTGATCCCGTACAGCGAGCGGCACGGGCTGCGGATGATCACCGTCGCCGACCTCGTCGAGTACCGGCGCCGCCACGAGAAGCTCGTCGAGCGCGGTGCCGCCGTGCGGCTCCCGACCGAGTTCGGCGACTTCACGGCGATCGCCTTCCGCGAGAAGCTGACCTCGAAGGTTCACGTCGCACTCGTGAAGGGCGAGATCGAGGGCGCCGACGACGTGCTCGTCCGCGTCCACTCGGAGTGCCTCACGGGCGACGTCTTCCACTCGCTCCGCTGCGATTGCGGCGAGCAGCTCGAGCACGCGCTCGAGCGCATTGCATCGGAGCCGAGGGGCGTGCTGCTCTACATGGCGCAGGAGGGCCGCGGCATCGGGCTCCTGAACAAGCTGCGAGCATACGAGCTGCAGGAACAGGGCTTCGACACCGTCGAGGCGAACCTCGAGCTCGGCTTTCCGGCGGACGCACGCGACTACGGGATCGGGAATCAGATCCTCGCCGACCTGGGCCTGACGACGATCAGGATCCTCACGAACAATCCGAAGAAGCTGACGGGGATCGACGGCTTCGGCCTCACGGTCGTCGAGCAGCTGCCGATCGAGGTCTCGCCGAACGCCGAGAACCGGCGCTACCTGACCGCGAAGCGGGATAAGCTCGGCCACCGCCTGCACCACCAGGATCTGAAGGACCTGAGCATCGACCCCGAGAGCGAATGAGCGTCCAACCTGAGGTTGCAAATGAGTGACGTAGACGAGCAGCGGCGCGAATCGGTCGCTGCGACGGAGGCGCCCGACCCGGAGCCGGAGCCGACTCCGCCGCCGCCGCCGAGCCCAGAGCCCGAGCCGGGGAACGGAGACCCGTTCGAGGGCTGGCCGCAGGCCCAGTCGGCGGCCGTGATCGAGGACGCTCCGCCCGACGGCACGAGCGTCGAGCACGTCCGCGGCGAGGTCGACGTGCCGGCGGGGTACACGGTGCTCGAGGGGACGCCGACGGGGCGCCGCCGGTCGGTCGCCGTCGTGGTCTCGCGCTTCAACGGCGGCCTGACGAACCGGATGCTGCAGCGCGCGCTCGACGCGCTCGACGAGGCCGGGGTCGCGCAGGACGCGATCACGGTGATGCCCGTTCCGGGCGCGTTCGAGCTCCCGCTCGCCGCGATGGCGCTGGCGAAGACGCGCCGCTACGCGTGCGTGGTCGCGCTCGGCGCCGTCGTGCGCGGCGAGACGCCACACTTCGACTACGTCGCCGGCGAGGCCGCGTCGGGCCTTCAGCTCGCGGCGATCGAGACCGGTGTTCCCGTCGCATTCGGCCTTCTCACGGTCGAGAACGTCGAGCAGGCCGAGGCGCGGATCCACCGCGCCGCCGAGGCCGTCCGCAGCGCGCTCGAGATGGCCGACGTGTTCGCTCGGCTGCGGGCGACCGCGCGCGCGTAGGCGCCGGGGCACCTTCGGCTACACTGCCCGGCCGTGTCCAAGGTCTGCTCCATTTGCGGGAAGAAGCCGTCGTTCGGCCACAACCGGTCGCACTCGATGGTGGCGACGAAGCGGCGCTTCAACCCGAACCTCCAGCGCGTTCGCGTGCTGCTGAACGGCTCCCCGAGCCGCGCGTACGTCTGCACTCGCTGCCTCAAGAGCGGCAAGGTCGAGAAGGCCGTCTAGCGCCGCGGCCGGGTTGCCCGTCGCGCCGCGCAACCTCGCGAGCGCGCTCGGGGTCTAACGCTCGCGATGCCCGACCTCACCGTCGACACAGCGCGCGGCACAATCACCATCTCCCGCGACGTCGTCGCCGACGTCGTCGCCGAGACCGCCGGCCGCTGCTACGGGGTCGTCCGGCTGTCGTCGGCGTCGCGCGTCGCGCGGATGCTGCGCCGCGAGGGCGTGGGCGTGGCGGGCGACTCGTCGGGGCTGCGGATCGAACTCCACGTCGTCGTCGAGCACGGGCTGAACCTCGCCGAGGTCGCGGCGACGGTTCGGTCGCAGGTCGCGTACGAGGTCGAGCGCATCGTCGGCCTGCCCGTCAGCGCGGTCGAGGTCGTGATCCAGAACGTGAGGCAGAGCGCGTGAGGGAGCGCGTCGTCGAGCTCGCGCGCGCGGGCCTCGCCACGATGGAGGCGAGCCGCCGGCGCATCGACGACCTCAACGTCTACCCCGTTCCCGACGGCGACACGGGCACGAACCTGACGCTGACGATGCGCTCGGTGGTGCAGGCGCTCGAGGTGGCCGAAGCCGACGACCGCGCGACGCTCGCGCGCGAGGCGACCCGCGCGGCGCTGATGGGCGCGCGCGGCAACTCGGGCGTCATCCTCTCGCAGATCGTGCGCGGCGCCGCAGACGTCCTCGGCTCCTCCGACGACCTCGCGGCCGCGTTCCGCTCGGCGAGCGACGCCGCCTACCGCGCCGTTCGCAAGCCGGTCGAGGGCACGATGCTGACGGCGATTCGCGAGATGGCCGACGCCGCCTCGACCGGCGCGACGCTCGAGGAGATCGTCGCGCGCGGGGACGACTGCGTCGCCCGGACGCAGAGCATGCTCGCCGTGCTGACGGAGGCGGGCGTCGTCGATTCCGGTGCGGCCGGTCTCGTCGAGATCGTCCGCGGCATCGCGGCGGGGCTCGCCGGCGAGCCGCTGCCGGTCGCGCCGGCCGACGGCGACGGGTTCGCGCACGAAGCGATCCACCAGGAGCTGTCGGAGTTCCGCTACTGCACCGTCTTCGTCCTCGAGGGCGACGACCTGGACGCGGAGTCGCTGGAGGACGAGCTCGAGCCGCTGGGCGACTCGCTGCTCGTCGTCGGCGACCGCACGGCCCTCAAGATCCACGTCCATACCGACGACCCCGGCCGCGCGCTCTCGCTCGCCGTCGCGCGCGGGACGATCGGCGGGATCGAGATCGCGAACATGCACGCCCAGACGGTGCAGCGCGAGGAGCGCCTGCTGCATGCCGTGCCCGACGCCGCGCCGCAGGCATGCGACGCGGTCGTCGTCGTGGTCGGTACCGGGAACGAGCGCCTGTTCGCAAGCTTCGACGCCCATGCCGTCGAAGGCGGGAGGACGATGAACCCGTCGACAGCCGACATCCTCGCCGCGATCGAGGCGTCGCCCGCCGCAGAGGTGGTCGTCCTCCCGAACAACAAGAACGTGATCATGAGCGCGGAGCAGGCAGCTGACCACTCCTCGAAGACCGTCCGCGTGGTCCCGACGCACACCATCCAGTCGGGGCTCGCGGCGATGGTCGCGTTCGACCCGAAGCTGCGTGCGGACGAGAACGCGGCCACGATGAGGGCCGCCGTGGACGCCGTGGCGACGGGCGCCGTCACGATCGCCTCGCGCGACGTCCAGACGAACGGGCTCGCGATCCGCAAGGGCGCGTGGCTCGGTCTTGCCGACGGACAGCCGGTCGCCGGCGGCGACGCCTTCGACGAGGTCGCGCGCGCGGTGATCGAGCGGATGCTGCAGGAGCCGCGCGCGATCCTGACGCTGCTGACTGGAGAGGAGCCGCAGGCGCTCGACGGTCTGCTCGCCGCGCTCGAAGCCGCGCACCCCGACCTCGAGCTCGAGGTTCACGAGGGCGGCCAGCCGAACTACCCGTTGCTCCTGGCGGCGGAGTGAAGGCCCTGCCGTAAGCTCCTACCCGTGGACCCGGTTCGCGTCGTCGTGGTCGAGGACAACGAGGTGTTCCGCGAGACGCTGGAGCTCCTGCTCCAGCTGCGCGGCGACATCGACGTCGTTGCCCTCGTGAGCACCGGCGACGCCGCGCCGGCAGTCTGCGCCGACCTCAAGCCCGACGTCGTGCTGATGGACTACCGCATGCCGGGCCTGAACGGGACG
>DATHAE010000127.1:0-15598 GCA_035296805.1 Gaiellaceae bacterium | reverse complement strand
GCCCAGCTCTCGGGCCGCGGCGTCGCCGAGCCGTAGACGGCTGCTGCGCCTTCGAGCGCCGCGCGCTTCGCCGCAATCGTCCTCGCGTCGTAGCGGGGGTCCGAGTCCTGTTTGTACGACTGGTCGTGCTCCTCGTCGACGACGACGAGGCCGAGGCCGCTGACGGGAGCGAACACGGCCGACCGCGCGCCGACGACGATTCGCGCCTCGCCCGATGCGATCCGCTCGCGCTCGTCGCGCCGCTCGGCGTCCGTCAGCCCCGAGTGCAGGATCGCGACGCGGTCGCCGAACCGCGCGCGCACGCGGCCGACGGTCTGCGGCGCGAGGGCAATCTCCGGCACGAGCACGATTGCGCCTCGCCCGCGGTCCAGCGCCGCGGCGCACGCCTGCAGGTACACCTCGGTCTTGCCCGAGCCCGTCGCTCCCGAGAGCAGCAGGTTGCCGCCGCCCTCGTCCATCGCCTTCACGACCCGAGCGACGGCGCGCCGCTGCGGCTCGGACAACTCGGGGACCGACTCGTCCAGTGAGAGCGACTGACGCGAGGCGGGCGGCTCCTGCACCTTGCGCCGCTTCGGCGTCTCCGGGGCGACGAGCGCGAGCGCGCGCGCAGGCGTCGAGCCGTAGTACTCGGCGAGCCAGAACGCGAGGTCGACGAGCACCGGCGGGACGCTGCCGACGACGGCGTCGACGGCAACGGCCTCGACACCCTCGGGCGCGGCGTCGTCGACACGCACGACGATCCCGCGCACGCGCCGCCGGCCGCCGAACGGCACGGAGACGATCGCCCCGCGCTCGACGCCCTCCTCGACGAGGTAGGTGAACTCCCGCGCTGCGAGCGCCCGCGCCGTCACGAGCGGGACGACGGCCGCGAAGCGCACCCGGCCGGCGGTGTCGGCCGCGTCAGTCAAGCATCGCTGCGAGCCCCGACAACTCGCAACTCGCAGGTTCGCGTTCGAGGACGGCGTCGCGCAAGGAAGTGCTCGACAAACGCGGCCGACGGCACGATGCGCCGAAGACGGAGACGGCGGGGCCGCCGAAGCGGACGAGCGCCGTCACACCGTCTGCTCTTCGGCCTGCTGGCGGTGCCGGAGCCGCTTCCACGAGAGCGTGCGCGCCATCAGCGCGAGCGCCAGGAAGCCGATCAGCAAGTTGGCGACGACGAGCGCGATGTTCATGCCGACGCTGAGCGAGAGGATCAATGTCCTCGGCGCCTCGCCCGAGAACAGGAGCACGATCAGGCCCTGTTTGGTGCCGGCGCCGCCGGGCGTGGCAGGGAACAGCGTCGCGAGCGAGTCGACCACCTGCACGAGCAGCGCGTTGTGGATCGACGCGTGGACGCCGAACGCCTTCAGGAAGAAGTAGAGCGCCCCGATCCTGAACACCCACGAAACGGCCTGCGGCAGGATCACGCCGCCGAAGAACCGCGGCCGGTCCTTGAGGATCGCGAACCCCTGCGCGACGTGCGCACGAAACTCGCGCACGCGCCTCCGGGCCCAGACGAAGGCGATCACGCCGAGGAGCGCGAGGACGACCAGGATCGCGCCCGTCACTCGGTAGTGCTCCACGAACCACTTCCACTCCACCGACGGCCGCCGCGCGTACACCTCGCGCGCGGGCAAGACTCCGATCGCCGCCGCCCACACCATCAGCGCTCCCGCGACGAAGAAGTCGAAGATCGTCTCGACCACGAGAGTCGGCGCGAGGGTCGCGTAGCTCGCGCCGTCGATCCGATGCTTGATGAGGTAGAGCTTGACGAGGTCGCCGCCGCGCGCGGGCGCGATCGAGTTGATGCCGACGCCCGCCAGGTACGCGCCGAGCACGCTCCGGAACCTCGGCCGCTGCTCCGGGTAGGCGGCGGAGAGGATCGTGCGCCACGCGACCGCGCGGAAGACGAGCTTCAGCAGGTGGAGGGCGAGCGCGATCCCGAGCGGCGCCCACTTCACGGCCGCCAGGTGGTCGAAGAAGACCTCGACCGCATCGAAGAACGCCCTCATGCCGCCAGGCTACTCGCGACCGCGGCGCGGGTCGCTTGCGGCGGGCGTACCGCGGCGGAGCACCTGTCAGGCGCTGTAAGGTGCGCCTTACACGGCGCCGACGGTCGGCCCGGGCTGCACATGCACAGGACTTGGACGATCATCGCACTCCTCGCGGCGGCGCTCGTGCCGTCCCTCGCGGGCTGCGGTAGCGACGGCACCGGCGGGGCCGAGGAGGGGAGCGTGACGCCGGCGCAGGCGGCGGCGGAGATCGAGACGATCAAGCGGCTGCTCGACCGGGCGCTCGCCCAGTACCGCCTCGGCCAGGTGACGGCGGCCGACCGGACGGCCGGCGACGCGTATCTCGAGCATTTCGAGGACGTCGAGGACCCGCTCGACGAGCGCGACCACGAGCTGATGGAGGAGCTCGAGCACTCGATCTCGACCGAGCTCCGCGACCGGATGAAGGATCGAGCGCCGGTAGGCGAGGTCGCGACACTCGTCGCGGCGACGAAGCGCGACCTCGACCGGGCCGCGTCCGCACTGCGCGAGTAGAAGCCGTGCGCCTGCGCCTCCTCCTCCCCGTCGGGCTCGTCGCCGCCGCAGCGTTCGGGGCGGCGCCCGCGAGCGCCGCTGACGGACGCGCGGAGGCGCGCGCGCAGGTCGAGGAGGCTCGCGTGCTCGTCGACCGCGCCGTGGAGCTCACGCGCGCGGGCCGGCGCGACGAGGCGTACGACGCTGCGCGCGAGGCGTACCTCGACCACTTCGAGCGGGCGGAGGTGCCGCTCCGCCTGCGCGACGCGAGCCTCGTGCTCGACCTCGAGTTCCGGTTCGCGAAGCTGCGCGACGGCATCCGCGACGGCGACTCCGTCGGGAGCGTGGAGGCGACGGCCGTCACCGTCCGCCAGGGGCTGCGCGACGTCGACCGCACGCTCTCCGACCCGGGATTCGCTGCGCCGCTGATTGCGTTCCTGTTCTCGTTCACGATCCTCTTCCGCGAGGGCGTCGAGGCCGTGCTCCTGATCGCGATCCTGCTCGGCGCGCTCGAGGCGGGGCGGGCGCGGAACTACCGGAAGCCGCTCGCTTTCGGCGTCGGCTCGGCGGTCGCACTGAGCGTCGTGACGTGGATCGCGGCTGCCGTCTTCATCGACGTCGCACCGGTCGAGCGCGAGCTGCTCGAGGCGGTGACCGCGCTGCTCGCCGTCGTCGTGCTCTTCTTCGTCACCTTCTGGCTCGTGCAGCAGCTCGAGCACCGGCGGCGCATGGAGTTCATGCGCGCGCGGATCGCAGGCGCGGTCGCCGCCGGGAGCGCGGGCGCGTTCGCGGCGCTCGGCTTCACCGCCGTCTACCGCGAGGGCTTCGAGACCGCGCTCTTCTACCAGGCGCTCATCCTCTTCGCGGAGGGGCTCCTGCTCTGGGTCGCGCTCGGGATCGTCGCGGCCGTCGTCGCCCTCGCGGCAGTCGGGTACGCGATCCTGAGGCTCGGCAAGAGGCTGCCGCTGAAGCCGATGCTGATGACGGGCGCCTCGCTGCTGCTCCTCCTCTCGGTCGCCTTCGTCGGGAACGCGGTGCGGTCGCTGCAGGAGGGCGACTTCCTCGACGTGACGCCGGTCGCAGCCGGCTGGGCGAGGTTGCCGGTGTTCCTCGCCGAGCTGACGGGGATCCATCCGACGCGGCAGGGGCTCGCCGTGCAGGCGGCGCTGCTCGCGGTCTACGTCGCCGGCGCGCTGTACGTCTTCGCCTGGAAGCCGGCGCGGCGGCGCGTCGGCGAGGCACGCGCGGCGTGATTTCCGGCATTCGCGTCGGAATCGACGTCGGGGGCACGTTCACGAAGGCCGTCGCGGTCGAGGGCGGGACGCGTTCGCCGCGGGCGACGGCGGTCGTCGCGACGAGCCACCGCAGCCCCGGCGGCGTCGCCGTGGGCGTGGCCGACGCGCTGCGCGCGCTGCTCCGCGAGCTCGCAGGCGACGCCGCGCGCGTGGAGCTCGTGACGTTCTCGACGACACAGGCGATGAACGCGCTGCTCGAGGGCGACGTGGCGCCGGTCGGCGTCGTCGGAATCGGCGCCCAGCCGGACCTCGGGCGCGCGCGCAGACGGACGCGGGTCGGGAACGTCAAGCTTGCGCCCGGGCGCGTCCTCCGGACGGTGCACGAGTTCCTCGACGTCACCGGTGGGCTGGGCGAAGCGGACATCGAGGCGGCGCTCGACCGGGTCGAGCATGCGGGCTGCCTCTCGGTCGCCGTCAGCGGCGCATTCGCAGTCGACGCGCCGGAGCACGAGGACGCCATCGTGGAGCGCGCGCTCGCGCGCGGCGTGCCGGCGTGCGCGGGGCATGATCTCACCGGCGCCTACGGGCTCGAGACGCGGACGGTCAGCGCCGCGATCAACGCGAGCATCCTGCCCGTGGTCGAGGCGACGGCCACGTTCGTCGGCCGCGCGCTCGACGAAGCGGGGCTGCGCGTGCCGCTGCTCGTGCTGCGCGGAGACGGGGGCGCGATGAGCGTCGAGGCGTTCCTGCACCGGCCGTCGCTCACGATCGGATCCGGCCCGGCGGCAGGCGTGGCGGCGGCGCTGCACCAGCTCGGGATCTCCGACGGCATCGTCGTCGAGTGCGGCGGGACGAGCTCGAACGTCTCGATCGTGCGCCGCGGCCGCGCGGTGCTCCGCACGCTCAAGGTGATGGGCCGGCCGACGTGCATCCGCTCGATCGACAGCTGGGTCGTCGGCGCGGCCGGCGGGTCGATGGCGCGGATCGGGCGGCGGCGCGTGACGGAGGTCGGCCCGCGGAGCGCGCACATCGCAGGTCTCCCCTACGCGTCGTTCGCGGAGCCGGGCGAGCTCGCCGGTGCGCGGCTCGAGCTCGTCGCGCCGCGTGCCGGCGACGCCGAGGACTACGCGGTCGTGGTGGCAGGCGACCGTCGCCATGCGCTGACGGCGACGTGCGCGGCGAACGCGCTGGGACTCGTCGCGTCAGACGCGCACGCTCACGGCTCGCGCGACGCGGCGCTGGCCGCGTTCGCGCCGCTCGCGGAGCGGCTGCGGGTCGAGCCGGAAACCGCAGCGAGGGCCGTCCTCGACGCAGCGGTGGCGAAGATCGCAGACGCCGTCGGCGACGCGGCCCGCGGGCACGAGCTCGGGCGCGAGGTGCCGCTCGTCGTCCTCGGCGGCGCCGGCGAGGCGCTCGTCCCCGAGGTCGCGCGCGCCCTCGGTCGCGAGGTCGTCCGCCCGGACCACGCGGAGGTGCTGTCGTCGATCGGCGCGGCGCTCTCGCTCGTCCGCGCGGAGGTGGCGCGGACGTCCGGGACGGTGTCGCCGGTCGAACTGACGCGCGAGGCGGAACGCGCGTGCGTTGCCTCGGGCGCGGCGCCGGCGACGGTGTCAGTCGAGACGGCACACGACTCCGCCACCGGCGTCATGCGCGCTGTCGCGACGGGAGCCGTCGCGCTCGAGTCCGGCGCGGCCGAGCGCGTTCCGCTGCCAGACGACGCGAGGCTACGTGCCGCCGCGAGGGCGCTGGAGGTCGAGCCGGGGAGCCTCGGCCTCGTCGCCTCGAACGAGTACTACCGCGTGTACGCGGAGAACGGCTCGGGCCGCGTCGCGGTCGTCGACACGCTCGGCGCGGTGCCGGTCGCGGAGGACGCGACGCGGGTGTTCGCCGCCGACGGTACGGCGTTCCTGGAGCGGCTCGGGCGCGAGGTCGACGAGGGGTCGCTGAAGCTCGGGCTCGCGACGCTCCTGCCGCGCGTCGTGGTCGTGTGCGGGCCGCACGTCCTCGATCTGTCCGAGGCGCGCCGCGCCGACGAGATCGTCGGCGCCGCCGAGCGCGTGCTCGCGGAGCACCGCGACGCGGTCGCGGTCGCCGTGGTCGCGCGCTGATGTCGCTCTACCGCGAGCCGGGCCGCGGTCGCCGCGCGGCCTCGCTCGTGGTCGTCGGGGCACTCCTCGTCGGGGGACTCGCCGGACTCGTGCTCGGCCGAGCGACCGCGTCGTCGCCGTCGCTCGCTGACCAGGTGGGCGACGTGCAGGACGGGGCACAAACGGTGGTCGCGGGCTTCGAGCTCGTGCGCACGCACTATCCGCGCGACCGCGAAGCGGGGCGCGGCCAGGCGCGGCGTGCGCAGGCGGAGTTTGCGGAGGTTAGAGACGACCTCGCCGCGCTCGACCCGGTCGCCGCGGACGACGCAGCCGACGCGGTCGGAGGCGCCGTGCGCGCCGTCGATCGCGACGCAGCGCCCGCGGTCGTCGACGCCGCAGCGCGTCGCGCGATCGCCGCCGTGCGCGCCGCGGCGCGGCTCGGCAACTGACGCCCCCGCACTAGACTGCCGCGATGGCGCAGGGACACTCGTTCGACGAGTACCTCGAGACGATCTACTTCCTCGCCAATCCGATCGGCGAGTACACCCCGAACGCGCCGGGCGCCCCCACCCTCGCCTCGCGCGTCGCCGAGATGCTCGGCGTCTCGCGCGCATCGGCGGGCGAGATGCTGAAGCGCCTCGAGGCCGAGGGTCTCATCGAGCGGGGCGCTCAGAAGGAGGCGCTGCTCACGCCGAGCGGCCGCGCGCGTGCCGAGCGTGTCGTGCGCAAGCACCGCATCATCGAGCGGCTGCTCACGGACTTCATGGGCTACACCGCCGCCGAGGCGCACGTCCACGCGGACGAGCTCGGCGACACGTTCACGGACGACATGGTCGAGCGGATTCGCACACGCCTCGGGGACCCCGAGCGGTGTCCGCACGGGTGGCCGGTGGAGCCCGACGTCGAGCTGGCGGAGAACAGCGAGCTCGAGCCGCTCTCGGCCCTCCCGCCGGGGGCGCGCGCGACGATCGTGAGGCTCGCCGAGCACGACGGGGACCTCCTGCACTGGTTCTACGACGAGGGTCTCGTGCCGGGGACGGCGATCGAGCTTCGCGCAGCCGAGCCTGCTGCCGGTCAGTTCCGTGTCCGGCTCGACGGCGCCGACAAGGCGATCGGCGAGAAGGCGGCCGCCGGCCTGTTCGTTCGCCCTGCCGCGTAGGGCCGTGCCGCGCGTGAGAGCGGCGCGGCGCGCGCTGCCGGAGAACGTCCGCACGCTCTCGTGGGTGTCGTTCGCGAACGACCTGGCGAGCGAGCTTCTGTACCCGATCCTGCCGCTCTTCTTGACGGTCACGCTGGGTGCCCCGGTCGCGGTCGTCGGGCTCGTCGAGGGAATCGCAGAGGGCGCGGCGGTCGGTCTGCGCGGCGCCGCGGGATGGCTCTCCGACCGCTGGGGCGGGCGACGCGTTGCGTGGATCCGAAGCGGCTACGGGCTGACGGCGGCCTCGCGGCCGATCCTGGCCGCGGCACCCGCGTGGGGGTGGGTGCTCGGCGCGCGGCTCGTGGACAAGGCGGGGAAGGCGACACGAACGGCGCCGCGCGACGCGCTGATCCGCGCGTCGACGCCGGGTGCGCTCGTCGGCTCGGCGTTCGGGTACCACCGCGCGTTCGACACCGCCGGCGCGGTCGGCGGCCCGCTCGTCGCCGTCGGGCTTCTCGCCCTCGGCGCGTCGCTCCGGACGGTGCTCTGGGTCGCGGCGGTGGCAGGGGCGCTCACGCTCGTGCTGCTGGTGCGCATCCGCGAGGCACCGGCGGCAGAAGGGCCGACCGAGACCGTCGAGCGCGCCGAGCGGCTGCCGCGTGGGTTCTGGGTGGTGCTCTCGGTGTGGGTCGTGTTCTCGCTCGGGAACTCGAGCGACGTGTTCGTTCTCCTGCGCGCGAGCGACCTCGGGTTGTCGGCGACGCTCGTCGTGCTGGCGTACGCCCTCTACAACGTCGTCTACTCGGGGCTTTCCTGGCCGCTCGGGGCGCTGTCGGACCGAGTGCCGAGGACGCGGGTGCTCGGCGCCGGCCTCGCCACGTTCGCGCTCGTGTACGCGGGGCTCGCGGTCGCGTCGGCTTCGTGGGCGGTGTGGCCGCTGCTCGCGATCTACGGGATGTTCGTCGCCGCGACCGAGGGTGTCGCGCGCGCGTGGGTGGCCGACCACGCGCCGCCGCGGGCGCTCGGGACGGCGTTCGGCGTTTTCTCGGCGGCGACGGGGGCGGCGCTGCTCGTCGCAAGCGTGACGGCCGGATTATTGTGGTCGGCGGTCGGCCCAAGCGCGCCTTTCTGGCTCGGCGCGGGCGCCGCGAGCGCCGCCCTCGCGCTGCTCGCGGTTACGTCTCGCCTGGGCCGAACGTGACGACGACCCTCGTGAAGCCGAGCGCCTGCAGCATCCCCTGAAGCGTCGCGCGCGTGTTCTGCTCGCCGCGGCGGAGGATGCGGGAGTCCTTGACCGCCGCCCGGCGGAGCTTCTCCTCGGAGAGGATGTACAGCTCGCGGTCATGGTTTGCGTCCTCACCCAACGCCGAGCCGACGCGGTCGAGGAGGCCGCGCTTACGGTCGTAGACGTAGCTCCGCTTCGGGTCGACACGAACCTCGCCAAGACGCGCGTGCGGGAGCGTGATCGTCGCCGATCGCCGGTCGCGCGAGACCTCGATGTCGCCGTCGTCGAGCTGGTCGAAGTCGACGATCGCGTCGACCGAGCCGACGGCTACGAACAGATCACGCTGTCCCTTGAGGAACGACGGGACGAAGCGCGTGTCCTTCTCGAGGTCGACGACCACTTCGTAGTGCCCCGACGCCGCGTGGTACTCGTGCAGGTTCGCGATCGTCTTCAGGACGGCGGGCCGGCTGCGGTCGACGGTGCGCTCGGTGAACGGGTTGCCGAAGTCGGGGAGGAGGCCCTTCGCCCAGCCGAAGACGAAGAACATGACGAGGATGAAGAGGATGCCCGTGACGAAGGGCAAGAACGACCGCCCGCGCTGGACGACGACGACGGGCTCACGTCCGGGATCGCGGCTCACGTCGTCACGGTAGCGCCCCTCGCTCGCGCGTCGGCGCCGACGGGCGAGGTACCCGGCGAGGAGGAGGCGCGCGGCACGGGTCTGGAGCGGCATTTCTCTCAAGATGCCCCAGCGGCGAACTTCGAAGCTCGTTCCCAGGGCTTTCCAAGTGCTGGAGGGGCACGCAGCCCGGCCCGTCGCCGAGCACGCCGAGACCGCGCGGCGACGCCCGCCCTCCGACCGCTCTACGCGGGGGTCGGCGTCGCGAGGCCGGCGGCCTCGCGCAGCACGTCGGCCTTGTCGACGCGCTCCCACGAGAAGTCGTGGTCGTCGCGGCCGAAATGGCCGTAGGCGGCCGTCTTGGCATAGATCGGCCGGCGCAGGTCGAGGTCGCGCAGGATCGCGCCCGGGCGAAGGTCGAAGTGCTCCTGGACGAGCTCCGAGATCCGGTCCGGCGTCAGCCCGTCCGCCTCGGTTCCGAAGGTCTCGACGAGGACGGAGAACGGGTGCGCGACGCCGATCGCGTACGCGACCTGGATCTGGCAGCGATCGGCGAGACCGGCCGCGACCACGTTCTTCGCCACGTAGCGCGCAGCGTACGCGGCCGAGCGATCGACCTTCGTCGGGTCCTTCCCGGAGAACGCGCCACCGCCGTGGGGGGCGGCCCCCCCGTACGTGTCGACGATGATCTTGCGCCCGGTCAGCCCCGTGTCGCCCATCGGCCCGCCGATCACGAACTTGCCCGTCGGGTTCACGTAGACGAAATCCTTCGCGTTCCAGGCCTGGTCGTCGACCAGCTCGTGCGGGAGGATCGGCCGCAGCACCTGCTCGATCACGTCCGGCTTGATCATCGACTCGGCGTCGAGCCCTTCGCGGTGCTGCGTCGAGACGAGCACGCGCTCGATCTTGACGGGGCGCTGACGCCCGTCCTCGTCCACTTCGTAGCGGACGGAGACCTGCGCCTTCCCGTCGGGCCGCAGGTACGGCAGGACCTCGGCCTTCCGGACCTCCGATAGGCGCTTGCAGATCTTGTGCGCGAGCATGATCGGGAGCGGCATCAGCTCGGCCGTCTCGTTCGTCGCGTAGCCGAACATCATCCCCTGGTCGCCCGCGCCGACCTTGTCGAGCGGATCGTCGTCGCCCGGGTCGTGCTGCACCTCGAACGCGGTGTCGACGCCCTGCGCGATATCCGGCGACTGCTCGTCGAGCGCGACGATGACGCCGCACGTCTCGGCGTCGAACCCGTACTTCGCGCGCGTATAGCCGATCGAGGCGATTCGCTCGCGTACGAGGCGCGGGATGTCGACGTAGGTCGAGGTCGTGATCTCGCCGGCGACGACCACGAGGCCGGTGGTGATGAGCGTCTCGCAGGCGACGCGCCCCGCTGGATCGTCGGTGAGGACCGCGTCGAGGACGGCGTCGGAGACCTGGTCGGCGACCTTGTCGGGGTGGCCCTCGGTGACCGACTCCGACGTGAACAGGAAGCTCCGTGCGGACACGACGGCGGAGGGTACCTGACCTCGCGGCGCCTACGACGTGCCGACGTAGGCCTTGACGGTCTGGACCTCGCCGTCCCGCGAGCTGTACAGAATCGCGCTCCGCAGCGGGCGGAGGTTGTCGGTCACCTCGGCCGGAAGCTGCTCGCCGCTGAGCTCCACGAGCGCCTCGACGAGCGGAACCCCGTCCTTGAAGTCGAGGTACAGCCAGCCGCTCGTCTCGTCGGGAAGGCCGGCGGCGTCGCTCGTGTCCTGGAACGTCTTGTCGTCCGAGAGCGGGTCGCCTCCGTCCTGCACGAACCGAACCGCGTTGGCGCTGTTGGTCACGATCAGCTTGCCCTCGACGACGCCGTAGAGGACGCCGACCGCCCCGAGCGAAAGCCTCTGCATCTCCACGCCGGAGACAGTCGTCGGAGTCGCCTGTGCGCCGGGCGGCGCGAGATGCTGGACGAGCCGGTCGACGGTCGCCAACGCCTGTTGCTCGTCGGCCGGCTTCGTGATCAGCGCGACCTCGGGGATCGGGGTTCCCGGGCGGACGTAGACGACGCCTTCGCCGGAGAGCGCGGCCTGCAGGTCGGCGAGCGAGACGCCGAGCGCCTCCTCGATCATGGGGACGACGAAGGTTCCGGCTGAACCGAGCTGGTCGAACGCCTGGCCCGCGTTGCGGAACGAGAGCGCGAGCACCGACCCCGACGGAATGTGCTCCGTCAACGTCGCGGAGTACGGCGCGACGCCTGCGCCACTGGTCGCCGCGTACCCCTGGATCTCAAATCCCTCGTCGTGCGCGAGCAGCGCGGCGGACGCCCACCTGGTGCCCTTGAGCCCGCCGGGCGCCGCCCCGCCGAGCGCTCCGGCGCCGAGCCCGCCGGCGCCGAGCGTGCGGATCCCGGCGGCGCTCGCGTAGCCCTTCGCGATCGCCTCCTCGGGAAGCTCCGCCGTCGCATCCTTGTACGCCGCGAGATCGGCGAGCTTCTCGTCCGCCTCGCTGACGGCGTCGAGACCGGCCTGCTCGTCCGAGAAGATCGTCCAACCGTCCTTCTCCATGTGCTTCGGCGGCTCGTCCGCCGAATCGAGGATCCTCACGAACTCGTCCTCGTCGTTCGGCTTCGTGAAGCCGACGGCGACATCGCCGCCCGCGCCGAGGAACGCAACGTCCAGCTCGGGCCCTGCCGACTGCGCGAGGACATCCGCGTCGACACCCGACTGCGCGATCGACTTCCGGATCGCCGTCAGCGCGCGGTTCCTGCCGGGGAACTTCTTCAGCACGTCGTCCGCGGCCTTGATCTGATCCGAGTCGAGGTCGGTGTCGATCGCGACGAACGCGCG
The DNA here is from genome assembly GCA_035296805.1 of Gaiellaceae bacterium. GTDB lineage: Bacteria > Actinomycetota > Thermoleophilia > Gaiellales > Gaiellaceae > PALSA-600. Next base: position 3,965 of record DATHAE010000127.1, on the reverse strand, counting down.
CGCCGTCGCGGGGACGAGGCTCGCCGCCGACTCGCCGCCGGTCGCCGACCCCTCGGTGTCCCCTCCGCCTCCGCAACCGGCGAGCAGCGCCGTCGCGGCGAGGATCGCTATGGCTCCGAACGTCGCTCGCACTGTCATTCCTCCGTCGGTCGTCGACCCATCAGGTCCGCCACGAGCCCGTCCAAGGGTAGCCCGTCGAGGACTGCACAGACACCTTCCGTGATCGGCAATTCGATTTCAAGGCGCCGCGACAATCGGCGCAGGACGGGCGCCGTCGTCAGCCCCTCGATCACCTGGCCGATCTCGGCAGATGCCTCCTCGGCGCTCGCGCCGCGCGCGATCAGCTCGCCCGCGCGGCGGTTGCGGCCGCTCGGGTGCCAGCAGGTCACGATCAGGTCGCCCATGCCGGCGAGGCCCGCGAAGGTGTCCGGGTCGGCGCCCATCGCCTCGCCGAGGCGCGACATCTCGACGAGCCCGCGCGTGATCAGCGCCGCCTTCGCGTTGTCGCCGAGCCCGAGGCCGTCGACGCCGCCCGCGGCAAGCGCGATCACGTTCTTCGCGGCCGCGCACAGCTCGACGCCGATCAGGTCGGTGTTCACGTAGACGCGGAAGACCCCCGAGTTGACCGCCTCCTGCAGCCGCCGGGCGAGCGCCTCGTCGTCACTCGCGATCACCGCCGCGCCCGGAAGCCCCGAGGCGACCTCGTCCGCCATGTTCGGCCCGGAGAGCACGGCCACGGGCCGGTCGCGGAGGAGGGTCGAGAGCCGGTCGCCGGTGCTCGGGTCGAGGCCCTTCGTGAGGCTGAGGACGGGCGCCTCCCCGCCGAGCGACCCAACGACGGCTGCGAAGGCCCGACTCGGGACCGCGAGCACGACGAGGTCGGCGTCTGCGTCCGATCCCGGCGCAAACGGCACGGCGGCGACGTCGTCGAGCGCAACGCGCGTGAGGTAGCGCGGGTTCCGGCCCGTGGCCGCGATCTCGCGCGCGTCCTCGGCGCGGTGTGTCGCGAGCGTCACGGCGTGGCCGCGGTCGGCGAGCAGGCGCGCGAAGGCCGTCCCCCACGAACCGCCTCCGACGACGAGCGCGTTCACGACCGCCTCCGGAAGTCGATCGCGACCGGGACGCCCTCCAGCTCGTACCGCTCCCGCAGCTGGTTCTCGACCCAGTAGCCGTAGTCGCGCGTGACGAGGCTCGTGTCGTTGACGGTGAAGCGGAACCGCGGCGGGCGCGTCGCGACCTGCGCGCCGTAGAGGAGGTTCAGGCGCTTGTTGCCCTTCGAGGGCGGCTGCCGCGCCTCGCGCAGCTCGCCCAGGAAGCGGTTCAGCTCGGGGGTCGGGATGCGGCCGGTGTGCTTGTCGAAGAGCTCGCCGACCTTGTCCAGCACGCGCGCGACGCCGCGCCCGGTCACCGCGGACGTGGTGATGAACGGCGGCCGCTGGCGGAGGCGCCGCTGCAGCTGCGGCCGCACGTCCTCGATCGAGACGACGCCGATGTCCCACTTGGAGAGCACGACGAGGGTCGAGCACTGTGCACGGCGCGCGACGTCGGCCGCGGAGAGATCGCCCTCGACGATCCCCTGGCTCGCGTCGATCAGGACGAGCGCCACGTCCGCCCGCTCCGCCGCGTCGAGCGCGCGCAGCTCCGAGTAGTAGTCGATCCCCTGGCGCTGGCGACGCTTCCGCCGGAGGCCCGCCGTGTCCACCAGGACGAACGTGCGCTCGGCGTGCTCGAGGATCGTGTCCACCGAGTCGCGAGTCGTTCCCGGCACCTCCGACACGATCGTCCGCTCGCCGCCGACGAGCGCGTTGAAGAGCGACGACTTGCCGACGTTCGGCCGCCCGAGGATCGCGACCCGAACCGCCTCGTCGCCGACGGGGGCGCGGGTCGTGCCGGGGAGCGCCGCGACGATCTCGTCCAGGAGGTCGCCCGTGTTGTGGCCATGGAGGCCGGAGAGCGGGAACGGATCGCCGAGGCCGAGGCGGTGGAGGTCGAGCGCGAGGTCCTCGCGCGCCGGGTCGTCGATCTTGTTCGCGATCACGATCACCGGCTTGTGTGAGGCGCGGATGATCTCGGCGAGCTCCTCGTCGCCGGGCGTCACACCGGCTTGCGCGTCTACGACGAACAGGACGAGATCGGCGTCGGCGATCGCTGCGCGCGCCTGCTCGACGATCGATCGCGTGAGCGCGTCGCGCGCTGCCACGTCCACCCCGCCCGTGTCGACGAGCATGAACTGCTTGCCGTTCCAGTCGCAGAGCAGCTCCTTGCGGTCGCGCGTCGTCCCGTGCGTCTCGTGCACGACGGCCGCGCGCGTCCCCGTGAGGCGGTTGACGAGCGTCGACTTTCCGACGTTCGGGTAGCCGACGATCGCGACGGTGCCGAGGAGGTCGCCGGTCGCGCTCACACCGGGGGCGTCGCGTTGCGCGGGCGGCCGCGGGCGTGGAGCTCGCCCAGCCAGTCGAACAGCGCGTGAATCCGCTGCTCGATCTGGGCCGTCGCCTCCTTGTAGCCGCGGCCGTTCTTCGGCAGGCCGATGACGCGAATCGGCTCGCCGAACGCGATCGAGCACCGCGTCATGTCGCTGAACTTCCAGAACTGCGTGCCGTAGACGGCGACCGGAACGACCGGCACGTCCTCCTGGAGCGCGACCATGGCGGCGCCTGGCTGTGCCTTCCCCGGCCGCCCACCGAGTTGCCGCGTGCCCTCCACGAACAACCCGAGGACGCGCCCGTCGCGGACGGCCCGGCGCATCAGCCGCACCGCCTCGCGGTCCGACTCCCCGCGGCGCACGGCGAGCGTGCCGTGCGAGCGGATCAGCTGCCCTAGACCCGGTATGCGGTGCGCCTCGATCTTCGCGACGAAGTTGATCGGGCGCGGCGACAGGACACCGACGATGGGCACGTCGAGCCAGTGCAGGTGGTTGATCGCGAGCACGACGCCGCCGATCGCGGGCACACGGTCGCGACCGTAGGCGCGGGGTCGCGCCACCAGCCGCGTCGGCCATCCCATCCACACGCGGCCGATCCGCCACGCCGTCTCGCCGTAGCTCACGACGAGGCGAGCGGCCGCTCGCGGATCAGCTGCTCGATCCGGGCGACGACGTCGTCGACGTGGAGGTCGGTGGTGTCGATCTCGACGGCGTCGCGGGCCGGCTGCATCCGTGCGCGGTCGGACTCGTCCCGCGTCTTCAGGTCGGTCGCGAGCGCGTCGGCGCCGATGTCGGGCCGCTCCGCCTGCCGGCGCTGCGCACGGATCACGGGGTCGGCGCGCAGGTACACCTTCACCTCGGCTTCGGGCACCACGACGGTGCCGATGTCGCGACCCTCGATCACGGCATTGCCGAGTTCCGCCAGCTCGCGCTGCCGGACGCGCATCACCTCGCGCACCTGCGCGTGACGCGCGACGACTGGCACCATCCGGTCGATGCGGGACTGCCGGATCGCCGAGGTGACGTCCGTCCCGCCGATCGCGACCCTGCCGACCTCGTCGAAGACGATCGGGCTGTCGCGCGCGAGCTCGCCGAGCGGCGCGCCGTCGCCGAGCGGGAGGCCGCGCTGCATCGCGAGCCACGTCAGCGCGCGGTACATCGCGCCGGTGTCGAGGTAGCGGAAGCCGAGCCGCTCCGCGAGCCGCCGCGCGACGGTGCTCTTGCCGGCCCCGGCAGGGCCGTCGATCGCAACGATCATCGGTGGGTTATCGATTCCAGGAGGTCGAAGAAACCGGGGAAGCTTATAGCCACGCTCTCGGCGCCCTCGATCTCGACGCCGTCGCGAGACACGAGCCCTGCGATGGCTCCGAGCATCGCCATCCGGTGGTCGCCGCGCGCGTCGAGCCGGCCGCCGCGCGGCCGCGACGGGACGCCGGTGACGGTGAATCCGTCCGGGCGCGCGTGCGCCCGCACGCCCAGCCGCTGCAGCTCCTCGACGACGGCCGCGATCCGGTCCGTCTCCTTGTGGCGCAGCTCCTCG
>DATHAE010000126.1:0-2434 GCA_035296805.1 Gaiellaceae bacterium | reverse complement strand
GAGGGGCGAAAGAAGTCGGCCGTTGACGGCGGCGGCACCGCCCGCGGCCGCCACTTGCGCGAGATGCTGGACGAGCTGGGGCCGACGTTCGTCAAGTTCGGCCAGCTCCTCTCGACGCGTCCCGACATCGTCCCGCCCGATGTCGTCGCGGAGCTGCGAGGCCTGCAGGACGACGTGCGGCCGTTCCCGTTCGCCGACGTCGAGCGGGTCGTGCGCGAGGACCTGGGGCAGCCGATCGAGCGCCTCTTCCGCGAGTTCGACCACCAGGCGCTGGCGGCCGCGTCGATCGGCCAGGTGCACCGCGCGGTGCTCCCGAATGGCAAGCGCGTCGCCGTCAAGGTCCAGCGGCCGAACGCGCCGCGGCAGATCGAGAGCGACATCCAGCTCCTCGGCCAGGCGGCGCGGCTCGCGAAGGAGCGCGTGCGCGCGCTCGACTTCATCGACACGCGCGAGATCGTCGACGAGTTCGCGCGCTCGATCCGGCAGGAGCTCGACTACCGCCTCGAGGCGCGGAACGCCGACGGCTTCCACCGCAACTTCGCCGGCCACCCGCACGTGCTGGTGCCGCGCGTCTACTGGAGCTACACGCGGGCACGCGTGCTCACGCTCGAGTTCATCGAGGGGACGCAGCTCGCCGATCTCGAACTCGACCAGTGGACGCTCGACCAGCGCCGCCGGCTCGCGTACGTGATGACGGAGGCGTGGATGGCGATGATCTTTCGCCACGGCTTCTTCCACGGCGACCCGCACCCCGCGAACATCCTCGTCATCTCGCCCGATCGCATCGGCCTCGTCGACTTCGGCCTCACGGGCAAGCTGACCGACGACGACATGACGAAACTGACGCGGCTCTTCATCGACGCCGCGGCCGAGAACATCGACGCGCTGCCGAAGCGGCTCGCCGACCTCGGGGTGAAGTACCCGAAGGAGCGCGAGGAGGAGTTCGTGGCGGAGCTCCGCGAGCTGTACTACCGCTACTACGGCGCGAGCCTGCACGAGATCGACCCGATCCAGATCATTCGCGAGGGGTTCGCGCTGATCTACTCGATGAACCTGCGCCTGCCGACGCGCTTCGTTCTCCTCGACAAGGCGATCGCCACGCTCGGCTCCGTCGGCGTCGACCTCTATCCCGACTTCAACGTCTTCGAGGTCGCGAAGCCGTACGCGCGCAGTCTGATGGTGTCGCGCTTCACGCCACGGCGCGTGGCCGCGCGGGTGCGGCGCGAGGGATGGAACTTCGCGCAGATGACGTACGACCTCCCGTACCAGATCCACGACGCGCTCGAGCAGGTCCGGGACGGACAGATCGAGGTCGGCTTCGTCCACAAGGGGCTCGAGGACCTGCTGGCGAAGCTCGACGTCCTCTTCAACCGGCTCGTGATCGCGCTCGTCGTCACGGGAGGCTTGATCGGATCGAGCCTGATCGGGATCTTCGCGGACAGCGGGCCGCACATCCTCGGCGTGCATGTCCTGTCGGTCGCGGGTTTCGCAATGTCGATGGTGCTCGGCATCTGGCTTCTGTGGAGCGTCATCCGCTCCGGACGCATCTGAGCACGTCGTCCGCTCCGGCCTGAGCCCGTCGGGACGGCTGAGGAAGACTCGACACGAATTCGCGGCAAAGGACATCTTTTCGAACGCGGATCGCTTCGCTACCTTCGCATCCATGTCGACCGCGCTCTTCCTCGCCGACAACGAGCCCGCGTCGCGGGGCTACCTCGAGCGCAACCTGCGCGACGACGGGTTCGAGATCGTCGCCGACCCGCTGCGCCGCCCCGACCTCGTGATCGTCGACGACGGGTCGGACTTCGAGCGCTGGCGCGGCGAGGCTCCCGTGATCGTCCTCGGCCGCAGCGAGGCCGACGCCGTCGAGCGGGTGCGCGCCTTCCGCCGCGGGTGCGACGACTACGTCCCGCGCCCGTTCCACTACGACGAGCTGGTCGAACGGATCCGCGCGGTGCTGCGCCGAGTGCGGCCCGCGGAGGCCGCGGTCGTCGAGGCGGCGTCGCTGCGGATCGACGCGAGAACGCGCGGCGTGACCGTCTGCGGAAAGCGGGTCCACGTCGCGCAGAAGGAGTACGAGCTGCTGCTCAAGCTCGCGCGCGATCCCGACCGCGTCTTCACGAAGCGCGAGCTGCTGCGTGAGGTCTGGGGGTACACCGCCGACGCGCGGACGCGGACGCTGGACTCGCACGCGTCGCGCCTGCGGCGGAAGCTGCGCGAGGTCGACCCGGTGACGCCGTTCATCGAGAACAAGTGGGGCGTCGGGTACCGGCTGCTCGGCGACCTGCCGGCGCAGTAACGTCGCGATGTGGCCGCGACCGACGTCCTGCGCGCGCTGCACCTCGGGCCGCCGATGCTCGTGCTGCCGAACGCGTGGGACGTCGCGAGCGCGCGCGTGCTCGCGGGCGTGCCGGGCGTCCGCGCGCTGGCGACG
>DATHAE010000125.1:0-8443 GCA_035296805.1 Gaiellaceae bacterium | reverse complement strand
GCGCGCGTTCGTAAGCCGCGTCCGCGCCTCGATCAGGACGGCCAGTGCCGTCGAGTCGATGAAGTCGACGTGGCCGAGGTCGACGACCACGCGCTCGGGCGCCTGTCCGATCAGCTGCGCGAACGCCTCGCGGAGCTCGCTCGCGGTGTAGAGGTCGAGCTCGCCGCAGAGGTGAACGACGACGGCACTCTGCCGCGCTTCGATGCTCTCGACCGGCGCCTCGCGCGCGTTCCCCGCGTTTCGTTCGGTCACCCCTCGCTCCTTCGCGTCGTCACGCGTCACGGTCGTGCCATTTGACCACCGTCGGGGCCGGCGATGCAACCCGCCTCGAGCGCCGGAGTATGATCGGCCGATCGCGCGCCGCTCCCGCGGCGATTGCGGACCACGGCGCCGTTCGATCCCGCGGAAGTCATGGAGTCACCATTCGTCCACACAGCGAGCGCCGTCGGCACGCGGCGAAGCGCGCGTGCGGTCGCGATCGGTGCGCTCGGGCCGCTGACGATCGGCGCGGGCCTCGTGTGGGCGATCGTGCAGCCGTACCGCGTGACGCTCCTCCACCCGCGCGGCGAGGACATCTGGTGGCTCCTCGTCGAGCCGCCGCTGCTCGTGGCGGCCGCCGGAGTCATCTTCTGGCTCGTCGTCGCGCGCCCGCTCCTCGCCGACCTCGAGGAGGTCGATGAAGCCGCCCTCTGAGATGGTGCACTGGCTCTTCGCGACCGGGTTCCTCCTGCTCGGGCTCTTCCTGCTCGCCGAGGCGCTCGCAGGTCAGGAGGCGTGGGCGAAACGGCGGTGGCGCCTTTACCTGTGGCCCGGCTTCGCGTTCGGGCTCGGGGTGCTGATGTGGCCCGTGATGGCGTTCTTCACCAGCTCGGCGGTGCACATGCTCGCCCACGGCGCGTGGGCGCAGGCGCTGATGGCCGCAGGCGGCGCCGAACTGGGGCTCGCGCGCGGAAAGCTGCACCACCCGGCTTGGCGCGCGCTGACGTTCGTCGGTCTGCTCGTCTCGGGCGCGGCATTTCTCGTGCACGAGCAGAACGGATGGCTGTTCGCGCGGGCGGCATTCCTGCACCACCTGCTCGGCTGGACGCTCGTCGTCGCGTCCGTGATCCCGCTCGCGCGCGTCTTCCGGCCACGGTCGGCGGCCCTCCAGTCCGCCTTCGCGTTGACGTTCGTCGTCGCCGCCGTGCTGCTCTTCTGCGACCGCGACATCGCGCCCGTGTTCGGCCACCTCTCGCCGCTCGCAGGGAACGCCCACCGGTGAGACGCCTCGCCGGCGTCGCCCTGGTCGCACTGCTGCTCCCTGCGCAGGCCGCGGCGCACGCGACGCTGCGCGGGACGACTCCGAAGTTCGGGGCGGAGCTGAGGCACGGGCCGCGCGAGCTGTGGCTCGACCTGGACCAGACAGTGACCGTGCCGTCCGTCCACGTCCTCGATCGCCGCGGGCGCAACTTCGCCCGGCGCCCGCAGGTGCGTGGCACGAACGTCGTGACGCGGGTCGCGCGGCTTCGCCGCGGCGTCTACACGGTGCGCTGGCACGCCCTGTCGGCGGACTCGCACACCGTCGGCGGTGTCTTCACCTTCGGCGTGCGCGTGGCGGCGGCGCCGCCGACCAAGGCGTACGGCGCCGAGGGGCCGACGCGTGCCGAGCACGTCGTGCGCTGGCTCTACTTCGTTTCGCTCGCGCTCCTGCTCGGGACGCTCGCGTTCCGGCTCGTGTGCCTGCGCCGAGTCGCCGTCCCGCCGGCCGTCGAGCGGCGGCTCGCGCTGCTCTCAGCGGTCGGCGTCGTCGGGACGATCGAGGTCGGGATCCTCGCGTTCTGCCTGCGCGCGGAGGGCGCCCTCCAGTTGCCGCTCGGCGACTTCCTCTACGCCGACCTGTCGCCGATCGCGACCGGGACGAGGCTCGGGACGGCGTTCGTCGCGATGACGCTCGGGTACGCCGTCGTCGCGGCGCTGCTCTTCCTCGCGTGGCTCTTCGACCGCGTCGTACTGCTCGTCCCCGCGTTCGCGGTCGCGCTCGCTTTCGCCTCCGGGCTCTCGGTCTCCGGCCACTCGGGCGTCGACGCAGGGGCGTCCTGGAAGTCGCAGCTCGCCGACTGGGTGCACCTGTCCGCGGCGTCGCTCTGGATCGGCGGGCTCGTGGCGATGCTCGTCGCCGTGTGGCCGCTCGCACCGCGGCTGCGGCGGCACGCGTTCGCGCGCTTCTCGCGGCTCGCGACGATGCTGATCGGCCTGCTCGTCGCCGCGGGGATCTACCTCAGCATCCTGCGCCTCCCGCACGTGTCGGCGCTGTGGGAGGAGCCGTACGGCCGCGTGCTGCTCGTCAAGCTCGCGCTCGTCTCCGTCGCGCTCGCGTGGGGCGCCTTCCACCACTTCGTCGTGGCGCCTGCCCTCCCGCGCGGAGGCGACCGGTTGGTGGCGCGTGTCGGTCGAAGCCTCGCGGGTGAGGCGCTCGTCGGCGTCGCCGTCCTGCTCGCCGCGGCCGTGCTCGTCGATTCGCAGCCGCCCTCTCAGGCCCCCTCGCCACCCACGACGCAGGCACGGGCTCGCTGACCGATGGAGCTGACCGACTACCGCGACCGCTTCCCGATCCTCGCCGAGACGACGTACCTGATCAACCATTCGCTGGGCGCGATGCCGGCCGAGGCGGCGCGGAGGCTCCAGCGCTACGCCGACGAGTGGGCGACGCGCGGCGCCCGCGCGTGGGGCGAGGGCTGGTGGCAGACGCCGGTCACCGTGGGCGACCAGATCGGGCGGATCGTCGGCGCGCCGCCCGGGTCGACGGTGATGCACCAGAACGTGACCGTCGCCGAGGCCGTCGTGCTCTCGTGCTTCGACTTCGCGCCGCCGCGCAACCGCATCGTGTTCGAGGCGGGCCTGTTCCCGTCGGTGCGGTACGTCCAGCAGGCGGCGGCGCGCTTCGGGGCGGAGGTCGTCGTGTGCGAGGACGCCGAGGCCGTGAGCGAGGCGATCGACGACCGGACGCTGCTCGTGCCGGTCTCGCACGTGCTCTACAAGACGGGCGAGATCCAGCGGATCGAGGAGGTCGCCGCCCGCGCCCACGAGGCCGGCGCGTACGTCTGTCTCGACGCCTACCAGTCGGCCGGCGTCGTCCCGCTCGACGTCACGGCGCTCGAGGTCGCGTTCGCAGTCGGCGGCTCGGTCAAGTGGCTCTGCGGCGGCCCGGGCGCCGGCTGGCTGTACGTGCGCCCGGACGTCGCCGAGCGGCTGGAGCCTGCGTTCGCAGGCTGGCAGGCGCACGCGCGCCCGTTCGCGTTCGAGCCAGAAATGGAGTACGCGCCCGCCGCGGCGCGGTTCCTGACCGGGACCCCGAACGTCCCTGCGCTCTACGCCGCCACAGCGGGGTACGACCTGATCGAGGAGATCGGCGTCGCCCGGATTCGGGAGAGCTCGATCCGGCAGACGGAGCTGCTGATCCGGCTGCTGGACGACGCGGGCTTCAAGGTGATGTCCCCGCGCGACGCGGCGCGGCGCGGTGGCTCGGTCGTCTTCCGCGTCCCGGAGTTCGAGGCCGTCCACGCCGCGCTCGCCGACCGGCAGGTGATCTGCGACCACCGGCCCGACGTCGGCCTGCGCTTCGGGCCGCACTTCTTCACGACCGACGACGAGCTCCGCTTCGCGGTGGCGCAGGTCGCGGAGATCCTCGAGAGCGGCGCGCACCTGCGCTGGACCGGCGCGGCCGCGGGCTACTGAGGGTCGGTCAGCTTCCGGAGCGGGCGAGGTAGGCGAGGCCCGCGCACGTCCAGGCGACGGGGAGCAACGCAGCGACGATCGGAAGCATGGGAGTCATGGTTCGGAGGCTAGGGCCGCGTTCCTCCCGCGGCGTCGGCCCCGCGGCCGATTCGCGCTCGTTCGGCCGGACGATTTCCGAAGGGCGGTTCCTTGTGACACTGTGTCACAAGGAACGTTCGGCTACGAGCTCCCGGAGGCGCGCTGCGTAGGCGGGCGCGGTCGGCTCGTCCTCGTGCCGGAAGTAGACGTACGCGGGCGGCCGCAGCTGCTCGGCAAGTCGCACCAGGTCGTCGTCGCCGTACGGCGGCTCGCGGAGGCGGACGTAGCGGAACGGGTCGGCGTCGAGGTCGCCGACGCGCACGACGCCGCCGACGCCGTCCCACGACTCGTGGCGGAAGTCGAGCGCCAGTTCCAGCGCCGGGTCGATCGACCCGAGCAGGAACTGGAGCAGCCCGTCGTCGCGAGGGCTCTGCACGACCGCGCGGATCGGTCCGAGCCGGTCGCGGAGCAGCGACACGCGCTCGACGAACGTCGTGACCCGGTCGAGGCGGAACACGGGCATCTTGACCGCGAACCGGAACCCGTCCGGGACCCCGTCGGCCCAGCGCCGGAACTGGTCCTCCGAGGGCAGCCGGTAGCCCGTCGTGTTCAGCTCGACGGTGTCGAACCGCTCGGCGTAGAGCCGCAGGAATTCCTCCGGCTTCGTCCCCTCGGGGTAGAAGCGCGGCCGCCAGGACGGGTATGACCACCCAGAGGTGCCGACGTAGACTCGTGACGGTGACGGCTGCACGCGGATCGCTGGAGATCCTCGTCGGTCCGATGTTCAGTGGCAAGACGGACGAGCTGATCCGCCGCGCGCGCAGCGAGACGCGTCCGTCGGTCGTGCTCAAGCCCGCGGTCGACACGCGTCACGAGCCGGACCGCATCGTGAGCCACTCGGGAGCCTCGATCGCAGCCGTCACCGTCTCCGGGGGCGACGACCTGGCCCTCGCTGCGGCCGGGGCCGACGCGATCTTCGTCGACGAGGTGCAGTTCCTCGATCGCGGGCTCGCGGAGGCGTTCGAGTTGCTGCGCCGGGGCGGCGTCGACGTCGTCGCGGCAGGCCTCGACCTCGACTTCCGGCGGGAGCCGTTCCCGCCGACGGCAGCGCTCGTCGCAATCGCCGACCGCGTAGAGCGGTTCGACGCCCGCTGCGGCCGCTGTGGGCGCGCGGCGACCGTGACGCAGCGCCTCGTCAACGGCCGTCCGGCGCCGCTCGACGACCCCGTCGTCCGGATCGGCGACGAGGAGCTCTACGATCCGCGCTGCGAGGACTGCTGGGAGAGCGAGCGGGCGTAGGCTCGAGCCTCCGCGGGCGTACGCAGGTGGACGACCTCCACGCCCGGCGGGACTCCCGCCAGGACCGCGAGCACGCGTGGGCGGACGTCCCGCGCGTACCGCCAGATCCAGTGCAGGAACGGGGATCGCGAGGTGCGTCCTTCCGGCACCGCGCCCGAGGATCGCAACTCGTTCCACGGGAGAATGACGTCCGACGCGCGTTCTAGTCTCGTTCGCCCGTGACCGCCGTCGCGTACGCGCCGATCAAGCTGGACGAGAAGCTCGCCGGCGACCCCACGGTCGTGAACGTCCTCGACCGCGGGTTCCTCGCGCTCGACGGCGCGTTCGCGTCCGATCTGGCCGTCGCGAACGGCGCGCGCGTCTCGTTCAACCTCGCCTCGCAGGAGCTGGGCGAGCGCGAGGAGGGGCTGATCCGGTTCCTGATGCGCGACCGCCACGGCTCGCCGTTCGAGCACGGCTACTTCCGCTTCGTCGTCAAGGCGCCGATCTTCGTCGTCCGCGAGCACCACCGTCACAGAGCGGGACACTGCCTCCCGGGGACCGCGGAGATCGCGATGGAAACGATCGCGCCGCGGGCGGGCCGCCTTGTTCGGAAGCGCCCGATCGCCGAGGTCTTCCGCAACTGGCACGAAGGCGTCCCCGATTCGCTCGGACGCCGGCGGCTGCTGCCGTCTTGTCGAAACCTGTCGACGCGCGTTCTCAACGAGGAGACACAGCTCTTCGAGATCGGTCGTATGCGCGACGTCTTTCGCGCCGGCACGAAGGAGATCTATGAGGTGCGCGTCGCGGAGACGCGGCTGCGGTGTTCAGCCGACCACCGGATCCTTACGGCGGAAGGATGGGCGCGCGCGGGTGACCTGACGAAAGGCGATCACGTTGCAATCCCAGGAGTGAGGACTACGCAAGGAGGACGGCACGTTCCGCCATCGTTGCGCCGCGGGATCGGCGTCTGGACGTCGATGCAGCGCCGAACGCTCATCAAGCCGATCGACCGGTGCTACGTCTGCGGTAAGCGATTCCCGTACGACGACCTCGTCTTGGACCACGTCGTCCCGGTCGCGGCCGACCTCAAGAGTGCGCTCGACATCGACAACCTGCGGCCGGCGTGCATGGCGTGCCACCGGACGAAGACGAACACCGAGCAGCAGCTCGCGCACCGCGAGTACAAGACGGCCGGAAGCAAGTACGCCGCGGTTGTCGCCCGGCCGCGCCGCGTGGCGGAGGAGGAGACGTACGACATCGAGATGGAAGACCCTCATCACAATTTCGTCGCCGACGGCGTCGTCGTGCACAACAGCTACAACGAGTGGAGCGGACGCTATTCCAAGCTGCAGGCGGAGTTCTATGTGCCGGACTTCGTCCGCTCGCAGGTCGGAAAGCCCGGCGCCTACACCTTCGAGCCCGTCGCGCCCGACGTGCGCGAGCAGGCCCGGGCCGAGATTGCGCGGGCCGCCGAGGAGGCGTTCGCCGCGTACGAGCGGATGCTCGAGCAGGGAGTGGCGAAGGAGGTCGCGCGGACCGTGCTCCCGCTTTCGATGTACACGAAGTACTACTGGAGCTGCAATCCGCGCTCGCTGATGCACTTCTGCTCGCTGCGCAACTCCGAGTTCGCCCAGCACGAGATCCGGGAGTACGCGAAGGCGGCCGAGGACTTCCTCGCGAAGCTGATGCCGGTGACGCACGCGGCGTTCGTCGAGAACGGGCGCACGGCGCCCTAGGCGACCTGCTCGTGATTCTTAGAAGCCGCTCAGGTACCTAAAACGGCCTCTTAAGCTCGACTTTACGTGGTTCTCACAATCGACCCTTAAGGTCTGTGCACGGCTCGGGAGGCCGGAATATCCCGGTTACCGCAGACGTTTGAGTAGTCAACGGATGCCGCGCAGCGAACCGCGCGCCCGTTTCCTACGAATGAGCAGAAGAAGGAGCAGGTTGACGAACGACATCATCACCACGCGCGTCCATGAGGCAGTGGAGGCGCTTCACGTCCTGCGCGAGGAGCACGGGCGGCTTACGCCTGCCGATCTGACCGAGGCAGTGCAGACGCACGACCTCGACGAGGTCGAGGCCGAGCAGCTCGCCGTCGAACTGGAGGGCCTCGTCGAGGAGGAGCTCGAGCTCGACCTCACGCACGACACCCACTTCACCACGGACTCGCTGCAGCTCTTCCTCAACGAGGCGGGGCGCTACCCGCTGCTGACGGCCGCGGAGGAGGTCGAGCTCGCGAAGCGGATCGAGCGCGGCGACATGCGCGCCAAGGAGCGCATGATCAACTGCAACCTCCGCCTCGTCGTCTCGATCGCGAAGCGCTACCAGACGCAGGGCATCACGCTCGGCGACCTCGTCCAGGAGGGCGTGCTCGGGCTGATCCGCGCCGCGGAGAAGTTCGACTGGCGCAAGGGCTTCAAGTTCTCGACGTACGCGACCTGGTGGATTCGCCAGGCGGTGCAGCGCGGCGTGGCCAACAAGGCGCGCACGATCCGCATCCCCGTCCACATCGTCGAGCGTGAGCAGAAGATCGCGCGCGCGAGCCGGGAGCTCGTCGCCGAGCTGGAGCGCGACCCGTCCAACGAGGAGATCGCCGAGCGGTCGAAGCTGCCGCTGGCGCAGGTGGTCGAGGTGCGGCGCGCCGCGCGCGCCGTCGCCTCCACCGACGCGCCGGTCGGAGACGACGGCGACGGCAGCCTGGGCGACCTGTTCGCCGCCGGCGGCCCGACGACCGAGGACGAGGCCGAGGGCGCGCTGCGCGAGGACGCGGTTCGCCGCGCCGTCGCGAAGCTGCCCGACCGGGAGCGGGACGTGATCTCGCTGCGGTTCGGCCTCGGCCGCGACGGCCAGCCCGCGTCGCTCGAGGCGATCGGCAAGGCGCTCGGCATCACCCGCGAGCGGGTTCGTCAGATCGAGACGGAGGCCCTGCGGCGCCTCGCGTCCGATAACGACCTCGCAGCGGCGGCCTAGGTATCCCTCCTGCCGGGAGCGCTCTCGCGCTCCCGGCACCAGGCCGCACCCGCAGGCCGGTCCGTAAGCTCGCGCCGATGAGCTTCGGCGCGCACGAGGACCTGCAGTTGCTCGCGCTGCTGCTCGCGTTCGGGACGCTCCTCGTCCTCTCGACCGCGACGAGCGTGCCGGTTCCGATCCTGCTCGTCATCGGCGGCCTCGCGCTCGGGTTCATGCCGGGGCTCCCGCACCTCGAGCTGCCGCCGGACATCGTGCTCGTCGCGATCCTGCCGCCGCTCCTCTACTGGACGGCGTACGCCACCTCGCTGCGCGACCTGCGCGTCAACATCCGCCCGATCTCGTTGCTCGCGATCGGCCTCGTGATCGCGACGACGGTCGGCGTCGGCGTGGCCGCGCA
>DATHAE010000124.1:0-11650 GCA_035296805.1 Gaiellaceae bacterium | reverse complement strand
TCGTGCGCCGCGCGTTCGACCTCGGCATCACGCACTTCGACCTCGCGAACAACTACGGCCCTCCCTACGGATCGGCCGAGGAGAACTTCGGGCGGCTGCTCCACGACGATCTCGGGCCGTATCGCGACGAGCTCGTGATCTCGACCAAGGCGGGCTATGACATGTGGCCCGGGCCGTACGGCGAGTGGGGCTCGCGCAAGTACCTGCTGGCGAGCCTCGACCAGAGCCTCGGCCGGATGGGCCTCGACTACGTCGACATCTTCTACTCGCACCGGCACGACCCCGAGACGCCGCTCGAGGAGACGATGGGCGCCCTCGACGCCGCGGTGCGCCGGGGGAAGGCGCTCTACGTCGGCGTCTCGTCGTACTCGGCCGAGAAGACGCGCGAGGCGGTTCAGATCCTCCGCTCGCTGGGCACGCCCCTTCTCATCCACCAGCCGTCGTACTCGATGCTGAACCGCTGGATCGAGGGCGGCCTGCTCGACGTCCTCGGCGAGGAGGGCATCGGCTGCATCGGCTTCTCCCCGCTCGCGCAGGGGATGCTGACGGACAAGTACCTGGGCGGCATTCCCGAGGGATCGCGCGCGACCCGCGAGGGGTCGCTCTCGCGGACACTGCTGACCGACGACGCGCTGGCGAAGATTCGCGCCCTCAACGAGATCGCGTCGCGGCGGGGTCAGACCCTGGCGCAGCTGGCGCTGGCGTGGACGCTCCGCGACCCCCGGATGACGTCGACGCTGGTCGGCGCGTCGAGTGTCGCGCAGCTGGAGGACAACGTCGCGGCGCTGGACCACCTCGATCTCACGGACGAGGAGCTGGCGGAGATCGACCGCTACGCGACCGAGAGCGACATCAACATCTGGGCCGAGTCGAGCAGCGGCTGACCGCCCGCCCGGCCATGCTGTGTCACGTTGCGAGCGCGCCTCCTAATTGAAGACCAGGCGCTCTCCCAACTGAGCTATAGCCCCTCAGGCGGGCATTAGTGTAGCGCGGGTTGCGCGCTGTCGCCCTCGATCACGACGGGTTGCCCGAGCTCGTGGAGCTGCCCGAACCCGCCGGGCCCGGGCTGCTCGTGCGGGTGCGCGGGTGCGGGCTGTGCGGGTCCGACGTAGAGAAGATGGGGCGCGCGCACGCCGGGCTCGTGCTCGGGCACGAGGTCGAGGGGGAGCTCGAGAACGGCGACCGCGTCACCGTCGTCCACCACGTTCCCTGCGGCACCTGCGAACGCTGCCGCGCCGGGCATCAGTCGACCTGTGGGGAGTTTCGCGCGACGCGGATCGACCCCGGCGGGTTCGCCCAGTTCCTGCGCGCGACGCACTGCGTGCCGCTGCCGCCGTCGCTCGGCGAGCTCGACGGCGTCTGGGTCGAGCCGGTTGCCTGCGTCCTGCGCGCCGCCGATCTCATTCCGCGCGGTCGGGTGCTCGTCGTGGGGGCCGGCGCGGTCGGGCTGCTCTGGACGCAGGTGCTCTCACGGCGGGGGCACAACGTCGTCGCCAGCGACCCGCGGCCGGACCGGCTCGAGCTCGCGCTCGCCGCAGGCGGCCGCGAGGACGACGATCCCGTCGCGGCCGCCGTCGTCACCGCGCCGGGCGGGATCAACGACGCGCTCCAGCGGCTCGAGCCCGGCGGGACGCTCGTCCTGTTCGCGGCGCCGCCCGGCGTCCACCCGACGGCGATCGACGCGATCTACCGCAAGGAGTTGACCGTCGTCGGGTCGCGCTCGGCGACGCCGCCGTACTTCCGCCGCGCGCTCGAGCTGCTGCCGTCGCTGCGCCTCCCGCGCGTGACGCGCCTGCCGCTCGACCGCTTCCTCGAGGGCGTCGACCTCTACCGGCGCGGGGAGGCGCTCAAGGTCGTCTTCACGCCGTGAGGGCTGCGCGGCTCTACGGCCCCGGCGACCTTCGGATCGAGGACGTGCCGCGGCCCGAGCCCGGGCCGGGGGACGTGCTCGTCGAGGTCGAGGTGGCGCTCACCGACGGCACCGACGTGAAGACGTTTCGGCGCGGCCACCCGCTGCTCGCGCGCGAGTCGGCGGCGCCGTTCGGGCACGAGTTCTGCGGGATCCTGGACGGAAGGCGCGTCGTCGCCGCCAACAGCGCGCCCTGCGGCGAGTGCGACGGCTGCGCGCGCGGCGAACAGTGCCGAGAGCTCGTCTTCCTCGCCGGCGCGTACGCGGAGGCCGTGCTCGTGCCGGAGCGGATTGCCCGCGTCAACCTGCATCCGGTGCCGCCGCGTCTCGAGCCCCACGTCGCGGCGATGCTCGAACCGCTCGCCTGCTGTGTGCGGGGGGTCGAGCGGGGGCGGGTGGAGGCGGGACAGACGGTCGCGATCCTCGGCGCCGGCCCGATCGGGCTCATGCTCACGACGTGCGTCGCCGACGCGGGCGGCCGGCCCGTCGTGGTCGGCGGCCGACCCGAGCGGCAGGAGCTCGTGCGCGAGTTCGGCGGCGAGACCGGCGAGGGTCGCGGCGCGGACGTCGTGATCGAGGCCGCGGGCACGCCCGAGGCCTGGGCCGACGCGGTCGACCTCGTCCGCCCCGGCGGCACCGTCGTCCTCTTCGGCGGACTGCCGCGCGACGCGCGGCCGCCCCTCGACGCGTATCGGCTGCACTACGAGGAGGTGACGCTCCGAGGCTCCTTCCACCACACGCCGCAGACCGTTCGCGCGGCGCTGACCTTCCTCGCCAGCGGCGCGTATCCGTGGGAGCGGCTCGTGACGCACCAGGTGGGGCTCGACGGCCTGCCCGCGCTCTTCGCGGACCCGCCGCGCGACCTGCTCAAGGCGGCTGTCGTCCCGTGAGGTTGGAGGGGCGCCGCGGGCAGCGCCCCTCCAACCTGCCGCCCGAGGGAGCCGCCTACTTCGTCAGCGTGCCCTGGATCGCGCCCGCCAGCGCGGTCATCGTGTGGACGTTGACGTAGAAGTTGGACGGGTTCGACGCGATCGTCTTGACGATCGCGCGCGGGACGGCGACGCACCCGCTCGACGACCCGGCCGTCGGCGCCGCAAGCGGCACCACGATGCCGTTGTTCACGAACGGCGCGCCGAGCTGGGACGCGTCGAAGACGTGGATGTGCGCGCCTGTCACGTCGACGAGACCCGTCTGCGTCAGCGCGTAGCAGACCATCCCCTGGCCGCGGTTGAGCCTGACGGTGAACGTGCCCGTGGCCGGCGTGTTCGCGCCGCTCAGGCTCGTGGTCAGCTTCTGGCCCCCGCCGCGCGCGGACAGCGGCGTCGTCGGGCACTGCAGCTGCTGGCCCGGCGTTCCGATGATGTCGCGGTGGTGCGTGACGTGCTTCGCGGCGACCGCGGCCGGTAGCGTCAGCTTGGTGTACGGACGCGAGGCCGAGCCCGTCGAGTGACAGACCGGCACTCTCGGCGGTTGCTTCGCCTGCGCGGTCGCGACAGCGCCGACGGCGACGGCGAAGACGGCTGCTGCAGTCAGAAATCCCTTCATGCGTGACCTCTTTCCTGGACTGGTTCGAATTCGTGTTCTCCCGGTGGAAGATCCCCGGAAACGGCAAAGATCACGGAGTGCTCGCGCGGTGGTGAACCCAGAGCTGGACATCGAGACCCCGCGCGGTCGGGCGGTCGTCCACCTGCACCCGGTCGACGAGGCTCTTGCCGGGCTGATCCTCGGTCACGGAGCCGGCGGTGGCGTGACCGCGCGGGACCTGGTGGCGGTCACGGAGGCGGCGCGCTCGGTGGGAGTAAGCGTCGCGCTCGTCGAGCAGCCGTACCGCGTCGCCGGGCGGCGCAGCCCCGCTCCCGCGCCTCACCTCGATGCAGCGTGGATCGCCGTCGTCGAGCACCTGCGCGCCGGCGAGCTGCGCGCGTTGCCGCTCGTCGTGGGCGGCCGATCCTCCGGCGCACGCGTCGCCTGCCGCACCGCCGCCGCGACCGGCGCCGCCGGGGTTCTCTGCCTCGCGTTCCCGCTGCGGCCGCCGCGCCGCGCCGCCGCAGCGGCGCGCCCCGATCGTCTGCCCGAGCTCGACGCGGTCACCGTCCCGACGCTGGTCGTGCAGGGCGCGCGCGACGCGTTCGGCATTCCCCCGCCCGCCGCGCATCGCGCCGTCGTGCAGGTGGCGAGCGACCACAGCTTGAGGACCGATCTTGCGGCCGTCGGCGCCGCCGTCCGCGCGTGGCTTCCTGCCGTGATCGAGCAAGCGGCGCGGCGCTAACCGCGTCGTTCAGATGGCGACGACGATCGCGCGCCGATCCTGCGCCGGCCGGGATCGCCGTCGGCGCGCACGTCGTGCGCGCGCGTTCTGTCGGCCTCATAGGATCGCTGCGAAGTGAGGACGCTCACGCTGCGCGAGCTGAACCGCTCGCTGCTCGCGCGGCAGCTGCTCCTCGGGCGGCGGCGGCTGCCGGTCGTGCGCGCGGTCGGCCGGCTCGTTGCCCTCCAGGCGCAGTACGCGCCGTCGCCCTACCTTGCGCTCTGGTCGCGCGTCGACGGATTCCGCAAGGAACAGCTGACGCGCGCGCTCGTGAACGGCACGGTGATCAAGGGCGGCGTCATGCGCGGGACGCTGCACGTCGTCACGCGGGACCTCTTTCCGTCGATCGTCGCGGCGCACATCGAGTCGCAGCGCGGGCGGGTGAAGGGGCTCGGCACCGACCCTCGGTGGCTCGCCGAGCAGTGGCCGGACGAGCCGTCGGAAGAGGCGCACGCGCTCGCCGGCCGCCTGCTCGGCACGGACGACCGCTGGACGATCGCCTTCACGCTGCGCGCGATGCCGTGGCTGCGGACGGCGCCGATCGGCGAGTGGCCGCACAACAAGCCGTCGCCGAGCGTCCTCTGGCGCGAACCGCTCGCGCCACCGGAGGACGGCGCGCGGCGTGTCGTCCGCGACTACCTCGCCGCCTACGGCCCTGCCTCGCGCGACGACGTCGAGCAGTTCACGGGCTTCCGGCGCGGGCAGATCGACCCGGCGCTCGAGAGCACGCGGACGTTCGGCGACGAGCACGGCCTCGTGCTGCACGACATCGCGAGGGCACCTCTCCCCGACGCGGCGACGCGCGCGCCCGTGCGCTTCCTGCCGGCCTTCGACTCGATCATCCTCGCGCACCGCGACCGCTCGCGGATCCTCCCGGACGCGTACCTCGACACCGTCCTGCGGCGCAAGAACGCCACCACGCTCGCCACCTTCACCGTCGACGGCTTCATCGCCGGCGCGTGGAAGATCGAGCGGACGCGCGGGCGCTGGACTGTGCAGCTCGACCCGTTCGAGCCGCTTCCGCGACGCGTGCGCGGCGAGGTCGAGCGCGAGGGCGAGCGGCTGGAGGCCTTCTACAACAGCTGATCGTCTACCCTCCCGTCGTGCATCGCGCGGCGATCGTCATTGCTGCCGTGGCGCTCTTCGCCGCGCTCGCGCCGGCTGCGGTCGGCGGCGGCGTGTACGCCGAGGTTGTGTCGCCGACGGGAAAGGTGCTCGCCGTCGCCGACGGGCCGTCGTTCGACTTCCCGGCCGACGGCTCGCTCGTCCACATCGGATCCGCCGAGGCCTCGCCGGGCGGTGTGATGCTCGCCGACGTCGCGCTCTTCGGGAGCGTCGTCCAGGCGACGCAGCTGTACCTGCCTTCGGGTCGCCGCGAGCCGATCAGCGGGACGATCGCCGCCGCGGGACAGCTGTTCGAGCCCGCGCCGAACCTGCTCGTCCCGCTCGGCGCCGGCGGCTACGCGGTCGTCGACCAGCGGGCGAAATCCCGCGGGCGGATCGGCCGTGTCGGGCTGCGCCTGGTCGTCGGCCGCGCAGCCTTCGGCGTCCCGGCGGGGACGCAGGTGCTCCTGGGCGTGCCGGCGGCGGCGCGTGCGTCGCGGTCAGGAGCGGTCCACTCACTCACGCAGGTCGAGCCGCTCGCTGCGCTCGGGTTCTCCTCCGCCGACGCGTCGTTCCTCGGCTTCACGGCGGCGCGGTCGGCGACGTCGGGATCGATCGGCAGCCGCGCGGCCGCGATCGCGGAACGGTATCTGGGCGTGCCGTACGTCTGGGCCGGCGCGAGCCCGATCACGGGCTTCGACTGCTCCGGGCTCACGATGTACATCTACGCGCAGCTCGGGATCTCGCTCACGCACTACACCGGCGCGCAGTTCACGCAGGGGCTGCGGCTGTCGCGCGAGGAGCTCGAGCCCGGCGATCTCGTCTTCTTCGACGGCGCGGCCGATCCGCAGCACGAAGGGATCTACATCGGCGGCGGCCGGTTCGTTCACGCGCCGCACACCGGCGACGTCGTGAAGATCTCGAGCCTCGACGAGGCCGGCTACGGGTTCGGCTTCGTGGGAGCGGTCCGCCCCTACGGAGCCGGGTAGCGATCAGACGGCGAAGAGCGTCAGCTCGGGTTCGCGCTCGCCCCGAAGCGCCGCGAGGTCGACCTCGGCGCAGCGGATCGCGCGGGAGTGGGCGAGCGTCACCGCCTGCGGCTTGAAGCTCTGGGCGGCGAGGATGCCGCGGCAGGCGTCCTTGGCCGGGTCGAGGCGGATGAAGTCCAGATAGCGCGTCAGTTGCTCGACGGCCTCGATGGTGCCGATGCGCTTGATCTCGACGGCGACCCAGCCGTCGTCCTCGCAGCGGCACATGAGGTCGACGGGGCCGACGTCGGTCGGCCACTCGCGACGCACGAGGCGGAGCTCTTCGCCCAGCGCGTGCGGCTGCGCGGCAAGCGCCTCCTGGAGGTCGCGCTCGACTCCGTCCTTCTCGAGCGCGGCGGCCTCGCCCATGTCGTGCTCGACGTCGGAGAGCACCTCGACGAGGCGGATCTCGAGCCGGTCCTCGCTGCGCCCGGCGCGCTTGCGGACGACGAGCCGCTCGCCGTCGTCTTCGATCACCGTCGGCGGCGTCATCCAGTTCAGCGGCTTGTAGCCGCCGGCGTCGGCGTGGACGAGGACTGAGCCGTCCGCCTTCAGCATCACGAGCCGTGTCGACTCGGGCAGGAACGCGTTCAGTCGGCCGGTGTAGGAGACCTCGCAGCGGGCGACGATCAGGCGCACGGGCGAGGACCCTAGTGCCCGCTTCGGACGTGTCCCGAGCGGCCATGTCCCGGGTCTGACCCGCACCGTGTCCGTTCCGGACTGTGCTCCCCGCGCAAAAAAATCAGCACCGGCAAGTCCGAAGACCTCCCGGTGCTGAGTGCCAGATCCAGTTGGTCCGAAGACCTACCGGATCTGACGACGGGAAGGTAGTCGATGCCCGCGCGCGCGGTCAAGGGAGCCGTTCGGGCGAAGGGCGCTCGTTCCAAGAAATTCGTGTTGGCGGTGAGGGAACGTCCGTTCGCTCCCGTACCCTTCGGAGCCCGATGCGCGACACGTTCGGCCCCGGCGGCGCCCTCGCGGGCGCGCTCCCCGGCTTCGAGCCGCGGGCGGAGCAGGCTGCGCTCGCGGCGGCCGTCGAGTGGGCGCTCGCGAGCGAGGAGCACCTCGTCGCCGAGGCCGGCACCGGCACCGGAAAGAGCCTCGCGTACCTCATCCCGGCGCTCGAGTCGGGGCGGCGCGTCGTCGTGGCGACCGCGACGAAGGCGCTCCAGCAGCAGCTACTGGCCCAGGACGTCCCCGCGGCCGCGCGGGCGCTCGGGCGCGAGGTTCGCGTGGCCGTCCTCAAAGGCCGCCAGAACTACGTTTGCCGCAAGCAGCTGCAGGGATTCGGCCCGATGCTCCTGCGCGAGCGTGCCGACGCCGAGGCGTTCGACGCGCTGCTTCCGTGGCTCGACGCGACGGAGACGGGCGATCGTGCGGAGGCGCCCGTGGAGCCGTCCGACTCGCTCTGGGCCGAGATCGCCGTCGGCGGTGACCGCTGCATCGGCCGCCGCTGCCCGTTCGTGTCCGCCTGCTACGCGGAGGCCGCGCGCGCACGGGCGGGCGAGGCCGAGCTCGTGATCGCGAACCACGCGCTCTACTTCGCCGACCTCGCGGCCGGCGGCGGGGTCCTACCCGACCACGACGCCGTCGTCTTCGACGAGGCGCACCGGCTCGAGGAGACGGCCGCGACGTGGCTCGGCGGCCGCGTCTCGCGCGGCGGGCTTCGCCGCCTTGCCGCCGACGTCGAGCGTGCCTGCCGCGAAGCGGCCGAGCCGCTGCCCGCCCGCGCGCTCGACCGCGTCGAGCGGGCGGGCGAGCGGCTCCTACGCGCCGTCGCGCCGCCGGCGGGGAGGAGGCGGCTCCGGGCGCCGCCGGCGGAGCCCGCGGCGCTCCTGACGGACGCGCTCTGTGCGCTTGCCGACGCGATCCACGGCAGCGGCGAAGACCTCGACGCGCTCTCGCGGCGCGCGCTCGCGACCGCCGCGCAGGTGGAGGCCTGCCTCGATCCGGGCGAGCTCGAGCGCGTGGTGTGGGCGGAGCCGGACGCCGTCGCGTGGGCACCGGTCGAGGTCGCGCCGCAGCTCCGCGAGCGCCTCTGGAACGACGACGTGACCGCGATTCTCGTCTCGGCGACGTTGACGAACGGCGAGGACGCGCGGTTCGTCCGCCGCCGGCTCGGGCTCGACGACGCGCGCGAGCTCGTGGTCGGATCGCCGTACGACTTCCGCGAGCAGGCGCTCCTGTACGTGCCGCGGACGATGCCCGACCCGCGCAGCGACGGCTTCACGGAGCGGGTCGCCGACGAGGTCGTCTCGCTGCTCGCGCTCTCGGAGGGGCGTGCGCTCGTCCTGACGTCGAGCTACCGCGCGCTCGGCGTGCTCCGCGAGCGCGTGCGGGGGCGAGTCCCGTACGAGGTGCTCGTCCAGGGCGAGGCGCCGCGTGAGCGCCTGCTCGAGCGATTTCGCGGGGAGGTCGATTCGGTGCTGATCGCCACGTCGACGTTCTGGCAGGGCGTCGACGTGCCCGGCGAGTCGCTGTCGCTGCTCGTGATCGACAAGCTGCCGTTCTCGGCGCCCGGCGACCCGCTCCACGAGGCGCGCTGCGAGGCGGTCGAGGCGGGCGGCGGCGACTGGTTCCGCGACTTCGCGCTCCCGACCGCGATGCTCCAGCTCCGCCAGGGCTTCGGTCGGCTGATCAGGGGCCACGACGACCGGGGCGTCGTGGCGATCCTCGACCCGCGCCTGCGCACGCGCGCCTACGGGCGCGCGTTCCTCGGCGCGCTCCCGCGCTGTCCGCTCGTGGAGGATCGGGCGGCCGTGGCCGCGTTCTTCGGCGCCGCGTGTCGCGTCTCGGCCTAGAATCAGCCGGTGCCCAAGAAGTCCCGGACACCGCCGCCGCCTCGCCGTCCACAGGGGCCGCGCCAGCGCAGCGACTCCCGCAGTCCCGACGCGGACCGTCGCAATCGTCTGATTCTCTATGCCCTCGCCGCGTCCGGCGTCGTGGCCCTCGCCGTCGTCATCGGCGCGCTCGCCTTCACGGGCGGCTCCGACTCGGGCTCGAACTCCGTCGCGCGCGCGATGACCGACGCCGGCTGCACTTTCAAGACCTACAAGGAGCAGGTGGCGACGCCGCACTTCGCGACCGACCCGCCGCCCAAGCGGTTCAAGTACAACTCGTTCCCGCCCTCGAGCGGGCGCCACTTCTTCACCCCGGCGATCTACGACTTCTACACCGAGCCCGTCAGCGAGTCGGCCGTCGTGCACAACCTCGAGCACGGCGCGATGGTCGTGCAGTGGGGGAGCAAGGTGCCGAAGTCCGAGGTAGCGAAGATCCGCGAGTGGTGGAAGAACGACGCCCGCGGCGTCGTGGCGGCGCCGCTGCCGGCGCTCGGGAACAAGATCGCCGTGGTCGCGTGGACGCACGTGGCGAAGTGCACGCGCTTCGACGACGGCGCGTTCACGAAGTTCCGCGACAGGTACCAGTTCAAGGGACCGGAGCGAATTCCGCCCGAGGCGATGGATCCCGGGTCGTCGTAGCTACGCTCTGCGCGCCCCCGCCGGGGTGGCGGAACTGGTCAGACGCGCCCGGCTTAAAACCGGGTGCCCCTCGTGGGCGTGGGGGTTCGACTCCCTCCCCCGGCATTATGTAGCGTGACATTATGTTGCGGTGCATAAGACCGGTCTGAACCCGTTCACGTACGGCACCGTGGCTCTCGACGCCGCGTTCACGGACCGCGAGGAGGAGTTGGCGGAGCTCGGCCGCGACCTCGAGAATGGCCAAGACGTCGTCGTGTTCGCGCCGCGGCGCTACGGGAAGTCATCGCTCGTCCTCCGCGCGGCGCAGCGCGCTGTCCGCTCCGGCGGGCTCGTCGCCTACTGCGACCTGATGCGGACGCCGACGAAGGAGCAGTTTGCGGCGGCGCTTGCACGGACGATCCACGAGGACCTGTCGTCGCCTGCCGACCGCACGGCCGAGGCTGCCGTGCGGCTCTTTCGCGGCTTGCGGGTCGAGCCGAGCGTCGAGGTCGGCCCCGACGGCACGGTGCGCTTCGTGTTCCACCCGACGCGGCGTCGCGCGCAGATCGACGAGACGATCGAGCGGCTGCTGGAGCTTCCGGCGGAGATCGCGACGGAGCGGAAGCGGCGCGTCGTGCTGGTGTTCGACGAGTTCCAGGAAGTCGTCGCCCTCGATCCGCACTTCCCGAACCTGATGCGCGCGATCTTCCAGCTCCAGCCGGAGGTCGCGCACGTCTACCTCGGGAGCAAGCGGCACCTCATCGACCGCATCTTCAGCGACCGCAATGCCGCCTTCTGGCGCAGCGCGCGCCGGGTCGAGCTCGGCCCGATCCCGCGCCGGAAGTTCGCATCGTTTGTCAAGCGGCGCTTCTCCCAGTCGGAGCGCGAGATCACGCGCGAGGCGCTCGACCGCCTGCTGGACATCACCCGCGGTCATCCGTACGCGACGCAGGAGCTTGCGCACTTCGTGTGGGAGCTCGTCCCGGAGGGACGGTTTGCGTACGAGGGCGATGTCCAGGCCGCCCTCGAGCAGGTGCTGCGCTCCGAGAACAACCACTTCGTGACGCTGTGGGACGACGCCTCGCGCGGGCAGCGCCTCCTGCTGATGGCGCTGGCCGAGGAGCCGACGCGGTCGATCTACGGCGAGGACTACCGGGCGCGGCACGAGCTGCCGCCGAACCCGTCGCTCCAGACCGCGCTGCGCGGCCTGGTGAAGAAGGACGTCGTCGCGCGCGACGAGAACGGCGACTACTCGATCGTCGAGCCGTTCCTCGCCGAGTGGCTGCGCCGGTCGCAGCCGTGACGCGCGAGCTACGCGCGGCGGTGGCGCTCCGTCAGCTCTCGCAGGCGGCGCGCACGCTCGTCCGTCAACTGCGCCGACTTGTAGCGCCAGGCCCAGTTCCCCTCGCCCGTCCCGGGCAGGTTCATCCGCGCCTCGCTTCCGAGCTCGAGGACGTCCTGCAGCGGGACGAGCGCGACGCGCGCGCGCGAGCCGAGCGCCAGCTCGATCAGCGACCAGACGGGATCCTGCGGATCGAGCCGCGCGCGCGCCCGCTCGGCCGGCGCAAGCGACTGCCACCAGCCCAGCGCCGTGTCGTTGTCGTGCGTCCCCGTGTAGACGATCGCGTTCTCCTCGTGGTTCGCGGGCAGGTA
The DNA here is from genome assembly GCA_035296805.1 of Gaiellaceae bacterium. Lineage (GTDB taxonomy): Bacteria > Actinomycetota > Thermoleophilia > Gaiellales > Gaiellaceae > PALSA-600. Next base: position 190 of record DATHAE010000124.1, on the reverse strand, counting down.
CGAGTTGTCGGGGCGCCCGTCGAACGCGAACTGGAGCACGAGCATTCCGGGGAAGCCGAGCTCGCGCCGCAGGCGCGTCACCGGCTCGGTGATCACGCCGAGGTCCTCGGCGATCACGGGCAGCGGGCCGAGCTCGCGCTCGACGGCGCGGAAGAGGTCGATGCCGGGGCCGCGCCGCCAGCGACCCGCC
>DATHAE010000123.1:0-12208 GCA_035296805.1 Gaiellaceae bacterium | reverse complement strand
GAGGTGGCGGGCGTCGAACAGCTCGATCGTCACGCAGCGGTCCCCGCGCGCAGCCGCGCCCACTCGGTCTCGTCGACGGGGTTGAAGCACGCGGCGAAGTGGTCCGGCTCGAGCTCGACGAGAGGCGGTACCTCCTTCCGTGACTGCTCGACCTCGTAGGCGCACCGCGGCGCGAACGGGCACATCTGCGGGGCGCGGAGCATGTTCGGGGGCGCCCCTTCGATCGGGTGCAGCTTCGCCTTCCGACCGCGGTCGAGCCGCGGGATCGACTGGAGGAGGCCGAGCGTGTACGGGTGGCGCGGCCGCTCGAAGACACCCTCGGCGGTGCCCGTCTCCATGAACATGCCGCCGTACATCACGTTCACGCGGTCGCACATCCCGGCGACGACGCCGAGGTCGTGCGTGATCAGGACGAGCGCCGTATCGCGCTCGGCGACGAGGTCCCTCAACAGCTTCAGGATCTGCGCCTGGATCGTCACGTCGAGCGCGGTGGTCGGCTCGTCGGCGATCAACAGCTTCGGCTCACACGCGAGCGCGATCGCGATCATCGCGCGTTGCCGCATCCCACCTGAGAACTGGTGCGGGTAGTCCTTGAGCCGGACGTCGGGACTGGGGATCCCGACCTGGTCGAGGAGCGCCCCGGCGCGGCGCGTCGCCTCTTGCTTGCTCAGGTCGAAGTGCGTCTCGAGCGCCTCGCGGATCTGCCGGCCGACGGTGATGACCGGGTTCAGGCTCGTCATCGGGTCCTGGAAGATCATCGCGATCTCGCGTCCGCGGATCCGGCGCAGCTCGCTGTCGCGGAGCGCCAGCAGGTCGCGGCCGCCGAACTGCGCGGTTCCCGCCACGACTCGCCCGTTGCCCGCGAGGATGCCGAGCAGCGCGAGCGACGTGACGCTCTTGCCGCAGCCGGACTCGCCGACGATCCCGAGCGTCTCGCCCGCCGCCACGTCGAACGAGATGCCGTTGACGGCGTAGACGGTGCCGCGCGCGGTCGAGAACTCCACGCGCAGGTCGCGCACCGAGAGCAGCGGGTCGGCTCCCGCACGCTCAGACACGGCCGCGCAGCTTCGGGTCGAGCGCCTCGCGCAGGCCGTCGCCGATCAGGTTGAAGCCGAGCACCGAGAGGACGATGGCGATCCCCGGTGCGACCGCGAGGAACGGCGCGCTCTGGAGGTATCGGTCGACGCCCGTCAGCATCGTCCCCCACTCCGGCGTCCCGGGATCCTGCGGCCCCAGCCCGAGGAAGCCGAGGCCCGCGACGTCGATGATCGCCGTCGCCATTGCCAGCGTGGCCTGCACGATCACGACCGACATCGCGTTCGGGAGGATGTGCGACGAGAGGATCGAGCGGCGGGGCACCCCGACCGAGCGCGCGGCCAGCACGAAATCGGTCTCGCGCTGAGCCAGCACAGAGCCGCGGAGGAGCCTTGCGAAGATCGGGATGTTGGTGACGCCGACCGCGATCATGATCTGCCACAGCCCCGGGCCGAGCATTGCAACGAGGCCGATCGCGAGCAGGAGGCCCGGGATCGCGAGCATGATGTCCATCGCGCGCATGATGATCGTGTCGACGATGCCGCCGATGTAGCCGGCGGTCGCCCCGAGCACGAGCCCGACCCCCAGCCCGACGGTGACGGCGACGAAGCCGATCACGAGCGAGAAGCGCGCGCCGTAGACGATCCGCGACAGCTCGTCGCGGCCGAGTTGGTCGACGCCGAGCCAGTGGTCGGCCGAGGGACCGGGGCAGCAGCCGTTCGTGAGCAGCGAGAGGTTCTGCTCCCGCGGGTCGAAGGGTGCGATCACCGGCGCGAGGACGGCCAGAACCGCGAAGGTCGCGACCAGCGCGAAGCCGACGACGGCGCCCGGGTTTCGCCGCAAGCGACGCCATGCGTCGCGCCAGAGCCCGCTCGGCGCGTGCAGCTCGATCTGATGCGCTTCGAGCTCGGCAACACTCACGAGAGCCGGATCCTCGGGTTGATGATCGCGTACGAGATGTCGACGACCAGGTTGACGAGCACGAAGACGACCGCGAGGAAGAGGATCCCTCCCTGGAGGACGGGGTAGTCGCGGTTGAAGATCGCTTCCGCCAGCCAGCTGCCGACTCCGGGCCACGCGAAGATCGTCTCCGTCAGCACGGCGCCCGAGAGCAGGAGCCCCGTCTGGAGGCCGATGATCGTCGAGATCGGCAGCAGCGCGTTGCGGAGCACGTGGCGGCGGTCGACGACCAGGGGCGAGAGCCCCTTGGCGCGCGCGGTGCGCACGTAGTCCTCGTTCTGGACGTCGAGCACCGAGGCGCGCGTGATCCGCGTCACGATCGCGAGCGGGATCGTGCCGAGCGCGACCGCAGGCAGGATCAGGTGTCTGATCGCGTCCCAGAGTGCCGCCGGGTCGCGCTCGATGATCGCGTCGAGGATGTAGAAGTTCGTCGGGTGGTCGCGCTCGGCGAGCACGTCCTCGCGGCCGATGCTCGGGAGCCAGCCGAGTCGCACGGCGAAGACGTACTTGAGGATCAGCCCCAGGAAGAAGATCGGGATCGAGATCCCGATCAGCGACACGACGAGGCTCCCGTGGTCGAACGCGGTTCCGTACCGCTTCGCCGCGAGGAACCCGAGCGGAATCCCGAGCGCGACCGCGAAGAGCATCGCCGCGATCGCCAGCTCCACGGTCGCCGGGAAGCGGTTGCGGATCTCGAACCCGACCGTGCGCGAGCTGGAGATGCTCGTCCCCAGCCGGAAGTGCGCCGTCTGGTCGACGTACTTCCAGTACTGCTCGTAGACCGGCCGGTCGAGCCCGTACTGGTGGTTCACCTGCTTGATCAGCTGGGGCGTCGCGCGCTCGCCGAGCAGCGACTGAGCGGGCGATCCCGGCAGCGCCCGGATCCAGACGAAGACGAGGAGCGAGACGCCGAGGAGGATCGGGACCAGGAGCAGGAGCCGGCGGACGACGAAACGCAGCATCTAGTCGTCGTCCGCCGGCATCCGGCGTGGCAGTTCTACGACCCCACTTGAACGATCGAGAACGGCTCGTTCACCGGGCCGATCGGGCCCGGCGTGTACTTCGTGACGTTGCGGTCGAGCGCGACGCCCGATCCCGCCCAGATGTAGGGCACGACCGGGACGTACTTCATCACGTCGACGCTCGCCTTCTGGTAGCGCGCGGTGCGCTTCACCAGGTTCGGCTCCGCGTCGGCGTTCTGCAGCTCGGTGAAGAGCGCCTGGTTCCGGAACCCGAACTGCGGCGAGAACGACCCGAAGTGGACGTTCAGGAAGTTCGCGGGGTCCGGGAAGTCGGCGATCCAGCCGAAGAGGAAGAGCTGGTAGTTCCCGGCCTGCACCTCGGCGCGGTAGGTCGGCCGCCACGGCGCCGAGTGGAACGTGACGCTGAAGCCCGACTTCTCGAGGCTCGCCCCGATCGCCTCGGCGTTCCGCTTCGGGTCGGGCATGTACGGCCGGCTGACGTTCGTCGGATAGCTGAGGTCGACCTTCACCGGGAGCGTGAGGCCGGCCTGCCGGAGCAGCGACTTCGCCTTCTCCGGGTCGTACTTGTAGCTCGGAACGCCCTTCGGGGCGTGGCCGAAGAGCGCGGGCGGGAGGAACTGGTTCGCGACCTTGCCGTTCCCGGCGTAGAAGCCGGCGACTGCGGCCCGGTCGACCCCGAACGCGAGCGCCTGCCGCACGAGCGGCTTGTCCATCGGCGCCTTCGCCTGGTTGATCCCGAGGTACCCGACGCTGAACGTCGGCCGCTTGAGCAGCTTCAGCTTCGAGTTCCGCTGGACGGTCGCGAAGTCGGCGGGATCGACGCCGTCCATGCCCTGGAGCTCACCGCTCTGGAGCGCCTGCAGGCGTGCCGCGGTGTCGCCGACGGGCCGGAAGATGACGCGCGTCAGGGTCGGCTTCTTGCCCCAGTAGCGCCCGTTCGGCTCCAGCTCGAGCTTGCTGTTGACGTCCCACGACTTGAGCTTGTACGGCCCGGTGCCGACCGGGTTCCGCGTCGCGAAGGTCCCCGTCGGGTGGAAGACGCCGTTCGCGTCGACCGTGCCGGCATCGGCCTGGTACTTCTTGAGCCCCGCGGGGCTCGCGATCCCGAAGTTCGGCAGCGCGAGCGCGCCCAGGAACGACGTCGAGCGCCGCGTCAGCAGGATCGTGACGGTGTACTTGCCCTTCGCCTTGCAACCCTTGTACAGGCTCTTGTCGGGCCCGGGGTTGCCGGACGCCGGCTTGGCGAAGCCGAGGAAAACCGTGTTCCAGTAGTACGAGAGCGACGCGTTCTGCAGCGGACCCGGGAATGTGAACCACCGCGTGAAGTTCGTGCAGACGGCGGCCGCATTGAAGGCGGTCCCGTCGCTGAACTTGACGCCGCGCCGCAGCTTGAACGTCCAGGAGAGCCCGTTCGTGCTCGGCTTCCAGCTCAGCGCGAGCTCGGGGATGAGCTTCGTGCTGCCGGGCCTGAAGCCGACGAGGCTGTTGAAGATCTGATCGGTGGCCCGCAGCGACGGGCCGTCGGAGACGAGCGCAGGATCGAGCAGCGCCACCTCCGCGTCCGTGCCGAAGACGATCGTCTTGGACGCCTGCGCGCCCGCGAGCGCGACGGACGCCCCGACAAGGGCCAAGGCCGCGAGCAACGCGGCAAGCGCAAGATTGCGCGGTTTCGCCTTCACAATTTCTCCTTTTGGTTTCGACGGGAGGATGCTACTCCAGACGTTCAAAAGGTTCCATTGTTTGGCCCGGGGCTTCCGGGCGTCGGAAGGGGCCGGATTTCTCCGGCCCCTTCTCGTCCGCAGAAGTGGATCGCCTAGGCGGCGAGGCCGGCGAGCTCGCGCAGCGCGGCGAGCCGTGAGAGCGCCTGGCCCTCGAGCTGGCGGACGCGCTCGCGCGTCAGGTCGAGCTCGTGGCCGATCGCCTCGAGCGTCCACGGCTCGCCCTCGAAGCCGAACCGCAGCTCGAGGATCCGCCGCTCACGCTCCGGGAGCGCGTCGAGTGCCTTGCGGATGTTCTGGCGACGCAGCGACTCCTCGGCCTCGTCGAACGGGTCGACGGCGTCGCGGTCGGCGAACAGGTCGCCCAGCTCGCCCTCGTCGTCGGCGCCGACCGTCTGGTTGAGCGAGACGGAGGCCGACGCGGCGGAGAGCGCCTCGTCGACGTGCTGGATCGGCAGGCCCGTCGCTTCCGCGAGCTCGTCCTTCGTCGGCTCGCGCCCGAGCTCGACCTCGAGCCGCCGTGCCGCGCGCGACAGCTTCTGCTGGCGCTCGACGACGTGGACCGGGACGCGGATCGTGCGGGCGTGGTTCGCGACGGCGCGCTGTACCGACTGTCGGATCCACCAGGTCGCGTACGTGGAGAACTTGTAGCCGCGGCGCCAGTCGAACTTCTCGACGGCGCGGTTGAGACCGAGCGTCCCCTCCTGGATCAGGTCCAGGAACGGCACGCCGAGCCCGCGATAGCCCTTCGCGATCGACACGACGAGGCGCAGGTTCGACTCGATCATGCGCCGCTTCGCGCGCTCGTCGTCCCGCTCGATCGCCTTCGCGAGCGTGACCTCCTCGGCGGCGGTCAACAGCTTGTGCCGCCCCACGTCGGCGAGGAAGAGCTGCAGGCTGTCGCCCGCGCCCGACGGCACGTCGGCCTCGTAGATGACCGGCTCGGGCTGCGCCTTCTTGTTCTTCTCCTCGACGACGGGCTCGCGGACCTCGAGGCCGATGCGCTCGAGCTCGCGGGTCAGCTCCTCGACGTCGGGATCGGCCAGGTCGTGCTCGACGGCAAACGCCTCGAGCTCGGACGGCTCGATCCACCCGCGTTCCTCGCCCGCGTCGAGGAGGGCGCGCGCCCCTTCGGTCTCAAGCAATTCGTTCAGCTGGTTCTGCGTCAAGTGCTCCTGCCACACCCTTTCCTGAATCCGTTGCCTCGTTCAACCTTCTCACCGTAAGGGATATGTCCTGCGCTTTCCAGGCCGAACACCCCGCGATCGGGCGTGCCCTTTCCAACGACACCGCTTCATGCGCTATTCCGTTGGCGCCGGCTCCTGCCGGCCTTCGTGCGCAGGCGCGTGCTTGGGTGAGGCCCCCCGCTCAGTATGGACGCGATCGGGCTCCACATGTTGGCGGAACTGTGAGCATTCACTAACGTTTCGCGCGCCGCTTCGGCTTCGCCGGGCCACTGGCACGCCGGTCTGCGAGGAGCTCGACGGCACGCTCCGGCGTGATCGAGTCGACGGAGTCCCCTGCGCGGAGGCTCGCGTTCGTCTCGCCGTCGGTGACGTAGGGCCCGAAGCGCCCCTCCTTGAGCATGATCGGCTTGCCGGACGACGGGTCGTCGCCGAGCTCCTTCAGCGGCGGCTTCGGGGCGCCGCGGCCACGCTGCTGCTTGGGCTGCGCGAGGAGCGCGAGCGACTCGTCGAGGCCGATCGAAAGCAGCTGCTCCTCCGACTCGAGCGAGCGCGTCTCCTTTCCCTTCCGCACGAACGGGCCGTAGCGGCCGTTCGCGGCGACGACGTCCTCGCCGTCGCCCGCGATCCCGATCGTCCGGGGCAGGGTGAGCAGCCGCAGCGCGTCGTCGAGGGTCACCGACTCGGGCGACATCGACTTGAAGAGCGACGCCGTGCGCGGCTTCTCGCCGTCGTCGGCGACCTCGGTCACGAACGGGCCGTAGCGGCCGTTCTTGAGCACGATCGCGCGCCCCGTCTCCGGGTCGAGCCCGAGCTCGCGGTGCTCCGACCCCTGCGCGAGCAGCTCGCGCGCGCGCTCGACCGTCAGCTCGTCCGGCGCGAGCTCGTCGCCGACCGTCACCCGCTCGTCGCCGCGCTGCAGATACGGCCCGTAGCGGCCGATCCGGAGCTCGATCCCGTCCCCGATCTCGAGCGTGTTGATAGCGCGCGCGTCGACGTCGTCGAGGTCGCTGACGAGCTCCTTCAGCCCGTTGCCGCCGGGCTCGCCGTCGCCATCGCCGCCGGAGCCGTAGTAGAAATGCTGCAGCCACGCCGTCCGCTGCTCGTCGCCGGCGGCGATGCGGTCGAGGTCGTCCTCCATGCGCGCCGTAAACTCGTAGTCGACGAGCTTCGTGAAGTGTTGCTCGAGCAGGTTCGTGACCGCGAATGCAACGAACGACGGGACGAGTGCCTGGCCGACGCGACGCACGTAGCCGCGGTCGATGATCGTGCCCATGATCGCCGCGTAAGTCGACGGCCGGCCGATGCCGCGGTCCTCGAGCGCCTTGACGAGGCTCGCCTCGGTGTACCGGGGCGGCGGCGTCGTCGAGTGCCCCTCGGGCTCGAGCGCCGTCGTCGTCAGCGAGTCGCCCTCCGTGAGCGGCGGCAGGCGCTTCTCCTCGGTCTCCGCCGCCTCGTCGCGACCCTCCTCGTAGGCGAGCAGGAACCCGCGGAAGGTGATGACCGTGCCGGCGGTCGCGAACTCCGCATCGCGACCGTCGGCGGTGGTTGCGCCGATGCGGACGGAAACGGTCTGGCCGCGGGCGTCCGCCATCTGCGACGCGACGGTCCGCTTCCAGATCAGGTCGTAGAGCGCGAACTCGTTGCCGGAGACCTCGCGCCGGACCTCGTCGGGGGTGCGGAAGCGGTCGCCCGCAGGACGGATCGCCTCGTGCGCCTCCTGCGCGTTCTTCACCTTGCGCTCGTAGAGGCGCGGCTGCGCCGGGACGAACTCCGCGCCGTACAGCTCGCGCGCCTGGTCGCGCGCAGCCGCCAGCGCCGACTCGGCGAGCGACGTCGAGTCGGTGCGCATGTAGGTGATGTAGCCGTTCTCGTACAGGCGCTGGGCGATGCGCATCGTCTGCTGTGCCGACAGGCGGAGCTTCCGGCTCGCCTCCTGCTGCAGCGTCGACGTCATGAACGGCGGCGCGGGCCTGCGCGTGTACGGCTTCTCCTCGACCGAACGCACAGAGAAGGACGCGCTCTCGAGCGCGGCGGCGAGGCCGCGCGCGTCGGTCTCGGTCAGCTGCACCGCGTCGTCGGCGCGCAGCTTCCCGTCGCGGGTGAAGTCGCGCCCGGTCGCGACGCGCGCGCCGTCGACGGCTGCGAGTCGCGCGCTGAACGCGCCGGGGTCGAACGTCGCGAGCAGGTCCCAGTACTCCGCGGCGCGGAAGGCCATCCGCTCGCGCTCGCGCTCGACCACGAGCCGCATCGCGACCGACTGGACGCGCCCAGCGGAGAGCCCCTTCATGACCTTGCGCCAGAGGACGGGAGAGACCTCGTAGCCGTAGAGCCGGTCGAGGATCCGCCTCGTCTCCTGAGCGTCGACGAGCCTGTCGTCGATCTCGCGCGTCTCGCCCAGCGCGCGCTCGATCGCCGGGCGCGTGATCTCGTGGAAGACCATCCGCCGGACCGGCACGCTCGGCTTCAGCACCTGCACGAGGTGCCACGCGATCGCCTCGCCCTCGCGATCCTCGTCGGTCGCGAGTAGGAGCTCGTCGGCGGATTCGAGCTTCTGCTTCAGGTCGGCGACGACCTTCTTCTTGTCGGCGTCGACGACGTAAAGCGGCTCGAAGTCGTTCGCGACGTCGACGCCGAGCCGCGCCCACGGCTCCTTCTTCTGCGCGGCCGGGATCTGCGCCGCCGAGTCGGGCAAGTCGCGGATGTGGCCGATCGACGATTCGACCATGTAGTTCTTACCGAGATAGCCGGCGATCGTCTTCGCCTTCGCCGGCGACTCGACGACGACGAGCTTCCTGCCGCCGTTTCCAGGCTGTTTCTCCGCCATGTCGCGGGCCACCATAGCGCCGGGTGCCGCATGGGCGATACTCGCCGCTTGTGACGAGTCCTCCGCGGCCAACCCTCGTCTACCTGCTCGTCGGCGTCCTCTCGTGGCCGCTGATGAAGGCGCTCTTCCGCTACCGCGCGCGCGGCGCCGAGCACCTCCCGCGCGACGGCGGGTACGTACTGGCAGCGAACCACAACTCGAACTTCGACCCCTGGGCACTCGGAATGGGGATCTTCCCGCGCCGGTTCCTCCGCTTCATGGCGAAGTCGGAGCTCTTCTGGTTCCCGCTCGGCGCGTTCATCCGCGGCGCCGGCGCGTTCCGGGTCCGCCGCGGCGAGCGCGACGCGGAGGCGATGCGCGTTGCCGAGCAACTCGCGCGCGACGGGCACGTGATCGCGATGTTCCCCGAGGGGACGCGGCGGCGGAAGGGGCTGTGGAAGACGCGGCAGGCCGAGGCGCACACGGGCGCGGCGCGGATCGCGCTCGCGGCTGACGTGCCGCTCGTGCCGGCCGCGATCGCCGGAACGGACGCGCTGAGACGGCTCGCGCGGGTGAGCGTCCTCTACGGCGAGCCGGTGCGGACGGACGATCTCGTCGACCTCGATCCAGGAGAGGCGGCGCGGCTCGCGACCGGCCGCCTGATGGAGCGGATCGCTGCCCTGGAGGCGTCCCTGTGACCCGAACGGCCCTTGTGACACAGTGTCACGAGCGATGAGCGACCGGCCGCTGCTCGCGATCGACGGCGACTCGCTCGCACACCGTGCCTACCACGCGCTCCCGAAGTCGATCCGCGGCGCGGGCGGGAGGCCGGCGAACGCGCTGGTCGGCTTCGCGAACTTCCTTCTGCGGCTCTGGGACGCGGAGCAGCCGCGCGCCGTCCTCGCCGCCTGGGATTCGCTCGACACGCCCACGTACCGCCACGAGGCGCTGGCGGAGTATCAGTCGGGCCGCGAGTTCGACGACGCGCTGCTCGAGCAACTCGACGCGCTGCCCGCGCTCGTCGAGTCGTTCGGCTTCGCGACCGCGAAGGCGCCCGGGTACGAGGCAGACGACTTCCTCGCGGCGGCCGCCGTCAACGTGAAGGGGCCGGTGATCGTCGCCACATCGGACCGCGACGCGTTCCAGCTCGCGAGCGACCGCGTCACGATCCTGCAGCCGGTGAAGGGCGTGTCGGAGCTGACGCGCGTCGGCCCGGCGGAGGTGCGCGAGCGGTACGGCGTCGAGCCCGAGCAGGTACCGGACTTCATCGCCCTGCGCGGCGACTCGTCCGATCGGATTCCCGGCGCGCCGGGAGTCGGACCGAAGAAGGCGGCCGACATCCTGCGCCAGTACGAGTCGCTGGAGGCGGCGCTCGCAGCCGGGCGGTTCGCGACGCTCGCGGACGAGCTGCGGCTCTACCGCCGGATCGCGACGATGGACGCGGCCGCGCCGCTCCCGAAGCTCGGCGACCACGAGCTGAATTGGAAGCGGGCGGCCGAGCACGCGTCGGGGCTCGGCCTCGGCGCGCTCGCCGGGCGACTGGAGGAGCGCGCGCAATCGAGCTCGTGAGCCACTCCGCGTTCGCGCGGCTCCATCCGACGGGAACGCACCCGGAGTCGCAGCAGCGGCTCGCCGTCCTGCACGAGCAGTTCGGATTCGCGGAGTGCGAGCCGGCGACCGAGGAGGACGTCCTGCGCTGCCACTCGCGCGAGCTCGTCGACCTCGTCCGCAGCGCGCCGGGCTGGATCGACCCGGACACGATCTGCACCGAGACGACCCACGAGGCGGCGCTGCTCGCGGCGGGCGCGGCGATCGAGGCGGTACGGCGCGGCGGCTTCGCGCTCGCCCGCCCGCCGGGCCACCACGCGGAGCGCGAGCGCGCGATGGGCTTCTGCTTCTACGACTCGATCGCCGTCGCCGCGCGCTGGGCCGAGGCCGAGCTCGGGATCGAGCGCGTCGCGATCGTCGACTGGGACGTCCACCACGGAAACGGCACGCAGGACATCGTCGCCGACGACCACTCGATCCTCTTCGTGTCGCTGCACCAGTGGCCGTTCTACCCGGGCACGGGCGGCCCGTACGAGCAGGGTGAGACCGTGGTGAACATCCCGATGAACGCAGGCGCCGGCGACGACGAGTACCTCGAGGCGTGGTCGACCGTCGAGCGCGCCGTCACGCGGTTCGAGCCCGAGTTGCTGCTCGTGTCTGCCGGGTTCGACGCGCACATCGACGATCCGCTCGCCGATATCGAGCTTTCGACAGGCGCCTTCCGCGAGCTCGCGCGGCGGACTGCTGCCCTCGCGCCGCGCGTCGCGGCGGTCCTCGAGGGCGGTTACAACCTGCGCACGCTCCCGTCGCTCGTCGAGGCGGCGCTCGAGGGCTTCGACGCGGGCTGATCGAGCAACGCGCTGCAGCTTCCCGCGTTCGGACCGAGGCACGCCGCAGCGCGTCCGACTCCGTGGTGTCGCGCGCGGTTACGGAACGCGCCGACGGGGACGACGCAGGGATGAGCGATCTAGAGCGCGAGCGCGAAGAGCTCGCAGACGAGGAAGAGGGCTCGACCGCCGCGGGGCAGCCGTGGGCGAAGACGTCGAGTGGCGAGGCCGACGCGATGACGACCGACGAGACGGGCGGCGATGTCGGCGGCCAGAAGGACGAGCGCGACTGACGGAAGAGACTCGTCGCCGCGCGCGCGTGCGCGCGCGGCAGAGTCCTTACCAAATCGAAATTCGGCGGCCGGGCCCGCTTCGGACGGCGCGGCACGGGAACGGAGTATGCGTTCGTCCGGACGAACACGTCTTCTTCAGCAGCGACCACGAGGAGGATCGATGACGCATCGTCCAGTGCTTGCCGCGGTGCTCGCGGCGCTTGCCGCCGCGCTCGCGATCGTGCCGGCGGCCTCGCCGGGCGACGGCCACGCCAAGAAAGCGAAGAAAGGCGACGCCGCCGACGTCGCTTCGTCCAGACGAACGAGTTGACCGGCAACCGGATCGTCGTGTACGACCGGGGCGGCGACGGGCACTTGACTCCCGCCGGCACCTACCCCACCGGCGGAAACGGCGGCGCCGCGCTGCCGGGGACGGAGTCCGACCGGCTCGCGTCGCAAGGCTCGCTCGTGTACGTCCCCAAGCAGCGGCTGCTGCTCGCGGTGAACGCGGGCAGCGACACCGTCTCCACCTTCAGCGTCCACGGAGACGAGCTCGAGCTCGAGAACGTCGTTCCGGCGGGAGGGCAGTTCCCGGCAAGCATTGCCGTCCATCGCAAGATCGTCTACGTGCTGAACGCAGGCGGAACCGGAATCGTCCAAGGGTTCCGGATCCACGAGCACGGGCTGAAGCCGATCCGCGATTCCGCGCGCACGCTCGGGCTCGCCAACACGAACCCGCCGAACTTCTTGATGTCGCCGGGGCAGGTCGGGTTCACGCCCGACGGGCGGCGGTTGATCGTGACGACGAAGTCGAGCGGCAGCATGATCGACGTCTTCCGCGTCGAGCACAACGGACGGCTCTCCGAGCAGCCGGT
>DATHAE010000122.1:0-6660 GCA_035296805.1 Gaiellaceae bacterium | reverse complement strand
ATCGCGCGGGCACTCGACCTGGTCGGCGACCGGTGGGCGCTGCTCGTCATCAGGGAGCTGATGCACGGGCCGAAGCGGTACACCGACCTCGTCGACCACCTGCCCGGGATCGGCACGAACATCCTCGCCTCACGTCTGCGCGACCTCGAGGCCGGCGGCGTCGTCGCGAAGCGAACGCTCCCGCCGCCCGCGGCCTCGCGCGTCTACGACCTCACCGAGTACGGGCGCGGACTTCGCGCGACCCTGCGCGAGCTCGCGCTGTGGGGGGCTCGCTCGCTGGGGCCGCCGACGGCGGCGGACGAGCTCTTTCCGGGCTGGCTCGAGAACGCCGTCGACATCATCCTCGCCCCGCTCGCGCCGCCCGGCCGCTTCGTCTTCCACGTCGGCGACGAGGTCGCATCGCTCGTCGACGGCGAGGCGCGCGCGGGAGGGATCGAGGATCCGGACGTCGTCGTCAAGGGCGACGCCGACGGCGTCTACCACATGTTCGTCGACCGCAGGCTCGACCTCGTCTCGGTCGAGGGCGACCGCGACCTGCTCGAGCAGCTCGTCGACCTGGCGCCGCAGCCGGTCGAGCTGACCGCGTCGGCGTAGCTCCTCCTAGTGCAGCGTGTCCTCGAGGACCGCTGCGCCCGCCCGCTGCGGGTCGCGCACCATCGCGGTGACGCGTGAGACGACGCCGAGCGTGTCGCCTTCGTCCACGAGGCGCTCGAGCTCCGCGAGCTCGTCGTCGAGCCACTCGGCGTCGATCGGGGGCCGGGCCGCGCGCATGATCTTCGGGTGTGAGGTCGGGCCCACCGCCTCGCCCTCGTTCCACAGCACCTCGTGCAGCTTCTCGCCCGCGCGCGCGCCGACGAACTGGATCGGCACCTCCGCCTCGGTGCGGCCCGAGAGGTGGATCATCTGCTTCGCGAGGTCGAGGATCTTCACCGGCTCGCCCATGTCGAGCACGTAGACCTGCCCGCGACCGCCCATCGCGCCCGCCTGCACGACGAGCGACACCGCCTCCGGGATCGTCATGAAGAACCGCGTCATCTCGGGGTGCGTGACCCGGACGGGGCCGCCGCGCTCGATCTGGCGGCGGAAGATCGGGATCACCGAACCGGCCGAGGCGAGGACGTTGCCGAAGCGCACGGCGACGAAGCGCGTCGCGACGTCCTGGCGGAGCGCGAACGATTCGACGATCCACTCGGCGACCGCCTTCGACTGCCCGTACAGGTTCGTCGGATTCGCCGCCTTGTCGGTCGAGATCAGCACGAAGCGCTCGACGCCGAACTCGGCTGCGACGTCCGTCAGCGAGTGGGTCGCGAGCACGTTGTTCGCCACCGCCTGGAGCGGGTTCGCCTCGAGCATCGCGACGTGCTTGTACGCGGCGGCATGGAAGACGACCTGCGGTCGGTAGCGCTCGAACGCCTGCCGCATCTTCGCGCCGTCGCCGCAGTTGGCGAGCACCGGGATCGCCGCCGAGAAGTCACGCTCGTCGACGAGCTCGCGCTCGATCTCGAAGAGCGGCGACTCGCCCTTGTCGACGAGCAGGAGCCGCGCCGCGCCGAGCCGCGCGAGCTGGCGGCAGAGCTCCGATCCGATCGAGCCGCCCGCGCCGGTGACCAGCACCGTCTTGTCCTTCACGTAGGCGGCGACTGCGCCGAGGTCGACCTCGACCTGCTCGCGCCCGAGCACGTCCTCGACCTGCACGGCGCGGATCTGGCCGGCGAGGTTCAGGTCGCCGGCGATCAGCTCGTGCAGACCGGGCAGCGTCTTCACGGGCACTCCCTCGGCGCGCGCGGTCTCGACCACCTTCTGCCGCACCTCGCCCGGCGCGGACGGGATCGCGATCAGGAGCTCGTCCGGCTTGTTGTCGCGCAGCAGATGGAGGAGGTCGTCGGTCGTGCCGAGCACGCGGACGCCGTGGATCCGCGTGCCCCGCTTGCGCGGGTCGTCGTCGATGAGCCCGATCGGCGTGTAGTGCAGCTGTCGGTTGCGCTGCATCTCGCGGATCAGGAGCTGGCCCGCGTCGCCGGCCCCCACCACGAGCACCTCCTTGCCGTGTGCGACGAGGCCCGTCTTCGGCCGCTCGATGATCGATCGCGCGAGCAGCCGCGTCCCGGTCACGAACGCGAGCAGCAGCAGCAGGTCGAGCGCTGCCACGCCGCGCGGGAGCCGCGAGGTGTGCTCGGGCGGGAATGCGTAGAGCACGAGGTAGGTCAGCGCAGAGGCGGCCGCGACGCCGCGGACCGCCGCCCACATGTCGCGAGTCGAGACGTAGCGCCACCAGCGCGTGTAGAAGCCCGATACGACGAACACCGCGAGCTTGATCCCGATCACGAGCGCGAACACGCGCCACGAGAGCAGCTCGCGGTAGTAGAACGGGAGCGTCTGGTCGAAGCGGAGGAAGAAGGTGAGCCGCCAGGCCGTCGCGATCAGCACCGCGTCGGCCACCAGCTGCCAGAGCCGGTGCCGATTCAGCGGAACGAAATGCACGGCGTCAGGCGCGGGCGAGTGACGACGAGCGCCGCAGGACGCCCACGACCTCGGCCTGCTGCTCCTCCGAGATTCCCGCCCAGAGCGGGAGGCAGAGGTTCTCGCGCGCGGCCTTCTCCGTCTCGGGGAAGTCGCCCTCGGAGTAGCCGAGGAAGCGCAGCGCCGGCTGAAGGTGGAGCGGGGTCGTGTAGAAGGCCGCGTGCTGGATCGCGGCCTCCGAGAGCGCCGCGGAGAGCGCGTCGCGCTCGCCGGTGCGGACGGCGTACATGTGGTACACGTGGCCCGGCTCGTCGGCCGGGAGGTCCGCGATCTCGGCGAGCCCGAGCTCGCCGTAGCGGGCTGCGGCCTCGCGCCGGAGGCGCGTCCACTCGTCCAGGTGCGGCAGGAAGATCCGGAGCGCCGCCGCCTGGATCGCGTCGAGGCGCGAGTTGTAGCCGACGTACACGAACTCCTTCTTCGCGCGCGAGCCATGGAAGCGGAGCATCCGGATCCGTTCCGCCAGCTCCGCGTCGTTGACGGAGATGAGGCCGCCGTCGCCGAGCGCGAACAGGTTCTTCGAGGGGAAGAAGGAGAAGGTCGATGCGACGCTCGTCGCGATCCCCGGCGAGCCGAACGCCTGCGCGGCGTCCTCGACGATCGCCGGGCCGAGCTGCTTCAACTCCTCGACGGGCGCCGGCCGGCCGAAGAGGTGCACGGGCATGATCGCCTTCGTGCGGGCGGTGATGCGGCGCTCGACGTCGGCGGAGTCGAGGTTGAGGGTGGCCGGGTCGATCTCGGCGAAGACCGGGGTCGCGCCGCGCCGGACGATCGCCTCGGCGGTCGCGTAGAACGTGAAGGACGGGCAGACGACCTCGTCGCCGGGGCCGATCTCGAGGGCGTCGAGCGCGATCACGATCGCGTCGGTGCCGTTCGCGACTCCAACCGTCTCGGCGACGCCGAGGTAGTCCGCCGCCTCGCGCTCGAACTCCTCGACCTCGGGGCCGAAGATGAAGCGGCCGGACTCGAGCGCCCGGGCGAATGCATCCTTCAACTCGGGGATCAGCGGCGCGTACTGCGCCTTGACGTCAACGTGCGGAATCGCCACGGCGAGCCATCGTAGACGACCGCCACCGGACGAGCAGCCACGCCGCGACCCCGACGACCGCGACGGCGATCGCCACGTCGGCATAGCGGAAGGCATGGTGGAAGTGCTCCCAGCTCGCGCCGAGTCCCCAGCCTGCGCCCGCGAGGGCGAAGCACCAGACCGCCGAGCCGACGGCCGTCCACAGGATGTAGCGGCCGAGCGGCATCTCGAAGACGCCGGCCGGGATCGAGACGAACGAGCGCGCGACGGGGGTCACCCGCCCGACGAAGACGGCCCAGTCGCCCCAGCGGCCGAACCACCGCTCGGCGCGCGCGAAGCGCGCGGGCGTGATGTGGAGCCAGCGGCCGCGGCGCTCGAGGAACGGCCGGCCGCCGTAGAACCCGATCGCCCAGCCGGCGACACCGCCGATGAGATAGCCGATCGACCCGGCGAGCGCAATCGCGAGGTACGACGGCAGCCCGCTGTCGAGCTCTGAGCCGAACAGTTGCAGCTTGTGCGCGAGCGCGCCCGAGGCGAGGGCGCCGCCGTAGACCATCACGAGCTCGCTCGCGGCGGGGAACACGGCGTCGATCAGCATCAGGCCGAACACGGCCCACACGCCGTGCTGCGCGAGGAAGGACGTCACGCGCGCGACGCTACTTCGACTTCGGCTTCGGCGGCTTCGGCGGCTTCGGCGGCTTCGGTGCGGGGCCGCGGAGCGTGAACGGCGCGCCGAGATCCATCGTCCCGACGGCGCTCGTGACGAGGACGCGGGCGACGTACGTCCCGGGGAACGCGAACGTGCTCCCGACGAGGCGCGCGTTCCAGCGCACCGTTCCCTCGCCCGCCGGCAGCTGCACAGCCGGCAGCGTCCGGACCGGCGTGCCGAGCTTCGTCTCGATCCTCAGCACCGCGCGGGCGGCGCGGGAGAGCGAGAAGCGGACCGTCAGGCCCTGCTTCAGCGTCGCGGCCGCGGGAACGCGCAGCTTCGAGAGCGTCAGGTCGACGCGGACGGGACGATCGATCGTCGACCGGCGCTTGAGATCGTCCGTCGCCTCCACGCGCCAGTGCCACGTTCCCTCCTCTTCGAGCGCGGGCTGCGAGAACGTGTACGTCCCGGGCTGCTTGGCGGCGCCGTCCTCGAATGTCCGCGACTTGCCGCCGGGCGCGACGAGCTCGGCGGTGACCTTCGACGGACGCACGACCTTGTACGAGAGCGGGAGCGGACGCGCCGCGGCATCGGCTCCGAGCGGCTCGGGCGAGAGCGGCGGCGCGTAGACGCCGTAGTACTTCACGAGCAGCGCCTCCTTTACGGCGCGCTCGCCGCTGGGATCGCTCGGCCGATTGAGGAGGCGGCCTTCGAACGCGACCGTGACGGAATCGCCGGGGTCGACGCCCGAGGCGCGGACGGCGCCGAGGCGCGCCATCGTCTGGGCGAACTCGAAGGTCGACATGCCGACGCTGTAGCCGCGGCTACGGCCGTCGACCGCGACGAGGATCACGCGGCCGTCGGCGAGCTGGCCGATCCCGGCGCGCGGCGCGCGCGGCGTCAGCTGGTCGGAGGTGAAGTCCTCGAGCGAGCGGAAGACGGGCTTCCGGTCGCGGACGAGCGCGGGGCCTCCGCCGAGCGCGTCGACGACTCCGGTCCAGTCGGGCTGGAGGATCAGCCGCGACGCGATCGCGGTGCCGACCGCGGCTTCGGCCTCAAGCTTCGGTGCGAGCGTCCCCACCGCCATCAGCACGGCACCGTCCGGCGGGATCGGCGTGCCGCCGTTCGTCGCCGCGGCGGTCACGGTTGCCGCGAGATCGGTGTTCGGGGTCGTCTGCGGGAACTGCTGCATCACGATCTCCGCCGCGCCCGCGATGCGCGGCGTCGCGGTTCCCCACGCAGGCGTGAAGAGGACCGCCTCGGCGCCCTTCGGAACCTGGTTGAGGCCGTTCAGCGGCCGCCGCTGGCCGGTCCCCCTCCACGTGCCGAAGAACTTGACGCGGTCGACGCGGACGGTTCCGCCGCTGTCGACGCCGATCGAGGAGCGGGCGGTCGCAGGTGGGTGCTTGAGGACGCCGCCCTCGATGTAGATGCCGGTCGGGTGACTGTCGCCTTCGTTGAAGAGGTCGCCGTTGATCCCCGCGGTCGTCGCCTGGGCGGAGAGCTCCTTCTGCATCTGCGTGACGCGTGCGCGCCCGCCGACGACGGTGCTGCGGGCGAGCGTCGGCGCGAGGGCATAGAGGCCGTTCGCGCTCCCGGGACGCGGTGCGGTGATCACGTGGAATGCGACGGCGCCGTGCGGCGTGAACTGGACACCCTGCTCGTAGGTCACGCGCGGCATCAGCTCGACGCTGGTCGCGCCCCGCGCCACGGCCGGCAGGCGTCCGGCCGCGTGCGCCGTCGCCGCGAAAGCGCCCGCGAGCAGCACGAACGTGACGATGCGACGCACCATGACCGCGGCCGAGAGTAGCCGTACCGGGAGACGGCGTCGGCGGCTGTTAACAGGATCCGTACACCGCTAGCTGGTTGCCGATCGACCATCTAAGGTTGCCGTCGTGCGGCGCGCGCTCGGCCTCCTCTTGCTCGTCCTCGGAGCCGCCGCGCCGGCGTGGGCGCACGGCGGCGCGATCGACGAGGCGGTCGAGGCGCTCGCGACGGCGCCGGTGTACGTCGAGCCTGGGGCGAAGCCGACGCTGACGGATGCGCAGGCGGAGCGCCTCGCGAGCCGGATCCGGACGAGCGGGCGCGCGATCTACGTCGCGGTGATCGACGGCCAGGACGACCCCGCGCACGAGGTCGTGGACGAGACCGCCGGCGGTCTCGGCCGCGACGGGACGTACGTCGTCGTCGCGGGCGGAGACTTCGGCGTCCACGGCACCGAGTTCGACCACGCGGTGTCCGAGCAGCTCCAGGCGGACGCAAACGCGAGGCCGAAGGGCGATCTCGCGGGGACGCTGAACACGCTCGTCGACGACGTGGAGCGCGAGGCGGCGCCGGCCGGCGAGGACGACGAGTCGACGCCGTGGGTCTGGATCGTCGTGGCGCTCGTGGCGATCGGCGTCGTGGCCGCGGGCGCGACGCTGTGGGCGCTCCGCCGCGCCCGTCGCCCGGCGATCACCGAGACCGC
>DATHAE010000121.1:0-7730 GCA_035296805.1 Gaiellaceae bacterium | reverse complement strand
GACAACCGCATCTCCGCGTTCGTGCGCTCGATCAGCGAGATGGGCGCGCTCGCAGACACCTGCGCCTACTCACCCGACCTGACCTTCGAGCAGCGGATCGCGCTGCTCGAGACGGTCGACGTGGTCGAGCGGCTCGCGCTCGCCGTGCGCCTGCAGCGCGAGCGGCTCGCGGAGCTCCAGGTGCGCCAGCGGATCCGCGACGACGTCGAGAGCGGCGCCGCGAAGCAGCAGCGCGAGTACATCCTGCGCCGGCAGCTGGAGTCGATCCGCAAGGAGCTCGGCGAGGACGACGCCTCCATGGGGGAGGACTACCGCACGAAGATCGCGGAGGCCAACCTGCCGGAGCCCGTGCGCGAGCAGGCCGAGCGCGAGGTCGCGCGGCTCGAGCGGATGGGCGACCAGACCGGCGAGTCGCAGATGATCCGCACCTACCTCGACTGGCTGCTCGCCGTGCCGTGGGGCAAGCGCTCCGAGGAGCGGCTCGATCCCACGCACGCGCGCGAGGTGCTCGACGCCGACCACGCCGGGCTCGAGGACGTGAAGGAGCGCATCTCCGAGTACCTCGCCGTGCGCAAGCTGCGCGAGGAGCGCGGCATCGAGGAGGACAAGCGCTCCGGCGCGATCCTCACCCTGATCGGCCCTCCGGGGACCGGCAAGACCTCGATCGGCGAGTCCGTCGCCCGCGCGCTCAACCGCGAGTTCGTCCGCATGTCGCTCGGCGGCATCCGCGACGAGGCCGAGATCCGCGGCCACCGGCGGACCTACATCGGCGCCCTCCCGGGCCGCCTCGTCCGGGCGCTGCGCGACGCGGGGACGATGAACCCGGTGATCCTCCTGGACGAGGTCGACAAGGTCGGCGCCGACTGGCGCGGCGACCCGTCGGCCGCGCTGCTCGAGGTGCTCGACCCGGCGCAGAACCACTCGTTCCGCGACCACTACCTCGACGTCGAGCTCGACCTCTCCGACGTCGTCTTCATCGCGACGGCGAACCTGGCCGAGACGATCCCGGGACCGCTGCTCGACCGGATGGAGGTCATCCGCTTCGACGGCTACACCGTCGACGAGAAGGTGGCGATCGCCCGCGGTTACCTCTGGCCGCGGCAGCGCGACCGTAACGGGCTGCGCGAGGACGAGACCGTCGTCACCGACGACGTGCTCCAGCTCGTCGTCTCGGAGTACACGCGCGAGGCGGGCGTCCGCCAGCTCGAGCGCGAGCTCGGCAAGATCCTGCGCAAGACGGCGACGCGAATCGTGTCGGGCGACCTGGAGGCGCCGGTGGTCGTCGACGCGGCGCTCGTCCGCGACGCGCTCGGGCGGCAGCGCTTTTACCAGGAGTCCGCCGACCGGACCGCCGTCCCGGGCGTCGCAACCGGCCTCTCGGTCACCGGCACGGGCGGCGACGTCCTCTTCATCGAGGCGACGTCGATGAAGGGCGAGCCGGACCTCGTGCTCACGGGGCAGCTGGGCGACGTGATGAAGGAGTCGGCGCGCATCGCGCTCTCCTACATCCGCTCGCACGCGGCGGACCTGGGCATCGACGACGGCGCCTTCGACGACCGCTCGTTCCACGTCCACGTTCCGGCCGGCGCAATCCCGAAGGACGGGCCGAGCGCCGGGATCACGATGACGACCGCGCTCGCATCGCTGCTCTCGAACCGGCCCGTAAGGCACACGGTCGGCATGACCGGCGAGGTCACGCTCCAGGGTCGTGTGCTCCCGATCGGCGGGTTGAAGCAGAAGGTGCTCGCGGCACACGCCGCGGGCCTCACCGACGTGATCATCCCCGAGCGGAACCGCGCCGATCTCGACGACGTGCCCGCGGACGTGAAGGAGGAGCTGACGTTCCACCCTGTGATGACGCTCGACGAGGTGCTCGCGCTCGCGCTGGAGCCGGAATCCGTCGCGCATGCGCTGTCGTAGGTGCGAGCCCGTCCCCGAGGAGGTCCGCCGCACGGCGGACCTCCTCGAACGCCGTTGGACGGTCTCGATCCTCTACGCCTCGCACGAAGGAGCGGTCCGGTTCAACGAGTTCCTGCAAGCGCTCGGGTCGGTTCCACCGGCGACGCTGACCGCGCGGCTCGTGGAGCTCGAGGGCGCCGGAATCCTCCAGCGCTCGGTGGTCGACTCGCGCCCGCCTCGCGTCGAGTACCGCCTGACCGCACGCGGCCGCGAGCTTCGGGCGCTGGTCGACGCGTTGCGCGCGTTCGCCGGCGCGTAGCCTCCGCCGGCGTGAACGACATCCTCGCGCGCCTCGGCCGCACGTCGAGACACGACGTCGTCCGCGTCCTCGACAGCTACGCGACCCTCCTCGTCCTCCTGCTCGCGAACTTCTTCCTGCTCGAGCTGGTCGAGGATCGCCGCTGGGGCGCCGTCGGCAGCATCCTGCTCTCGGCGCTCGCGCTCGTCGTCGCGATCAGCGACCCCGAGGCCGGCCGAACGGTTACGCGGCGCCACATCGTCACGATCGCGGCGTGCGTGGCGCTCGCGCCGCTCGTGCTGATCGTCGACTCGAGCTCGGTCGTCGGGCTCACGTACCTGCTACCGGTCGCCCTGCTCGTGACGGCGACGCTGCCCGTCACGCTGTCGCGCGTGCTCGAGCACCGGCGGGTGACGCACGAGACGGTCCTCGGCGCGCTCTGCAGCTACGTGCTCGTGGGGCTCCTGTTCGCGTTCCTGTACCTGGCGGTCAACAGCCTCGGCGACTCGTTCTTCGCGCAGCCGGGCAAGCACGAGCAGTCCGAGTTCCTCTACTTCAGCTTCGTTGCGCTGACGACGCTCGGTTTCGGCGACCTCTCCCCTGCGGTCGGCCTCCCGCAGGCGCTCACGGTGCTCGAGGCGCTCCTCGGGCAGGTCTTCCTCGTCACGCTCGTCGCGCGCCTCGTCACGCTTTGGGTGCGCCAGGACGCACAGGACGGAGACCGCGCGCGGCGCGTTTGACCGCGACGGCCGGGTGCATACGGTGCCCGGTGGCCGAATCCGAGAAGGAACGTCTCGACCGCGAGCTGATCGAGCTGCTGAACGAGCTTCGGGTCGCGCTGCCGGGCGTCCAGGTCCTGCTCGCGTTCCTGCTCATCCTGCCGTTCACGGACAAGTTCGAGACCCTCACGACGTTCGACCGCGCGATCTACTTCTTCGCGCTGCTCCTGTGCGCCGTCGCGTCGGCCTTCCTGATTGCGCCGTCGGCACACCACCGGCTGCGCTTCCGCGAGGGTGTGAAGGAGGAGCTGCTCCAGCTCGGGAACCGGATGGCGATCTCGGGTCTCATCTGCCTCGCGCTCGCCATCGCCGCCAGCGTCTCCGTCGTCGCCGACTTCCTCTACGGCGAACGCGTTCGGGTTCCGGTCACGGTCGCCCTCGTGCTCGGGCTCGGCCTGCTCTGGTTCGTCGTCCCGAGCGTCGTCGGCCGCGGCGACCGCTCGGGCGACGAGTCGTCGCGCCGCTGACGGCCCGGCTCCGCGGCGAGCGCCTTCGGCGCGCATTGTCGGTGCGCAGGTAACTCACCGCCACGCTTGATCAGTGGGCGCGCAGACACCCGAACGGGTCGCCGTGACGTATCCCCGAATGGGGGATTCGCGCGCGGCGGCGGCGGGCTACCATCGCGACATACGCCCGAACGGCGCCGTTCGGAGCGATAGTCGTTCGCCCCGAGGAGCACCGTTCGTTGAGGAGCATCGTCATCGTCGTCGCAGCGTCCCTCGTCGGCCTCGCCGGCGCGGGCGCGGCCGGCGCGGGCGACGGCTTCTTCGTCGGCGTCTCCGACGACCACCTCAAGTACGAGTCGGCGCCCGCGTCTGCCGCGCTGCACTCGGTGGGCGCACGCGCCGTCCGGCTCACGCTTCGCTGGAGCCGCGGGCAGACCGAGCTCAACGGGAGCGACCGCAGCTGGCTCGACCGCGGCGTGGCCGCCGCCGGCGGCGAGACGCGCGTCGTCCTCTCCGTGTTGGGAGCGTCCAGCGCCGACACGCCGCTCGACGAAGGCGGCCGCGACCAGTACTGCGGCTTCGTCCGCAGCGCGCTCGCGCGCTACCCGCAGGTCCGCGACGTCGTGATCTGGAACGAGGTGAACAAGAGCCACTTCTGGACGCCGCAGTTCGGCGGCGACGGCTCGAGTGCCGCGCCCGCCGCCTACGAGGCACTGCTCGCGCGCTGCTGGGACGTGCTGCACGGGTTCCGGCCGGACGTGAACGTGATCACGAGCACGTCGTCGCGCGGGAACGACAATCCCGACGCAGCGAGCAACGTCTCGCACTCGCCCGGCAACTTCATCCGCGGAATCGGCGCCGCGTACCGCACGAGCGGGCGCACGACGCCGATCTTCGACACCGTCGGCCACCACCCGTACGGCGAGCATTCGAGCGAGCGCCCGTGGCGGTCGCACCCGCTCTCGACGACGATCGGCGAGGGCGACTGGGACAAGCTGACGCAGGCCTACCACGACGCCTTCGCCGGATCTACCCAGCCGATCCCGGGCCTCTGCGTCGGCGGGCGGTGCGCCTTCATCTGGTACCTGGAGGTCGGCTACCAGACGACGCCCGACACCGCGAAGAGCGGCCTCTACACCGGCGCCGAGAACAGCGAGCTTCCGCTTCCGGCGGCCGTCGGCGGCGATCCCGCAGGGTCCACGCCCGACGAGAAGAGCCTCGCGCCCGATCAGGGGGCGCAGCTGGCGGACGCCGTGCGCCTCGCGGCGTGCCAGCCCTACGTGCAGGCGTACTTCAACTTCCTCCTCCGCGACGAGTCGGACCTCGCCCTCTGGCAGTCGGGCGTCTTCTGGGCCGACTGGACGGCCAAGGCGTCGCTCGATCCGTTCCGCGCGGCGATCGGCGAGGCGGCGGCAGGGCGCGTCGACTGCCTCCACCTCAAGCTCCGGCCTCCCGCGGGGGCATCGGCGGCACTGACTCCGGGAGGGGCACTCCAGGCGCTCTTCCCGGCGCCGCGCACGAACGTTTCGATTGTGCGCCTGCTCTGGCCACGGGCCAGGACCTTCAACTGGCGGAACGACCAGTGGCGCTTCCGCGTCGCGGCGGGCGAGGACGCGACCTACCGCGCGACGCTCTACCAGGTCGCCGTCGTGCGGAAGGGGCGTTCGCTCTCGGTGAAGCGGCGCGACCTGCGGACGGCGGCCGGCAAGCTGAAGATGGGTTACCTCAGCTTCGTCAACTTCAAGCGCGGGCGGTTGCCGTTCGCGGCGCGCTACCGGATCGAGGTCACGATCGCCAGCGCCGCTGCGCCGTCGCGCACGACTCGGCTCGTCAGCCCGCCGTTCCTCGTCTCGCCGCGGCCCGCGCGCAGGTGAGCGCTACGCACGCGGGCCGGCGGCGACGATCGCGTCGTCGACGTCGCCGAAGCGGATGAAGTTCTCGCGGAACATCGCGGCCAGCTCGTGCGCCTTCGCGTCGTACTCCTCGGGGTCGGCCCACGTGCCGCGCGGGTCGAGGAGCGACGAGTCGACCGCCGGCACCTCGACCGGAACCTCGAGCCCGAAGATCGAGTCGGTGCGGTATGCGGCCTCTGCGAGGTGCCCGCCGAGGGCCGCGCGGAGGAGCGCGCGCGTCGCGTCGATCGGCATCCGGTGGCCCTCGCCGTACGCGCCACCGGTCCAGCCGGTGTTCACGAGCCACACCGCCGCGCCGTGCTCGTCGAGCTTTTCGCCGAGCATGCGCGCGTAGGTCAGCGGCGGCTGCGGCAGGAACGGCGCCCCGAAGCACGTCGAGAAGGTCGGCTGCGGCTCGTCGATCCCCAGCTCGGTCCCCGCCAGCTTCGACGTGAAGCCGGAGAGGAAGTAGTAGAGCGCCTGCTCGCGCGAGAGGCGCGCGATCGGCGGCAGGATCCCGAAGGCGTCGGCGGTCAGGAAGATCACCGCGCGTGGGTGGCCGGCGCGCTTCTCCGGCAGGACGTTCTCCAGCCGCTCGAGCTTGTACGCCGCGCGCGTGTTCTCCGTCTTCGAGTCGTCGTCGAGGTCGAGCATTCCGTCCTCGTCCACGGCGACGTTCTCGAGCACCGTCCCGAAGGAGTGCACGGCCTTCCAGATCCCCGGCTCGGCGGCCGCCGACAGGCGGATCGTCTTCGCGTAGCACCCGCCCTCGATGTTGAACACGCCGGTGTCGCCCCAGCCGTGCTCGTCGTCGCCGATCAGGAGCCGCTCCGGGTCGGCCGAGAGCGTCGTCTTGCCGGTGCCCGAGAGGCCGAAGAAGACGGCGACGTCGCCCGCGGCGCCGACGTTCGCGGAGCAGTGCATCGGGAAGACTCCCTCGAGCGGCAGGCGGTCGTTCATCAGCGTGAAGATCGACTTCTTGATCTCCCCGGCGTAGTGGCTGCCGCCGATCAGAACCTCGTTGCGGGTCGGGTGGAGGAGCGTGAAGACCTCGGTCCGTGTCCCGTCGGTGTCGGGATCCGCCTCCACCGGAGGCGCGTGCAGCACGAGCGCCTGCGGCTCGAACGACTCTGCCTCCTCGCGTGTCGGCTCGATGAAGAGGGTCTTCGAGAAGAGCGCGTGGTAGGGACTGTGCGTGACGACGCGGACGCCGATCCGGTGCTCGGGGTCGGCGCCGGCGAACGCGTCGACGACGTAGACGTCCTCGCCCGAGAGGAACGAGACGACCTTGTCGCGGACGTTCTCGTAGTGCTCCTCCGAGATCGGGTTGTTGCCGCCCCACCAGATCCGGCCCTCCGACCCGGGCTCGCGCACGACGTGCTTGTCCTTCGGCGACCGGCCGGTGAAGCGGCCGGTGTCGAAGACGATCGGCCCCGCGTCGGCGAGCGTGCCGTCGCGGTTCACGAGCGCGTCCGTGTAGAGCCGTGCGGTCGTCGGGTTGCGATGGACCGCGCCCGTCGGGTGGAGCCCGTGGACGCTGAGGTCGACCTCGTGGAGCTTGTGCTCGAGGATCGCCACTGCGGTCGGATCCTAGCGACGGCGCCGTTTCGCGGTCGCGATCGCTTCGGCTCGGCGACGGCGTCGCGGAGGTAGCGGTGTTGGTACGCCGGAGGCGGGGTAGGCACCGCTTCGATGGGCGAGATGAAGGACCGGATGCTCCGTGGCGACCTCTACATCGCGGACGACCCGGCCCTGGCGGCCGACTTTGCGCGTGCGCAAGAGCTCCTCGACCGCTACAACCGCACGCTGCACTCGGAGCAAGACGAGCGAGAGGAAATTCTCCGGGAGCTCCTCGGGAACGTCGGGAAGGCGGTCGACATTCGCGCCCCGTTCCGCTGCGAGTACGGCACGCGGGTCTCGATCGGCGACGGGACGTTCTTCAACTACGACTGCCTCATCCTCGACGTCGCGGCGGTCACGATCGGAACCGCCTGCCAGATCGCGACGCGTGTCCAGTTCCTCACCGCGACGCATCCAATCGACCCTGAACCGCGGCGCAGAGGGTGGGAATCGGGCGAGCCGATCGTCGTCGGGGACAACGTCTGGCTCGGCGGAGGCGCCATCGTCTGCCCCGGCGTGACGATCGGGGACGACACGGTCGTCGGCGCCGGCGCCGTGGTCACACGAGACCTCCCTCCCGGCGTCGTGGCTGCCGGTGTCCCAGCTCGCGTCGTCCGCGAGATCGGCGACGGCGACCGCATCGACTTCCCCGACGGCTGAACGGCCCGTCGCCGTCAACTCGGCGCGTTGAACGCGAGCAGCTTGAGCTCCGTCATCTCCTCGATCGCGTAGCGCAGCCCCTCGCGGCCCGTGCCGGAGCCCTTCACGCCGCCGTACGGCATGTGGTCGACGCGGA
>DATHAE010000120.1:0-5135 GCA_035296805.1 Gaiellaceae bacterium | reverse complement strand
GTCGGCGCCCTGGACCACGTGGTAGTTCGTGATCACGTGGCCCTCCTTGTCGATCACGAACCCCGAGCCGAGCGCCTGCCCGGGCTCCACCTGGGTGGGGGTCGGGAAGATGTCGAACGGATCGACCTGCTCGTTGCTGCCGGAGGTGGCCGTGATCTGAACGACGCCGGGCGCGCTGCGGCGGTAGATCTCCTCGACCGAGAGCCGCCCCGCCTGATTGCCGAGTGAGACCGAGCCGACGCCGCCGCCCGGAAGCGGCGCGACCTGCTGGATCGTGGTCTGTTCCCCGAGCACCCCCAGTGCAGCCGCGCCGCCGAGCGCCACGGCGGCACCGGCTACTGCAACGGCCACGAGCCCGACGGCGAGCAGGATGCGGTGAGCGAGCACGGCAACGTTATATCCATCGCGCGCCACCGTCAGGAAGGCGGCCGTTAACCGGCCATTAAGCGTGGGTAAGGATTGCCTCGCGGGGGTCAGGCGCGCGATCGGCGGACGGCTTCGGCAACGTCGGCGAGCGCGCGGTCGCCCTGCAGCCTCCCGACGAGGTAGCAGAGGAGTGGCGCATTCGTCCGCTCGCCGCTCTCGTGGGCGGCGTGCGCCGCGAGATCGAGCAGCGTCTGCTCGTCCTCCGCCGACAGCTCGGCGCCGCCTCCGATCGCGGCGACTGCCTCGTGCAGCCAGACGTCCATCGACCGACGAGGATAATCGGCGGTAGCGTTGGGTCGTGGCGCGACTCGTCGACGCTCCGACGCGACGGCTCTTCGGCAGGCGGTCGTGACGGCGCCGCCGTACACGACCGCGCACGTCGAGATCGTCCGCGTCCCCGACGGCGCCGCCGACGACGTCGTCGCGGTGGAGGAGCCGCTCGAGATCCGCGTGGCGGGCGTCCCGGTGGCGGTGACGATGCGGACGCCCGGCCACGACGAGGAGCTGGCGCTTGGATTCGCGCTTTCGGAGGGATTGCGCCCGCGCGGGGCGGCTCTGCCGCGCGACCTCGCCGCGAACGCGGTCGAGCTCGACGCGCCGGATCTCGATCCGGAGCGACTGCGGCGGAGCTTCTACACCTCGTCGTCGTGCGGCGTCTGCGGGAAGGGCGCGCTCGAGGCGGTCGCCGTCGACGCGCCGCGGGTCGAGAGCAGGCTCGCCGTCCCGGCGTCGCTCGTCGTTGCGCTGCCGGGACGGCTGCGCGCGGCGCAAGCGGCGTTCGCGGCGACGGGCGGGCTGCACGCAACCGGGCTCTTCGACGGCGCGGGCGAGCTGCTCTGCCTGCGCGAGGACGTCGGGCGCCACAACGCGATGGACAAGGTCCTCGGCCGGTCGTTCCTCGACGGGCGGCTGCCGCTCGCGGACGCGATCCTCTGCGTCAGCGGCCGCCTCTCGTTCGAGCTCGTCCAGAAGGCGTCGATCGCGGGCTGCCCGCTGCTCGTCGCGGTGGGCGCGCCGTCGTCGCTCGCCGTCGAGCTCGCCCACGACCGCGGCGTGACGCTCTGCGGGTTCGTCCGCGACGGCCGGCTCAACGTCTACAGCGAGCCGTGGCGCGTCGTCCGCTGACCGGCGTGCTGCTGGTCGGCGGCGCGAGCACCCGCTTCGGGTCGCCGAAGGCGCTCGCGCGCATCGGCGGCGAGACGCTCGCCGGGCGCGCGTGGCGGGTCCTCGGCGAGGCCTGCGACGAGCGGCTCGCGCTCGGCAAGGCAGGCGAGCTCGCGTTGCCGTTCGCGGTGCTCGACGACGGCGTCGACGTCCGCGCGCCGATCGCGGGCGTCGTCGGCGCGCTCCGAGAAGCCGCGCACGACGTCGCTGTCGTGCTCCCCGTCGACTGCCCGCACGTCACTGCCGCCGCGCTGAGGACGCTCGGCGAGCGCTGCCGCGACGCCGCCGTCACGCCGGACGGGCCGCTTCCGGGAGCTTGGGCGCGCTCGGCGCTGCCCGTGCTCGAGCGCCGTCTGCACGAGCGGCGCCTCGCGCTCGTCGACGCGTACGAGGAGCTCGAGGTCGCGATGGTCGCGCTCGACCGGACGCTCGTCGCCGACGCCGACACGCCGGAGGAGCTCGCGCGGCTCCTTGCATCGTCTCCGGTCTGAGCCGGGCGGATCGGGGCGGCGCAAGCGCCGCCGGCGGCGGACCGCCGTTTCAACGCAATTCGTCGCGGAAGGATCCGGGACGTGCCGCTGCCGAAGCTGCTCGAGTCGTGGCCGGTCGTCCGGCAGATCCGCGAGCGGGACCCACGGGGGCGGGGGAAGGCGGTGCGCTCGGAGCGGTCGAGGACGCTGACGCCGCGGACGGCCGAAGCCGACCACGTCGCCCGCTCCATCTGCCCTTTCTGCGCCGTCGGCTGCGCGCAGCTCGTCTACGTGAAGGACGGCGAGGTGACCCAGATCGAAGGCGACCCGGCCAGCCCGATCTCGCGCGGCCGGCTGTGTCCGAAGGGCGCCGCCTCGAAGAACATGCACGAGGGGCCGCTGCGCGAGTACAGGGTCAAGTACCGCCGGCCGTACGGGACGCGGTGGGAGGAGCTTCCTCTCGAGCAGGCGCTGGACATGATCGCCGACCGCGTGCTCGAGGCACGCGCGAGCGACTGGGACGACCGGAACCGCCGGACGCTCGCGCTCGCGAACCTCGGCGGGGCGACGCTCGACAACGAGGAGAACTACCTGATCAAGAAGCTGATGGTCGCCCTCGGCGTCGTCCAGGTCGAGAACCAGGCGCGCATATGACACAGCTCCACGGTGCCCGGTCTGGGCACCTCGTTCGGTCGCGGCGGCGCCACCGACTACCAGCAGGACCTCATGAACTCGGACTGCATCGTGATCATGGGGTCGAACATGGCGGAGAACCACCCCGTGGGGTTTCAGTGGGTGATGGAGGCCAGAGAGCGCGGCGCAGAGGTGATGCATGTCGATCCGCGCTTCACGCGCACGAGCGCCATGGCGACGAGGTTCGTCGGGATCCGCGCCGGCAGCGACATCGCGTTCCTCGGCGGCATCGTCAACTACATCCTCGAGCACGGACGCTGGTTCGACGAGTACGTCAAGCGGTACACGAACGCGCCGGTGATCGTCGACGAGCGGTACGTCGACGCCGAGGACGGCGACGGGCTCTTCTCGGGCTGGGACCCCGAGCACGGGTACTCGAACGAGACGTGGCAGTACGCGGGCATGGAGGCGAAGGCGTCGGCCGGAAAGCCGCCGAAGGGCGAGCAGGCGGGCCACGGCGGGCACGGCGGCGCGCTCCACCACGGCGAGCCGCCCGAGGAGGACCCGACGCTGCAGCACCCGTGCTGCGTGTTCCAGATCCTGAAGCGCCACTACGCGCGCTACACGCCCGAGTTCGTCGCCGAGACGTGCGGGTGCTCCGTCGAGGACTTCCTCCACGTGGCCGAGAAGCTGTGCGAGAACTCGGGCCGCGAGCGCACGAGCGCCTTCTGCTACGGCGTCGGCTGGACGCAGCACACGGTGGGCGTCCAGATCATCCGTGCCGCCTGCGTGGTGCAGCTCCTGCTCGGCAACATCGGCCGGCCCGGCGGCGGCATCGTCGCCCTGCGCGGCCACGCGTCGATCCAGGGCTCGACGGACATCCCGACCCTGTTCAACACGCTCCCGGGCTACCTGCAGATGAAGCACGTCGACGACTCGCCGACGCTGCAGGACTACATCGACGAGAACACGTCGCCGGCCGGCTGGTGGGGCAACGTCGACGCGTACCTCGTCTCGCTCCTGAAGGCCTGGTGGGGGCCGCACGCGACCGCGGAGAACGACTTCTGCTTCGACTACCTCCCCCGCATCGACGACGACAACTCGAGCTACTGGACCGTCCAGCAGATGCTGCAGGGCAAGGTGAAGGGGTACCTGATCGCGGGCGAGAACCCGGCCGTCGGGTCGGCGAACGGCCGCGCGAACAGACTTGCGCTCTCGAGGCTCGACTGGCTCGTCCTCCGCGACCTGGTCGAGATCGAGACGGCGTCGTTCTGGTACGACAGCCCGGAGGTCGAGTCGGGCGAGCTCGCGCCGGAGCAGATCGCGACGGAGGTGTTCTTCCTGCCGGCCTCGACGCACGTCGAGAAGGACGGCTCGTTCACGAACACGCAGCGGCTCCTGCAGTGGCACCACAAGGCGGTCGAGCCGAAGGAGGACTGCCGCTCCGAGCTCTGGTTCTACTACCACCTCGGGCGGAAGATCCGCGAGAAGCTCCACGGGTCGACCGCGCCGCGCGACCGGCCGGTCCTCGAGCTCACGTGGCACTACCCGACCTCCGGCCGGCACGAGGAGCCGAGCGCGGAGGCGGTGCTCGCGGAGATCAGCGGTTGGGACGACCGCGGCCAGGCGCTCGCTGCGTACAAGCTGCTGAAGGCCGACGGGTCGACGGCCTGCGGCTGCTGGATCTACTGCGGCGTCTTCGGCGACCGCGAGAACAAGGCGGCGCGGCGCAAGCCGCACTGGGAGCAGAGCCACACCGCGCTCGAGTGGGCGTGGGCGTGGCCGGCGAACCGCCGCATCCTCTACAACCGCGCGTCCGCCGACCCCGACGGGAACCCGTGGTCGGAGCGCAAGCGGCTCGTGTGGTGGGACGCGGCGCAGGGGAAGTGGACGGGCGACGACACGCCGGACTTCGACGAGGAGAAGGCCCCCGACTACCGCCCGCCGGACGACGCGCGCGGCCCCGCCGCGATCCGCGGCGACCACCCGTTCATCATGCAGGCCGACGGCCGCGGCTGGCTCTTCGTCCCGCAGGGCCTCGTCGACGGCCCGCTGCCGACGCACTACGAGCCGCACGAGTCGCCCCTCGACAACCCGCTGTACGCGCAGAGCGCCAACCCCGCGCGCAAGCGGTGGCCGGGGTCGCCGGAAGATCCATACAACCCGACCGGCGCCGAGCCGGGGGCCGACGTCTATCCATACGTCCTCACGACGTACCGGCTCACCGAGCACCACACCGCCGGCGGGATGTCGCGGTTCACGCCCTACCTGGCCGAGCTGCAGCCGGGGATGTTCGTCGAGGTGCATCCGGAGCTCGCGCGCGAGCGCGGCCTCCGCCACGGCGACTGGGCGACGATCTCGACGACGCGTTCGGCGATCGAGGCGCGCGTGCTCGTCACCGACCGCGTCCGCCCGATCCGGATGAACGGCCGCGTCGTGCAC
>DATHAE010000119.1:0-8454 GCA_035296805.1 Gaiellaceae bacterium | reverse complement strand
CTCGGTGACGCCGTTCGGCACCTTGTCCTTCAGCAGCAGCTTGTTGTAGACGATGATCGCCGGGTCCGGCGACATCACGTAGATGCCCGGGTACTGCTTCACGAACGCCGGGTAGTTGCCGATCCCGAGCGGCGTGAACGTTCGCAGCGCGTAGCCCTTGCGCGCCGCATAGACCCACAGGTTCGGGGCGCTCGCGATCAGGACGTCCGCGGTGCGCGTGCCCTGCGCCGCCTCGGACGCGTACTTGGAGAAGATCGTGTTGTCGTCGAGGTCGTACGACGTGACCTTGATCCAAGGGTAGTAGTAGTGGAACCGCTCGACGAGCGCGTTGAAGTTCGCCGTCGGCGGGTTGCCGTAGAAGACGAGCCCGGACTCGGTCTTCGACTTCTTGATCAGCGCGGCGAGCGGCCCCGGCTTCTTCGCGCCGGCCGAGCCGGTCGCCGCGGACGCCGCCAGCAGCGCCACACCGAGTGCGAGCGCGGCCAGGACGATCCGCCGACCCCTTGACATCGTCACCTGTAGTCCTCCTTTGGTTTCCGGCGAGCGGCAGCCGCTCGATCAGCGGCGGGAGGTTATGCCTCGTGCGCTCTGGCGCGAACCATTGCGGCGGTTTCCCCCGTTGAGGCCGTTGAAGTCGTTTTGTCCTTTGTGGCTGCGGGGCCGTGTCGCGGCGGTCGTATGATCCGCGCGATGAGTCGGGAGCGGCCACGGCTGTGGCGGCGGCTTCGCCTCTCGCGGCAGATCCTGCTGCTGCAGCTGGCGATCATCGTCCTCACCCTCGGCACCGGCGTCGGCGTCTCGATCCTCCAGGCGCGGAAGCAGCTCGACCGCGGGTCGGGGCGTCAGTCACTCGCGATCGCCCGCACGGTCGCGGAGATGCGCGAGATCCACCGCGCGTTCGGGCTCCCGCACCCCGAGCGAGCGATCCAGCCGATCGCCGAGCGGATCCGGAAGGCGAACGGAGCGTCGTTCGTGGTCGTCGCCAACGACCGCGGCATCCGCTACTCGCACCCCGACCGCGAGAAGGTCGGTCTACCGCTCTCGACGGATCCGTCGGAGGTCCTGCTCGGGCGCGAGTACGTGGGCGTCCAGACCGGCTCGCTGGGGACCTCTGTGCGAGCAAAGGTGCCGATCCGCGACGCGCGCGGGCGCGTGATCGGCCTCGTCTCGGTCGGCCTGCTCGAGCGGCGGGTGAGCGCGCAGCTGCGCGCCGACCTGCCGGTGATCCTGATCCCGGCCGCGATCGGCCTCGCGCTCGGCGCGCTCGGTTCGCTGCTCCTTGCGCGCCGCCTCAAGCGACAGACGTTCGGCCTCGAGCCGCGGGAGATCGCCGCCCTGCTCGAGCAACACGAGGCGATGCTGCACGGCATCCGCGAGGGCACGGTCGCGACGGACTGGGCCGGGCGCGTGACGCTCGTGAACGACGAGGCCAAACGGCTGCTGTCGGTGGACGACTCCGCGGTCGGCCGGCCGCTGTCCGAGATCCTGCCGCCGGGACACACGCGCGCCGTACTGACCGGCGCGATCGACGCGTCGGACGAGATGGTGCTCGTCGACGACCGAGTGCTCGTCGCGAACCGGATGCCGGTCGAGGTCCGGGGGCGCGCGGTCGGCGCCGTGATCACGCTCCGTGACCGCACCGAGCTCGAGAAGCTGATGCGCGAGCTGCACGACGTGCGCAGCCTCGCCGAGGCGCTGCGCGCGCAGGAGCACGAGTTCTCGCACCGCCTCCACGTCGTCGCCGGTCTCGTCGAGCTCGGCCGCAACGAGGAGGCGCTGCGCTACATCAACCACTCGTCGCTCGTGCACCAGGAGCTCGTCGAGTCGGCGGTGGAGTCGATCGGGGAGCCGACCGTCGTGGCGCTACTGCTCGGGAAGGCGACGATCGCCTCCGAGCGCGGGATCGAGCTGCGCGTCACCGACGACACGCGGCTGCCCGAGGACTACGAGGGCGCGCGCGAGCTCGTAACCGTCGTCGGCAACCTCGTCGACAACGCGCTCGACTCCGTCGCCGGGGCAGGCGGTGGCTGGATCGAGGTCGGCATTCGAGACGAAGGCGAGGGAGTGCTCGTCCGCGTGCGCGACTCGGGGCCCGGGGTCGATGCGAGTCTCGCCGAGGAGATCTTTCGCGACGGGTTCACGACCAAGGTCGCCACGCGCACCGGCCGCCGCGGCCTCGGCCTCGCGCTTGTCAGCCAGACGGTGCGACGGCGGCCGGGCGGCTACGTCCGCGTCTCGAACGACGGCGGCGCGCTCTTCACGGCTTTCCTGCCGCACGACCGCGCGCTCGACCCGGTCGCATGATCCGCACGCTGGTCGTCGACGACGACTTCATGTCGGCCTCGATCCACCGCTCGTACGTCGAGCGTGTCCCGGGGTTCGCGGCCGTCGGCGAGGCGCACACGGGCGGCAGGGCGCTCGAGTCGGTGCGGACGCTCCAGCCCGACCTCATGCTGCTCGACATCTACCTCCCGGACATCAACGGGCTCGAGGTGATCCGGCGGCTGCGGGTCGAGGGCCACGCCGGCGTCGACGTGATCGCCGTCACGGCGGCGAAGGACGTCCAGACACTGCGCGCCGCGATCCACGGCGGCGTCCTGCACTACATCGTGAAGCCGTTCGTGTTCGACACCTTCCGAGAGCGGCTGGAGCGCTATGCAGCGGTGCGGAGGCGGCTGGAGCGGGTCGGCGAGGCGAGCCAGGGCGAGATCGACCAGCTCTTCTCGCTGCTGCGCGCGCAGGGCCGCGCGGCGCTGCCGAAGGGGATCTCCGCGCCCACGCTGACGATCGTGGTCGACGCCGTGCGCGCAGCCGAGGACGAGCTGACGGCGGTCGAGGTCGCCGACCGCGCCGGCATCTCGCGCGGCACCGCGCGGCGCTACCTCGAGTACCTCGCGACGCTCGGGACGGTCGAGCTGTCGCTCCGCTACGGAGCCGCGGGGCGGCCCGAGCACCTCTACCGCTGGGCCGGCGCACAGGCCGGCTCACGGCCCTCGTAGTCCTACGCCCTCACCGCCAATCCTAACCCGACCCACGTGGCCGTGGCAGCGCCTCCGGCGGCACGTATGGTCGCGCGGCGATGGAGACGCTCCCGCACGTGCTGTGGATCGGCGGCGCGCCCGGATCGGGGAAGACGACGATCGCGACGCGTCTTGCAAGGCGCCACGGGCTGCGGTGGTACAACGCGGACGCCCACACCTGGGAGCACCGCGACCGTGCGCTGCGGGAAGGGCACGCGGCGGCGCACCGGTGGGAGGCGATGACCCCGCACGAGCGCTGGGTGGAGACGACACCGACCGAGATGCTCGACCTGTCGCTGAGCCTAGAGCGCTGGCCGATGATCGCCGACGACCTGCGAGGGTTGCCGTCGTCGCCGCTGATCGTCGCAGAGGGGTCGACGATCCTTCCCGAACTCATCACGGCCGGCGTCGCGGACCGTTCGCGTTCGGTGTGGCTCGTACCGACGCCCGAGGTGCAGCGAGCTCGACTCGACGGCCGCCACGATGTGCCGGCCGGGGACGTCGAGGCGACCCGCGCCCGCCACAACATGAAGGAGCTCTGGCTCCTCGTCGGCGCCGAGATCGAGCGGCGGGTGCGGGATTCGAACGTCACCGTCCTCGATGTCGGCGGATCGGAGACCGGCGACGAAATGCTCGGCGCGGTGGAGCGTCTGTTTGCGGATGCGATCGCGGCAGGGCCGCGCGCCGAGACGCCTGCCGAACGGCGGGCTCTGCTCCGCTACGCGAACGAGGCAATCGTCTCGCAGTGTCTCCAGTACCTCGCGCGGCCGTGGTCGACGGGCGACGCCGAGTCGCTGATCCGCGCGTTTCTCTGCGAATGCGGCGATCCCGAATGCACCGCGGGCGTCGAGATCTCGGTCGCCGCCTTTCGGCGCACGGCCGAGCCGGTCGTCGCGCCGGCCCACAGCGCTGCGTAGAGAGGAGCCCCCGGGATCAGACCCGTTCGAGCCCGACGTAGTTCTCCGCCAGCGCGCGCGCCTCCGCCTCACTCGTCGTCACGTAGCGCAACTGCGAACGCTGGAGTTGCAGGTCGAACGGGTCGGCGCCGGGGAGCCTGTGCAGCATCGTCGTCATCCACCACGAGAAGTGCTCGCAGCGCCAGACGCGCCGCAGGCACTCCCGCGAGTACGCGTCGAGCAGGTCGCGGCTCCCCGTGCGATACCGATGGACGAGCGCCTCGGCGAGGACGCGCACGTCGTGGATCGCGAGGTTGAGCCCCTTCGCGCCCGTGGGAGGAACGATGTGCGCCGCGTCCCCGGCGAGGAAGAGGTTGCCGTGCTGCATCGGCTCGCACACGAAGCTCCGCATGCCGGTGACGCCCTTCTCGAGGATCGGCCCCTCGTGCAGCGTCCAGCCTTCGAGCGCCGTGCGACGCTGGAGCTCCTCCCAGACCCGCTCGTCCGGCCACTCCGCCAAGTCCTCGTCGTGCGCGACCTGGAGGTAGTAGCGCGACAGGGTCGGCGAACGCAGCGACAGCAGGGCGAAGCCGCGCTCCGTGTGTGCGTAGACGAGCTCGTCCATCGACGGCGCGACCTGCGCGAGGACCCCGAGCCAGCCGAACGGGTACTCGCGCTCGAACGTGCGAAGCAGGCCGTCCGCGATCGACGGGCGGCACACGCCGTGGAAGCCGTCGCAGCCCGCGATCGCGTCGCACTCGAGCTCGTGCTCGGCGCCCTCGTGCACGAAGCGGATCCGCGGGCGGTCGGTCTCGAGCTCGTCGACGGAGACGCCGTCGACTTCGAAGAGGAGCGGCAGGTCGTCCGCGAGCCGCGCCGCGATCAGGTCCTTCACGACCTCCGTCTGCCCGTAGATCACGATCGAGCGACCGGTGAGGTCGCGCATCGGGACGTGGTGCCGCTCGCCGTCGAACTGGAGGTGGATGCCGCCGTGGACGATCCCGTCCCGGTCCATCCGGTCGCCGACGCCGGCGTCGCGCAGCAGGTCGACGGTGCCCTGCTCGAGCACGCCGGCGCGGATCCGCCGCTCGACGTAGCCGCGCGAGCGATCCTCGAGCACGATCGACTCGATCCTCTCGCGCGCGAGCAGCTGCGCGAGCGTAAGCCCGGCCGGGCCCGCTCCGACGATCCCCACCTGGGTGCGCACGCACTACTCCTCGAGCACGCGCTGCGCGACCGCGAACGCGTGGTTCGCCGCCGGAACGCCGCAGTAGATCGCGCACTGGAGGAGGACCTCCTTGATCTCGTCGTCGGTGAGGCCGTTCCGCCGCGCGGCGCGGACGTGCAAGGCGAGCTCCTCCCAGTGGCCGTGCGCGACGAGCGCCGTCAGCGTGATCGCGCTGCGCGTGCGCCGGTCGAGGCCCGGGCGCGCCCAGATCTCGCCCCACGCATACCGGGTGATCAGCTCCTGGAAGTCGTCGGTGAACGCGGTCCTGCGCTCGTTCGCGCCGTCGACGTGCTCGTCGCCGAGCACCTCGCGCCGCAGGCGCGTCCCCTCGTCGTGGGTCACGAGAGGTGCTCCAGCAGCAGGCGGTTGACCTCGTCCGCGCGCTCGACGTTGGCGAGGTGGCGCGCGCCCGGGACGACCTCGAGCCGCGCGTCGGGGACCCGCGACGCGATCGACTCCAGCTCGGCCGGCGGCGTGGACGGATCCTCGGCGCCCGCGACGCACAGCGTCGGCGCCTCGATCCGTTCCAGCTGGTCGCGCGCGTCCCAGGCGACCAGCGCGTCGCAGCAGCGCGCGTAGCCCTCCGGGTCCGTGGCGAGGAACATCTCGCGGAAGCGTCGCACGTCCGAGAACGCAGGAGCGAACCAGCGCGCGAGCACCGCGTCGACGATCGGCTCCAGTCCCTCCGCGCGCACGAGCGCGGCGCGCTCGCGCCATTGCTCGGCGGGCGCGAACGACGGCGACGTGCACAGGAGCGCGAGCCGATCGATTCGCTCGGGCGCGTCGAGCGCGAGCCGCATGCCGACGGCGCCGCCGAGCGAGAGGCCGACGAACGAGAACCGCGCGGCGTCCACGTGCGCGAGCACGCGACCGGCGAGGTCCGCGACGTCGGCGACCGGCTCCACGGGCGCGCCGCCGTGCCCCGGGTGCTCGACGCGGACGACGTCGAGGCCGGCGCCGATGAGCGCCGGCGTCTGCGGATCCCACATCGAGGTCGACGATCCGAGCGAGCCGCAGAGAACGACCGTCGTCATCGGCGCCAGAGCGCGAGCGCTCGGTCGACGAACGCGTCGGCGGAGCCGAGGTAGTCCTCGGGCCGCTCGGCGCCGCCGAAGCGCTCGGCCTCGGAGAGCGTCTCGGGTCGCACGTTCGCGCGCATCCGCTCCGCGTCCACCTCCAGCCCCGCGAGCGTCTCGCGCACCCACCACGCCGCGCCACCTGCAAGCGCCAGCGCGTCCGAGAGTGCCTTCCACTCCGCGTGCCACGCGCCCGCCGCGCGCTCGTGCTCGTGCTCTCCGCGCATGAGAACGGCCGCGGCGGCGTGCGCGCCGGCGGCACACGCGCGCGCGAGGGTCGAGCCGACCGGGTTGCGCTTGTGCGGCATCGTCGACGAACCGCCCTCGTGCGGCTCACGCACCTCGGCGACCTCGGTCTGCGCGAGGAGCGCAACGTCGACGGCGATCTTCGCCGCCGCCTCGGCGGCGATCGCGAGCCCGGCGCCGAGGCGCGCGATCGGCACGCGATCGGCGTGCCACGGCACGACCGGCTCGGGCAGCCCCAGCTCCTCGGCGTAGAGGCGCAGGATCTCGACGCCGCGGTCGCCGAGCGCGGCGAGCGTCCCGCCGGCGCCCCCGAGCTGCGCCGGGACGCGTGCGTCGGCCACGAGCTCGCGCGCCTGTACCACCGCGACCAGCCAGCCCGCCGCCTTGAGCCCGAACGTCGTCGGCACGGCCTGCCGCAGGAGCGTGCGCGCGGCGATCACGGTCGCGCGATGCTCCTCGGCGAGCCGCGCGCACTCCGCCGCGAGCCCGTCCAGCTCCGCGATCGCGAGCCCTCCCGCCTCGCGCACGACGAGCGCGGCGGCGGTGTCCATGATGTCCTGGCTCGTCGCTCCGTGGTGGACGTGCTCCCAGCGCGTGCGCAGGACGCGCACGAGCGGCTCCGCGGGGTTGCCGACGCGCCGCGCGTCGCGGGCGAGCGCCTCGCCGTCGACATCGCCGAGCGCGAAGACGCCGGGCGGCGGCTGGGGGATCACACCCGCCCGAGCCTCGGCGGCCGCGAGCGCCCGCTCGGCCTCCAGCATCGCCCGCAGCCACGCGCGCTCCGAGACCGCCTCCCGCAGGGCGTCGGGCACGAACAGCGCCTCGAACGGCGCCACTAGGGCCTCCTCCCTACGAGAACGGCAGCTCGATGTCGCCGATGTCGAGGCCGAGCGAGGCTGCGAGCCGGATGCCGCTCTCGACGTCCTCGCGCAGGCGACGGATGTCCGTCTCGCGCATCAGGTTCCCCACCGCCTCGCGCGCCTTCGGCCGCCACAGCGAGTGCTCGACGAAGACCGGGAGCATCCGGTGCGCGGCCTGGACGAGCTTCCGCTTCGTGCCGTCGCCGGCGTGCATGAGGAGGACGCGCTCGTACGCCATCCCGGCGCCGTGGTGGATCCCGTCGTCGACCGCGAGCCGGTTGCAGAGGTCCTCGAGGATCGTGCCGCGCGACGAGCGCGCGATCAGGCGGAAGCGCGGGATGATCAGGCGCTCGTAGAACACCTGCATCAGGAAGACCTTTTCCTCGAGCGTGTCCGCGTCGAGCGTCATTCGGCCGAGGTCGTCGAGGTAGGGGTCGCGCTCGGCCATCCCGCCGGCCTCCGCGACGAGCTTGAGCCACGCCTCCGTGTGGCGCGCCTCGTCCTGGACGAGCGTCGTGTAGTAGAGCTTCGCCTCCGGGTCGGGCGCGATCGAGAACAGCTGCGTCGCCATCTCGACCGCGATCTCGTCCGCCTGGAGCTGCTGCGTCACGACCGACCGCCAGAGGTCGTTGCGGCGCGCGAGCTTCTGCGGCGTGCCCTTGTACTGCGGCACGGGCGGGATCTCGCCCCAGGCGAGGTCGCGCACCTGCCACTCGGCCCGCTTGGCGAGGGTATAGAAGCGGAGGACGCCGTCGAAATCCGAGCGGTCGGCGTCGGCCGCGCCGGCCGTCTCGGCGAGCTGATCGGTCGCCATCGATCGAAGCCTAACGACCGCTGGCGGAGAAGTGCTGGTAGTCCGGCGAACCCTGCCAGCGCCCGCCCCATCCCCAGCCGACGGCCGCGAAGGCGCGGACGAGCACACCGCCGTCGACCGCCATTCCCGGGCGGTAGCGCGCGCGGCCGAGGTACGCGCGTCCCGCCGGCGGTAGGACGCGGCCGCCCGAGAGGTACGGGTTCTCGACCGGGTTGACGTCGACCGCCCTCCCGTAGGCGTGCTCCGACCAGCGCCGCGGGCCGGTCGCGACGGCGGCGCGGCAGTTGAACGACGAGGTGTTGTCGGCCGCCATC
>DATHAE010000118.1:0-8749 GCA_035296805.1 Gaiellaceae bacterium | reverse complement strand
ATCAACCTGATCCCGACCTCGACCGGTGCGGCGCGCGCGATCGGCCTCGTGCTCCCCGATCTGAAGGGAAAGGTCGACGGGATCTCCGTGCGCGCCCCCGTCCCGACCGGCTCGATCACGGACTTCGTCGTCCACCTCTCGCGCGAGACGGACGCGGCCGGCGTCAACGAGGCGTTCCGCGCGGCGGCGGCCGACGGGCCGCTCGCCGGGTACCTCCAGTACGCCGACGCCCCGCTCGTCTCGACCGACATCACCCAGTCGCCGTACTCGTGCATCTTCGACAGCGAGCTGACGATGGGGAGCGGGAACATGGTCAAGGTCTTCGGCTGGTACGACAACGAGTGGGGCTACTCGTGCCGGCTCGTCGACCTCGTCGCGAAGATCGGATGACGCTCGGCCAGGCGCGGCTGCTCGGCCACGGCCTCGGCGGGCGCACGCACGCGGGCGGCGCGTGAGGCTGCCGCGGTCCGTGCGCGACGCGGACGTCGCGGGCAAGGCCGTCCTCGTCCGCTCCGACCTCAACGTCCCGCTCGACGACGGGCGCGTCGCCGACGACACGCGGATCCAGGCGTCGCTCCCGACCTTGAGGTTGCTGCTCGAGCGCGGCGCGCGCGAGCTTCGCGTGTGCTCTCACCTGGGGCGGCCGAAGACGGACGATGACCGCGCGAAGTACTCGATCGATCCGGCGCGCGCGCGGCTGCGCGAACTGCTCCCCGACGAGCGCGTGACGATGCTCGAGAACACGCGCTTCGACCCGCGCGAGACGAAGAACGACGACGGCTTCGCGCGCGAGCTCGCGGAGGGATGCGACGTGTACGTGAACGACGCGTTCGGGTCGGCGCACCGCGCGCACGCCTCGACGGAGGCCGTGGCGCACCTGCTGCCCGCGTATGCCGGGCTCCTGCTCGAGGACGAGCTTCGCCACCTCGGCCGACTCCTCGGCGACGACGTCGAGCGGCCGTTCGTGCTCGTCTCGGGCGGCGCCAAGGTCGACGACAAGATCGGCGTCCTGCGTGCCCTCGGCTCGCGCGCCGACGCCGTCCTCATCGGCGGCAAGATGGCCGAGGAGGTGCGCGACGAGAACCCGTTCCCGTTCGAGGCGACGCTGCCGCGCGACGTGGTCGCGGCGTCGGCGTTCGCCGAGGATGCGGACACTCGCGTTACGCCATATGACGAGCTGCCGGACGGATGGCTCGGACTCGACGTCGGCCCGGAGACGCGGGAGGCGTTCGTCGGCGCGATTCGCGGGGCGAAGACGGTGTTCTGGAACGGCCCGATGGGCGTCTTCGAGTGGCCGCCGTTCGCGGACGGGACGGTCGCGGTCGCGCGCGCGCTCGCCGAGTGCGACGGGTACACGGTCGTCGGCGGCGGCGACTCCGTGCGCGCCGTCCAGGAGGCGGGCGTGGCGGATCGCATCTCGTGGATCTCGACCGGCGGCGGCGCGTCGCTCGAGCTGCTCGAGGGCCGCGAGCTTCCCGGCGTCGCCGCGATCCCGGCCGCATGACCGAGACCGCCAACACGGCCGTCGTACGCCGCTACCTCGAGCTGTTCGAGCAGCCCGACCCTCAGCGGTTCGAAGAGGTTCTCGACGAGAACCTCGTCGCGTACTACCCCGACGGCAGCGTCGCCTTCCTGGGCCGCGACGCGTGGATCGACTCGGAGCGCGACAGGACGACGCACGACATCCGCGTGACGGCGGAGGACATCGTGGCCGCCGACGACAAGGTCGCCTGCAGGTACCGCATCGAAGGCGCCCACGCCGACGGCCGCCGCTTCGTCTCGAGCGGCACGAAGATCTACCGGCTCAGGGCCGGCAAGATCGCCGAGATCGCCGGGCACGACTACTCCGAGGCACTCGAGTGAGCAATCTGGCCGCGGCGATGCCGTTCGCGGAGCGGCTCGGCATCGAGGTCGAGACTGCGACCGCGGAGGAGGTGCGCGGGTCGCTCGACTGGGCGGCCGACCTCTGCACGGCAGGCGGCGTGCTCCACGGCGGCGCGCTGATGGCGCTCGCGGACAGCGTCGGCGGGCTGTGCGCGTACCTCAACCTCCCGGAGGGCGCGTCGGGCACGGCGACGATCGAGTCGAAGACGAACTTCTTCCGCCCGGTGCGCGAGGGGCGGGTGGAGGCGCTGGCGCGGCCGCTCCACGTCGGCCGCCGGTTCGTCGTCGTGCAGACCGATCTGAGCGACGCGGCGCAGAAGCCGGTCGCGCAGGTCACGCAGACGCAGGCGGTGCTCGCGCAGTGCTGATCGCCGGTAACTGGAAGCTGTTCAAGGGGCCCGCGGAGACGACGGAGTTCTGCCGCGCGCTGCGCGGGTCGGATCTCGGTTACGCGGACGTTGTCGTCTGCCCGCCGTACCTGTCGCTCGCCGCCGCCGTCACCGCGCTCGCCGGAACGGAGATCGGCGTCGCCGCGCAGAACGTGCACTGGGCGGAGCAGGGCGCCTACACCGGCGAGGTCGGCCCCGCGATGCTGCGCGAGCTGGGCGTCTACGGCGCGATCGTCGGCCACTCCGAGCGCCGCCAGTACTTCGGCGACACCGACGAGACGGTCGCCCGGCGCGTGCGCGCCGCGCTCGAGGCGGGGCTCTTCGTGATCGCGTGCGTCGGCGAATCGGAGGAGGAGCGGGAAGCGGGGCAGACGCAGCTCGTCTTGCGCGTGCAGACCGAGGCGATCGCGGAGGCGGCGCGCGACCAGCGTGAGAACCTCGTCGTGGCGTACGAACCCATCTGGGCGATCGGCACGGGGCGGACCGCGACGCCCGACCTCGTCGAGGAAGCGCACCTGTTCGTGAAGTCGATCCTCGACGTGCCCGTGCTCTACGGCGGGTCCGTGAAGCCGGAGAATGCGGAGTTGCTGTGCGCGCAAAGCGCGGTCGACGGCGCGCTCGTCGGCGGCGCGTCCCTCGACGTCGACTCGTTCGCCGAGATTTGCCGACGGTCCACCCGCTCGTAGCGCTCGTCATCCTCGACGGGTGGGGCCTCGCGCCGCCCGGCCCGGGGAACGCGGTCGAGCTGGCCGACACGCCTGTCTTCGACCGGTTGTGGCGCGACTTCCCCCACACGCAGATCGAGGCGTCGGGCGAGGCGGCGGGCCTCCCGCGCGGGCAGATGGGAAACTCGGAGGTCGGGCACCTCACGAT
This sequence comes from Gaiellaceae bacterium, assembly GCA_035296805.1. Taxonomy (GTDB): domain Bacteria; phylum Actinomycetota; class Thermoleophilia; order Gaiellales; family Gaiellaceae; genus PALSA-600. The sequence continues at coordinate 5,603 of DATHAE010000118.1, read as the reverse complement.
CGGCGCGGGGCGGCGGCTCTACCAGGACCTGATGCGCGTCAACAAGTCGATCGAGGACGGGTCGTTGTTCGAGAGCCCCGCGCTGCGCGGCGCGTTCGAGCGCGGGAAGAGCGTGCACGTGCTCGGGCTCGTCTCGCATGGCGGCGTCCACTCGCACATCGACCACCTGCGCGCGCTGCTCCGGTTCGCGCCTGAGAAGACCTGGATCCACGCCTTCACCGACGGCCGGGACGTCTCCCCGACGTCGGCCGTCTCCGATCTCGCCGAGCTCCCGCAGGACCGGCTTGCGACCGTTGTCGGTCGCTACTACGCGATGGACAGGGACCGCAGGTGGGACAGGACGCAGTTGGCGTTCGACGCGCTCACTCGGCGTAGATGTACAGCTACAGCACAAGAATCTGTAACCGATGCGATCCAAAAGAGCTACGAGCGCGGCATCACGGACGAGTTCCTCGAGCCGATCGTGGTCGAGGGATCGCCGCGGCTCGAGCCGGGCGACTCCGTCGTCTTCTTCAACTTCCGTCCCGACCGCGCGCGCCAGCTGTCGCGCCTCCTGCTCGACGCCGGGTTCGACCTCACGACCATGACGCGGTACGCCGAGGGTCTCGACTGCCCTGTCGTGTTCGAGGAGCAGCAGGTCGTGGACACGCTGGCCGAGATCCTCTCGCGGCACGAGCTGCGCCAGCTGCACGCGGCCGAGACGGAGAAATATGCGCACGTGACGTACTTCTTCAACGGCGGCGTCGAGGAGCCGTGGGCGGGGGAGGAGCGGATCCTCGTCGACAGCCCGCGCGACGTCCCGAGCTACGACAAGAAGCCGGAGATGTCGGCGCGCGAGCTCACGGACCGGTTCTGCGCCGAGATCGAGAACGGCTACGGGTTCGCGGTGCTCAACTTCGCGAACCCCGACATGGTCGGGCACACCGGCGTGATCCCGGCGGTGGTGAAGGCGGTCGAGACCGTCGACGCATGCCTCGGCCGCGTCGTCGAGCGCGTGACGGGGCTCGGCGGTGTTTGCCTCGTCACCGCCGACCACGGCAATGCGGAGGAGGAGCTGACGCCGGAGGGACAACCGCAGACCGCGCACACGACGAACCCGGTGCCGCTCGTCCTCACGACGCGGCACGCTCCCGGACTACGAGAGGGCGGCGAGATCGCCGATCTTGCGCCGACCGCGCTCCGGCTTCTGGGCCTCGCACCGGTCCCAGAGATGACCGGTAAAGATTTGTTGAATGATCGCGGCGGCGCTTAATCGAAACTCGTATCGAGCTACACTACGCCACCTTGTCCCTTGCTCAGCCAGACCTCGCGATTCTTCGCAAGGCCCAGCAGGGAGACGAGAGAGCATTCGCGATCATTCTCCGTACGTACGAGACGCCGGTCTACAACTACGTCCTCCGGCTGACCGGTGACAAGGCGCTCTCTGAGGACCTGACGCAGGAGGTCTTCCTGCGCGTCTTCCAGGGGCTGCCGCGGTTCTCGCTCCGGTGCAAGTTCACGACCTGGCTCTTCCAGGTGACCAAGAACCGCGTCCTCGACGAGCTGCGCGCGAAGGAGCGCCGGCCGCTGGCGTCGGTCAACCTCGACGACGCGCCCCAGTTCGAGGTCCTCGACGCGCCCGTCGAGCAGGTCGAGGCGATGGACGCGCTCTGGCGCGGCATCAACGACCTCAACGTCGACCTCAAGATGGCGCTCCTCCTTCGCGACGTCGTCGGCCTCTCGTACAACGAGATCGCAGACTCGCTCGAGATCACGCTCGCCACGGTCAAGTGGCGGATCTTCAAGGCCCGCGAGGAAGTTCAGCTCGCGCTCGGCCGCGAGGGCATCACGTTCGGGTCCGGCGCGACGCGCGCCGACGCGGTCGTCGAGTCGATCTCGGTCTAGCGCGCCGGCGCGCGCCGGCGCCGGAGGACTGGGCGTCAGGCCGCCGGTTCGTTCGGATCCTCCTCCGCCGCGAGCTTCAGCGAACCCTCGCGCACCTCCTCCAGGTGGCGCTTCTGAATCGGGAGGCCCCACGCGACGTACTCGCGCAGCGCGGGATTGCCCGCCCGCTCGTTCATCGTGCCGAGGATCTCCCAGTGGCCGACCTCGCCGGCCTCGGCCATCGTCAGGAACTCGAAGCCGTCGAGCGCGTCCGCGCTCTCGTCGAGGTAGTCCTGCATCATCTCGCCGGCCTTCTGCTTGACCTCGCGCGCCTCCGACAGGATCGCCGTCTTCTTGCCGTCGAGGCCCGCGGCGATCTCCTTGCCGCGCTGCTCGGCCTCCTTCGCCTCGCCCTGCATCTGCTTCAGCTTCTCGACCAGATCCTGCGCCTTCTCGGCCCGCGCAAGCGCCCCGACCTTCTTCGTCGCCTCCTGCGCCGCCATCGCGAGCCCCACGACCTCGCCCAGCTTCGACTCCAGATTCGTCAACTCAGCCATCCCTGCCCCTTTCATTCGCCGAGCGCGAGACGCGACGCGAGCGTGGGCGGAAGCCCGCGCGCGCGAATCGCCTCCTGCGTCCGGTCGATCGGATATCGAACACGGCGAAAGGCTGCCCACCCGGCATCGAAATCAATCAACAGCCATGCGGCGCGCGGGTCACGGTCGCGAGGCTGCCCCACCGAACCGGGGTTCAGGAGCCACCTGCGACCCTCGAGCGGCACCTCGGTTCCCTCGGGTGCGGCACCGCCGGTGACGCCGCCTCGCTCCTCCGTGACCGAAAGTGCGACATGACTGTGCCCGACGAGGACGACGGGTGCGTCCGTGAGCGCCAGCGACGCCGACGCCGCCTCCTCCGTCAGCACGTACTCCCACACGGGGTCGCGCGCGCTCGCGTGAAAGAGCTGCGCGCGGTAGCGCGGCGCGAGCGACGGCAGCAGCGCGAGGAAGCTCCGCGAATCGTCGTCGAGCACCGACGCCGACCAGCGCGCGGAGGTCGCGGCGTCCGGGCTGAAGTCCTCGATCGGGAGCGCGCCGAGCACGGCGAGGTCGTGGTTCCCCGAGAGGCAGACGTCGGCGCGCTCGCGGACGACGGCGACGCACTCGTTCGGGTTCGGCCCGTAGCCGACCACGTCGCCGAGACACCACAGCTCGTCGGGTGCCTCTTCGTCGATCGCAGCGAGAACCGCCTCGAGCGCGGGTAGGTTGGCGTGGATGTCGGAGACGACGGCGACGCGCATTGGCCCCCTCGGGCGGGCGGTAACGCTACTGGCGCTCGCGGTCGCGTGGGCGGTCGCCGCGGTGCTGCTCTGGAACACGACGGTGCCGCCGCTCGACCTGGACGGGTTCGACGAGCACCGCTACTTCGGCGAGCGCGCGACGGATCGCGCGCACGACTACTCGCAGGGGGCGCGCGCGATCTGGCTGCTCTCGACCGCCGCGACGATCGCGACGCTGATCGTCCTCGTCCGCATCATTCCGCCGCGCGCGGCCAGGCTCGGCCTGGGGCGGATCGGGAGCGCGATCGTCGTCGGGATGCTGATCCTGGTCACGCTCTGGTTCGTCGCCCTCCCGTTCGGGCTCGCGTCGCTCTGGTGGCAGCACCACTGGGGGCTCGCGCCGTTCGACATCTTCTCGTGGCTCGTCGCGCAGCGGTACGCCCTCGCCGTCGGCGGCGCCTTCGCGATGCTCGTGATCGTCGTCGTCGTGGGCTTCGCCGCTCGCTTCGGGCGCCTCTGGTGGATCGCTGCCGCGCCGGTCTTCATCGTGCTCCTCGCCGCGCTCGTGTTCGTGTCCGGCTGGCTGCTCGCGGCCGACACGACCGCGATCCGCGACGCGACTCTGCAGGCGGACGTGACGCGGCTCGCGCGCGCGGAGGGCGTCGGTGACACGCCGGTCCATGTCCAGGACGTGGACGACTGGACCGACCAGGCCAACGCGTTCGCAGCGGGCTACGGGCCGTCGACGAACGTCGTCCTCTGGAACACGCTCCTCGACGGGCGCTTCTCGCGCAGCGAGGTGAACGCGGTCGTCGCCCACGAGCTGGGGCACGTCAAGCGCCGGCACGTCGCCAAGAGCCTGGCGTGGTTCGCGCTGTTCGCGCTCCCGGCCGGCCTGCTCGTCGCCGAGCTCACGCGGCGCCGCGGCGGCCTCCAAGATCCCGCGAACCTGCCGTACGCGATGCTCGTGTTCACCATCATCGGCCTCGCCGCGGCGCCGTTCCAGAATCTCGTGTCGCGCCGCTACGAAGCCGAGGCCGACTGGATCGCCCTGCAGACGACGAAGAACCCCGTGGCGGTGAAGGAGCTCTTCCGGGGCTTCGAACGCACGAGCCTCGAGGAGCCGAACCCGCCGCTCCTCGACTACGTCTGGCTCGAGAGCCACCCCACGATCATGCAGCGGATCGCGATGGCCGAGCGCTACCGCGAGGGGCGGCGCTGAGCGCGGCGTCAGCTGCGCTGATCGGTTTCCGGCAGGTTCTGGATCCCCGAGACCGTCTGGTACTTCGACCAGGCATCTTCGAGCGCGTCGAGCAACTCCTTCGCGAAGACATGCGAGAGATTGATCCGCGCGACGACGGCGCCCGGGACGTCGCCCTGCTCCACCTCGTGGTCGACGCGCGCGAAGGTGAGGGTGAACTCGTACGGCGAGAAGGTGATGTTCGCGAAGTTGGCGTAGACGCCGCCGATGTGCTCGGGGTCCAGGTGGATGTTGAGCTGGCGCTCCTGCGGCTCGTCCATCGAGAGCCACGATACTAGAGCCGTCCCGGAGGCCCCCGGTCGTGCGGGCAGGCACGGCTATCGTTGCGACCGTGCCGTCTGACCCCGTCGCGGATCTGGCCGCCGCGATCGGCGAGCTGGCGGGACACGAGGTGGAGCTCGAGCGGCCGAAGATCGCAGATCACGGCGACTTCGCGACCAACGTGGCGCTGCGCACGGCCCCTGTCGCGAAGCGCGCGCCACGGGAGATCGCGCAGGAGCTGGCCGATCGAGCGGCGGGACTGCCGCAGGTCGAGCGGGCCGAGGTCGCCGGACCCGGCTTCGTCAACCTGTGGCTGGACGATGCGTGGTACGCGGACGTCGTCGACGCGATCGATGACGGCTACGGCGGCGGCTGGGCCGAGACGCCGGAGCGCGTTCAGGTCGAGATGGTGTCGGCGAACCCGACGGGGCCGATCGTGGTCTCGGCCGCCCGCAACGGCGCGTACGGCGACTGCGTGGCGCGCCTGCTCGCCTTCGGCGGGCACGACGTCGAGCGCGAGTACTACTACAACGACGCCGGCACGCAGATGGAGCGCTTTCGGGCGTCGGTGGATGCAGTGCGCCGCGGCGAACCGGTTCCGGAGGAGGGCTATCACGGCGACTACATCGGTGAGCTCGCGTCGATCGACGGCGATCCCGTGCCGGCGATGCTGCGGCGGATCGAGCAGACGCTCGAGCGCTTCCGCATCCACTTCGACTCGTGGGCCCGTCAGAGCGCGCTCGAAAGCCGGCTGCCGGAGATCCTCCCGAGGCTCGACACCTACGAGAAGGACGGCGCGCTCTGGGCGCGCTCGTCCGCGTACGGCGACGAGGACGACCGCGTGCTGCTCCGCTCGGACGGCCGCGCCCCGACGTACCGAGCCGCCGACGTCGTCTACCTCGTCGACAAGCTCGAACGCGGCTTCGACCACGCGCTCTACGT
>DATHAE010000117.1:0-11404 GCA_035296805.1 Gaiellaceae bacterium | reverse complement strand
CAACAACGCGGGGATCGCGATCGCGGCGCCACTCGAGTTCCTGCCGCCGGACGAGCTGGCGCGCCAGCTCGACGTCAACGTCGTCGGCCAGGTGCGCGTCACGCAGGCGTTCCTGCCGGCGCTCCGCGCGGCGCGCGGCCGGATCGTCTTCGTCGGCTCGGTCGGCGGCCGCAGCGCGCTGCCGTTCCTCGGCGCGTACGCGGCGTCGAAGTTCGCGCTGGAGGCGATCACCGACTCGCTGCGCGTCGAGCTCGCGCCTTGGGGCATGCACGTGGCCATCGTCGAGCCGGGGACGATCGCGACGCCGATGTGGACGAAGCCGCAGCGCGCGGTGCAGGAGATGCCGCCGCAGGTGGCGGAGCTCTACGGCGCACGGATCGACAAGTTCCGCTCGCTCGCGCAGCGGCGCTCGTCGGGCAAGGGCGTTCCGCCCGAGGAGGTCGCGGGGGCGATCGAGCACGCGCTGACGGCGACGACCCCGAAGACGCGCTACCTCGTCGGGCCGGACGCGAAGCGGCGCGCGCGCCTCCAGCGCCTGCCCGACCGCGCCCGCGACCGGCTCCTACAGCGGTTCCTGTTCGGGCGCTCCGCCTAGGTCTCGTCACGGCTCGCCGAGCGCGAGCGCCGCGGCCTCCTCCAGCGTCAACGCCTGGCCCGTCGCCCACTCGCTTTCGAATCCGTTTCCCAGTGCGCGCCTGGCGTCGGCGTGCGTCCGCTCCCAGAGCGGCCCGTAGACGGCCTCGAGGACGCTTCCGGTCTCGTCGAAGACGCGCGCTGCTGCGCCGAGCAAGCGGGCGGCGCGAGCAGCGTCCTCGTACGCGAGCGCGACGGCTGCGATCCAGCCGAGGCACGTCGCGGCGATCTCGACGGCACCGATGTCGAGCGCCGTCCGCAGCGCTTCGCGCAACAGATCGCGCGCCTGGGGAAAGCGAGCGTCCGAAACGGCGACGAAGCCGAGGTCGCCGAGCGAGTTCGCCGTCTCGAAGGTGCGGCCGAGTCGGCGGTTCAACGCCAGGCTCTCCTCGAGCCGGGTACGGGCCTCGGCGAGGTCGCCTCGTTCCGCGGCTGTCAGCCCGACCATGTGGACCACCCATGCGAGCCCGCCGTCGTCGCCGAGCTCGCGCGTCAGCGCCTCCGCCTCGACGAGGAGGGTCAATCGTCGACCGAGGTCCTTCTCGCCGAACGTCAGCACGCGGAGCGCCCACTCGATCCGTGCGGCGTCGTCGAGCGCGCGGGCGATCGCGAGGCTCTCGTCACCCGATCGGCGCCACTCGTCCAGGTCGCCTAGGAAGAACGACGCGAACGCGAGTGCCGCGAGGGCGTCGGCGCGTACGCCCGGATCGGCATCCTGTGCGACCGTCAGCGCCTCCGACAGGATCTGCCGCTGCTCGCGCAGGTGACCGCGCACCCAGCGGAACTGGCGCACCGCGAGAACGAGGCGGAGCTCACGCTCGACCTCGCCTGCTGCGTGCAGCCACGCGACCGCCGCGCGGATGTTGTCGTGATCGCGCCCGACTGCGTCGATGGACTCGGCCGTTCCTCGCTTCTGCGACACCCGCTCCGCGAAGGCGAGGAAGAAGTCGGCGTGACGATCACGGAGCGCGGCCTGCTCTTCCGAGGCCTCCAGCTGCTCGAGCGCGTACTCGCGGATCGTCTCGAGCAGCACGAACCGCCCGTCGCCGACCGGCTTGAGCAGCGAGAGCTCGACCAGCGCGGTCAGCGCGTCGAGGCCGCCGTCGCAGACCTCCTCGACGGCCTCGAACGAAAAGGTGCCGGCGAAGACGCCGATGCGCGCGAAGAGGCGCCTCGCGTCGGCGTCGAGCAGGTCGTGGCTCCACGCGATCGTCGCGCGCAGCGTCCGCTGCCGCTCGGGCGCGTCGCGCCGCCCGCCGGTGAGGACCGGGAGCGCCCGCTCGAGGCGCCCGAGAAGCGTCCGCGGCTCGAGGACTCGCGTCCGCGCCGCGGCGAGCTCGAGCGCCAGCGGGAGATTGTCGAGCCGCCGGCAGATCGCCGCCACGGTCTCGTCCGGCTCGAGCCGGCGCCCCGCGGCGCGCGCGAGCTCGACGAACAGCGCGCTCGCGCCGGGCGGGTCGAGCGGCTCGAGCGGCACCTCGCGTTCCGCGGCGATCCGAAGCGGCGCCCGGCTGGTCACGAGTAGCCGGAGCTCGGGGCACTCGGTCACGAGCTCCGCGAGCGCAGGCGCCGCCGGGAGCAGATGCTCGAGGCTGTCGAGCAAGAGCAGCATGCGGCGGTCGCGCACGTGCGCGGCCAGGTCGTCTCGCGCTCCGACCGTCTCGGCGACCGTCGCGAGGACGAGGTCGGCGTCGCCGAGCGCCTGCAGCGGGATCCAGAACACGCCGTCGGGGAACTCGTCGGCGACCTCGGCCGCCGCCTGGAGCGCGAACCGTGTCTTGCCGGTGCCTCCGGCTCCCGTGACCGTCGCAACGCGCACGCCGTCCTTCAGCAGCGAGACCAGCTCGGCGAGCTCGGCGTCGCGGCCGATGAGCGGATTGGCGGCGACGGGGAGGTTGCTCGCGTCCAACGTCTTGAGCGGCGGGAACGCACGGCTCCCGAGCTGGTAGATCCGCTCGGGCGCCGTCAGGTCCTTGAGCCGGTGCGCGCCGAGGTCGCGCAACCCGTCGTCGCCGGCCAGCCGGGCCGTCTGCTCCGAGACGAGCACCTGGCCGCCGTGTCCGGCCGCCGCGACGCGCGCGCCCTTGTGCACGTCGATGCCGACGTAGCCCTCGTCGGTCAGGATCGGCTCGCCGGTGTGGATCGCCATTCGGACGCGGACCGGCGTCTCGGCGAGCGCCGCCTGCGCCTCGCGGGCCGCCGCGATCGCGTCCGTCGCGCGCGTGAAGGCGGCGAAGGAGCCGTCGCCTTGCGTGTCCACCTCGACGCCCTCGTGACGCCCGAACGCCTCACGCAGCAGCCGACGGTGCTCGGCGAGCAGCGCGGGGTAGGCGTCCCCGTGCTGCCGCAGCAGCCGCGTCGAGCCCTCGACGTCCGTGAAGAGGAAGGTGACAGTGCCCGTCGGAAGCTCGCGCGCCACAGGCTGATTATTCTTCGCGCCCTTGCGCCGCGCCGTCGTCGCCCTCCTCCTCGTCGCGATCTTGGTCGGCCTCGCCGCGTGCGGCGGCGGCGACGCCGAGCCGCAGACGTTCCGGAACCCGGTCTACCGCAAGAACTTTCGCGACCCGTTCGTGCTGCGCGTCGGCGATACGTACTACGCCTACGGCACGAAGGACGCGCAGAGCACGCGCTCGGGCATCACGCGTGCAGTCGTGCCGGGGAACGTCCAGACGCTGACGTCGTCCGACCTCGTGACGTGGAAGACCGGCAAGGACGCGCTGCCCGACGTCGGCAAGTGGGCCTACGACGCGAAGACGTGGGCGCCCGAGGTGGCCCAGGTCGACGAGGACCGCTTCGTCCTCTACTACACCGGTCTCTCGAAGTCGCTCGGCCTGCAATGCGTCGGACGCGCGGTCGCGGAGTCGCCCGAAGGGCCGTTCGTCGATCGCTGGGCCGCGCCGATCGTCTGCCAGCAGGACGGCGGCGGATCGATCGACCCGAACGCGTTCCGCGACGACGACGGCAAGCTCTACCTGCTCTGGAAGAACGACGGCAACTGCTGCGCCAAGGACACCGAGATCTGGGTGCAGCGGCTCTCCGCGGACGGGACGAGGCTCGTGGGCCGCAGGGTTTCGCTGATCAAGAACGACCAGGGGTGGGAGGCGGGCGTCGTCGAGGCGCCGACGATGTGGAGGCAGGACGGGCGCGTCTACCTCTTCTACTCCGCCGCCGACTTCGCGAGCGACCTTTATTCGATCGGCTACGCGCAGTGCCGGGGCGTGTTCGGCCCCTGCCGGAAGCCGCGCAAGACGCCGCTCGTCACGAGCCGGTGCGAGGCGTCCGGGCCGGGGCACCAGGCGATCGTGCGCGACGGCGACGAGCGCACGTGGCTCGTCTACCACGCCTACTACGCGCATCCGAAGCCGAGGCAGATCGACGAGACCGTCGTCTGGATGGACCGCCTCGACTGGGTGAAGCGCACGCCGGTCCTGCACGGACCGACGTGCCGGCGGCAGCGCGCGCCCTGAGCCGTTCGGGTGCCATGGAACCGCAGCGGCGGCCAGCGTAGAGTTGCGGCATGGCATACAAGGTCAGCTCGCTCGACGAGCTCGGCGACGGGTACGGCTTCCGGAAGATCCGCGCGGCCCTCGGCGTCACCGCGTTCGGCGTCAACGCACTTCTGTTCCCGCCCGGGTACGACGGGCCGGAGCACTACCACGACACGCAGGACGAGCTCTACTTCGTCCACCGAGGGACGGCCACGTTCACCGTCGACGGCGACGAGCACGTCGTCGGCGAGGGCGGCCTCGTCCACGTCGAGTCGACGACGCCGCGGCGGGTCGCGAACACCGGCGACGGCGACCTCGTCCTGTTCATCGTCGGCGGCAAGCAGGGCTACGTCGAGCGCGACGGCCACGTGACGAGCGATGCGGAGCTCGAGAAGCGGCAGCGCATCGGAAGGGGGGACGTGCGGTGAACGGCCTGATGATGGACTACCAGTTGACGATCCCGCCGCTGCTGCGGCGCGTCGAGCAGTTCTTCCCGGACAAGCAGATCGCGACGCGGCTGCCGGACAAGAGCTTCCACCACTACACCTACCGCGAGATGTCGCAGCGCGCGAAGCAGCTCGCGGCGGCGCTCTCGAAGCTCGGCCTCCAGCGAGGCGACCGCGTGGCGACGCTGTGCTGGAACCACTACCAGCACCTCGAGGCGTACTTCGGCATCCCGTGCGGCGGCTTCGTGCTGCACACGCTGAACCTGCGCCTGCACCCGAACGACCTCGCGTACATCGCGAACCACGCGGGCGACCGCGCCGTGATCGTCGACCGCAGCCTCCTGCCGCTGCTCGAGACGTTCCGCGACCAGACGCAGATCGAGCACGTCTTCGTCGTCGAGGACTCGTACGAGGAGCTGCTCGCGACCGCGAGCGTGGACGACTGGGTCGACCCGGAGCTGGACGAGAACGAGGCGGCGGCGATGTGCTACACGAGCGGGACGACGGGCCGTCCGAAGGGCGTCGTCTACTCGCACCGCTCGACGGTCCTGCACACGCTCGGCGTCGCGTCGCTGACGCCGCTCGGGACGCCGGTCAGCGAGCAGGACGCGATCCTGCCCGTCGTGCCGATGTTCCACGCGAATGCGTGGGGTTATCCGTACCTCGCGACGATGCTCGGCGCGCGGCTCGTCTTCCCGGGGCCGCACCTCGACCCGGAGAGCCTGCTCGACGCGTTCGTCGACGAGCAGGTGACGTGGACGGCCGGGGTGCCGACGATCTGGATGGGCATCCTGCAGCTCCTCGACGCGAATCCCGGTCGGTGGGACCTGCCGCTGAAGGGAATGCTCGTCGGCGGCTCGGCGGTGCCGCGCGCGATGATCCAGGCCTACAAGCAGCGCTACGGGCTGCAGATCGTGCAGGGCTGGGGGATGACCGAGACGTCTCCGGTCGCGTCGGTCACGGACTTCCCGGGCGACCTTCGCGCCGCCGAGGACGAGACGAAGTTCGACTACGCGGCGATGGCCGGCCTGCCGCTCCCGTTCGTCGAGATCCGCGCGCGCGCCGTCGACGACGAAATCGCGTGGGACGGGGAGACGATGGGCGAGCTCGAGGTGCGCGGCCCGTGGGTCGCCGCCGGGTACTACGACACGCCGGAGCAGGCCGAGCGGTGGACGGACGACGGCTGGTTCAAGACGGGCGACATCGTCTCGATGCACCCGAGGGGCTTCATCCAGATCAAGGACCGGTCGAAGGACGTGATCAAGTCCGGCGGCGAGTGGATCTCGTCGGTCGAGCTCGAGAACGCGCTGATGGCGCACCCTGCGGTCGCCGAGGCGGCGGTGATCGCGATCCCGGATGCGAAGTGGGACGAGCGGCCGCTCGCGGCGGTCGTGCTCCGCGAGGGGCAGACGGCGTCGGCGGACGAGCTGCGCGCGTTCCTCGCGCCGTCGTTCGCGAAGTGGTGGCTGCCCGAGCGGATCGAGTTCGTGGACGAGATCCCGAAGACGAGCGTCGGCAAGTTCCGCAAGGTCGACCTCCGCGAGCGCTTCGCGCGCGAGGCGCCGCCGATCGAAGCGCCCGCGGCCGCACCCGTGGAGGCCGGTGCGTAGGTGGGTCGCCAGCAACGCGGGCGGGAAACCCTCGGTTTCCACCCGGGCGTGAGAGCGTGACGAACGGCTCGCCGGTCAAGACGGTTTGGCTCGATAACCCGCCGGTGAACGCGGTCGACGCGGGGATCATCGAGACGCTCTGGCGGGAGCTCGACGACGAGCTCGGCGAGGCCACGCGCGTCGTCGTCCTCCGCGGCAAGGGCGAGCGCGCGTTCTCGGCCGGCGCCGACATCGCCGGCTTCCAGCAGGCGGGCGCCGACAGCGAGCGCCCAGCGGGCATCCAGCCCGTCGCCGACCTGATCGAGCGGACGCCCGTGCCCGTCGTGGCGGCGATCCACGGCTACTGCCTCGGGGGCGGGCTCGAGATCGCGCTGGCGTGCGACGTGCGCGTCGCGACCGAGGACGCTCAGCTCGGCTTCCCGGAGGTGAACCTCGGACTGCTCCCCGGCGGCGGCGGGACGCAGCGCGCGCCCCGGTTCGTCGGCCCCGGCCGCGCGGCGTGGCTCGTCATGTCGGGCGAGCGGATCCCGGCGCGGCAGGCAGAGGCGTGGGGGCTCGTCGAGTTCGTCGTCGACGACCTCGAGCAGGGGATCGAGCAGGTGGCCGGCAAGCTCGCCGGCCAGAGCCCCCATGCGCTGGGTGCGATCAAGCAGCTGCTGCGGGAGACGCGCGACGAGCGCAGCGACGAGAAGGAGTTCGACGCGTTCGTCCGTTGTCTCGGCTCCGAGGACGGGCGCGAGGGGGTCGCCGCCTTCCTCGAGAAGCGTCAGGCGAGCTGGGTCGGCCGGTGAGGGCGGTCGTCCTGCGCGAGGTCGACGGCGACCTCGCGGTCGAGGACGTCCCGGACCCCGACGGCAAGAGCGTCCTCGACGTCCGCGCCGCCGGCGTCAACTTCGCCGACGTGCTGATCCGGCGGGGCCGGTACCCGCAGATGCCCGAACTGCCGTTCGTGCCCGGGAGCGAGGTCGCGGGCGATCTCGAGGGGAAGCGCGTCGCTGCGCTCCCCCGCCAGACGGGCGGCGGCTACGCCGAGCGCGTCACGATCGACCCGCAGTGGGTGTTCGAGCTGCCGCCGTCGGCGAGCTACGCGGAGGGAGCGTCGTTCCTGCTCACGTTCCTGACGGCGTATATCCCGCTCGAGCGTCAGGTGCGCCTGTCGCCGAGCTCGACGGTGCTCGTCCACGCGGGCTCGGGCGGCGTCGGCGTCGCGGCGATCCAGGTCGCGAAGCTCGCCGGCGCACGCGTGGTCGCGACCGCGAGCACCGAGGACAAGCGGGCGTTCGCCCGCGAGCACGGCGCGGACGAGGCCGTCTCCTATGACGACGCTAGCGACCTCCGGGTCGACGTCGTCTTCGATCCCGTCGGAGGAGACGTCTTCGCCTCGTCTCTAAGGCTCCTGAACCCGCTCGGATCGCTGATCGCGATCGGCTTCGCGGGCGGCGCCTGGCAGCCGCTCGACCCGGCGCTCGTCGTCGGGCGGAACATCGCGGTCGTCGGCTTCTACCTCGGGAGGCTGATGGCGCTGCGGCCCGATTACGTCCACGAGTGCGCGCACGAGCTCGTCGCGCTGTGGGCGCGCGGCGCGCTGCGGCCGGTCGTCGGGGCGGAGTTCCCGCTCGACCGCGCAGACGACGCGCACGCGCTGATCGAGGCGCGCAAGCACGTCGGCAAGGTCGTCCTCACGCCTTGAACGCTCTGGTCACCGGCGGGGAGGGAGGGATCGGGCGCGCCATCCGCGCGCGGCTCGAGCAGGAGGGATACGAGGTGAGGTCGCTGGACCTCGTCGACGGCTTCGACGTCTCGGATCCCGGCGCCTGGGAGGAGGTCGACGCGGTCGACCTCGCGTGCCTGAACGCCGGCGTCCTCACGGGGACCGGCGACATCCGCCAGCTGACCGACGAGCAGTACGCCCGCGCGCTCGGCGCCAACGTCGACGGCGCCGTCCTCGGCGTCCGCCGCCTCGCGCGCGTGATGGACGGCGGCGCGATCGTCGTCACCGCGTCGCTCGCCGGGCTGACGGCGATGCCGAGCGACCCGATCTACGCGCTCACGAAGCACGCGCTCGTTGGCTTCGTGCGCAGCGTCGCGCCGCAGCTCGACCCGGTTCGGATCAACGCCGTCTGCCCCGGGATCGCCGACACGCCGATGATCGACTCGCAGCGCGAGGCGTTCGAGGCAGCGGATTTCCCACTCGTCGCGGCGGAGGACGTCGCCGAGGCGGTGTGGCGCGCCGCGCAGAGCGGGGCGACGGGCGAGGCGTGGTTCGTCCAGCCGGGCCGCGAGCCGGCGCCGTTTCGCTTCCCGAACGTCCCCGGCCCGCGCGCCGCGGGCGACCACGTCGGCCTACCGCCCATCTAGTTCAGGTTCGGGTCGAAGGGCATCGACGCGATCAGCCTGTACTTGCCGCCCTTGCGGCGCAGGACGCTGCGCCACAGCTCGTCCGGGTCGCCCGCGAAGGCGTCCTCCGGCTCCGCGCGGACGACGATCCACGACGGCTCGCCGAGCTCGGCCTCGAGCTGTCCCGCGCCCCAGCCGGCATAGCCGGCGAACACGCGGAGGCGCCGGATCGAGAGGTCTGCCGGCTCGGCCTCCGCGGGCATGAACCCGACGTCGCCGATGATCGTCGCGGCCGCCTCGTCGACGTCCTCGAACTCCGCCAGCACCATGAACGCCTCGGGCTGCACCGGCCCGCCGACGTAGACGACGTCGTCGTCCTCCGCGAGGTCCTCGAGCGCCGGCACCGCTTCTACCACGCGCGCCTCCGACGGACGCGAGAGCACGAGCCCCATCGCGCCGTCCTCGTCGTGATGGGCGACCAGGACGACGGTGCGCCGGAAGTTCGGGTCGATCAGCGCCGGCGACGAGACCAGCAGGTGCCCCTGGAGCGACTCCACGCGCGGCACGTTCCCCCGCGGGACGGGCGCGCAACCTAGGAGAACGACCAGCCCTCGCCGGAGCGGAACGCCTTCAGGATCCGCCGGGCGACCACCATCCGGTGCACCTCGTCGGGGCCGTCGTAGATCCGGCCTCCGCGCGCCATCATCGACATCGTCGCAAGCGGCGTCTCGTCGGTGAGCCCACGCGCCCCGTGCACCTGGATCGCGCGGTCGATCACCTCGTTCAGGACGCGGGCGGCGTAGAACTTGATGATCGAGACCTCGACGCGCGCCTCGTCGCCGGCGTCGATCTTGTGCGCGGCGTCGAGCGTCATGAGCCGGCACGCCTGGATCTCCGCGGCGCTGTCGGCGATCCAGTTCTGGACGGTCTGCTTCTCGGCGAGCGGCGAGCCGAACGCCTCGCGCTCTAGCGAGTAGCGGCACATCAGCTCGAATGCGCGCTGCATCTGACCGAGCCAGCGCATGACGTGGTGGATCCGGCCCGGGCCGAGGCGCTTCTGCGCGATCATGAAGCCGGCGCCCTCGGCGCCGAGCGTGTTCGCCACGGGGACGCGGACGCCGGTGTAGCGAACCTCGCAATGGGTCGACCAGCCGCGGCCGGCGTGGCCCATCACCGGGACGGGGCGCACGACGTCGACGCCGGGCGTGTCGGCCGGGACGAGGATCTGCGTCGCGCGGGCGTGGGGCGCCGCGTCCGGGTCGGTGACCGCCATCACGATCCCGAACGCCGCCCCGTCGGCGCCCGAGGAGAACCACTTGTGGCCGTCGATCACCCAGTCGTCGCCGTCGCGGACGGCGCGCGTGCGCAGCGTCGTCGGGTCCGATCCCGGCACCTCCGGCTCGGTCATCGAGAAGAACGAGCGCACCTCGCCGGCGACGAGCGGGGCCAGGAAGCGCTCCTTCTGGTCAGGCGTCCCGAACATGTGCAGGATCTCGCCGTTTCCGGCGTCGGGCGCCTGGCACCCGAAGACGTACTGCGCCCACGTCGAGCGGCCGATCTCCTCGTTCAAGTGCGCGTACGCCAGGAAGCCTGATCCGGTGCCGCCCGCCTCGGGCGGCAGGTGCGGCGCCCAGAAGCCCTCGGACTTCGCCCGCTCGCGTAGCGATTCGACGAGGGCGTGCGCTTCGTCGTCCTCGCGGCCGATCGCCTCCTCGTTCGGGTAGATGTGCTCCTCCATGAACGCGCGGTAGCGCGCCCGGAGCTGGGCGATGTCGTGCGTGGGGGCGAGATCGGTGACGGTCATGCCGTTATCCTCGCACGCGTGAGGCTCGGCTTCTACATGGGGTACGCCCCGCCGGGGACGAGCCCGCTCGAGCTGATCGAGCTGGCCCAGGAGGCGGAGCGGCTCGGCTACGACTCCGCGTGGGCCGCGGAGGCCTGGGGGACGGACGCGGTGTCGGTGCTCGCGTGGCTCGGAGCGTCGACGACGACGCTCGGCCTCGGCTCGGCGATCATGCAGATCCCGGGGCGGACGCCGGCGAACACCGCGATGACGGCCGCGACGCTCGACATGCTCTCGGGAGGCCGCTTCATGCTCGGGCTCGGGACGTCGGGGCCGCAGGTCGTCGAGGGCTGGCACGGAGAGCCGTGGGGGAAGCCGCTCGGGAAGACGCGCGAGTACGTCGAGATCGTGCGCGCGGCACTCCGGCGCGAGGTGGTCGAGCACCACGGCGTGCACTACGACGTCCCGTACTCGCGCGACGGGTCGACGGGGCTCGGGAAGCCGCTGAAGCTGATGGCGCGGCCGCTGCGCGCCGACATCCCGGTCTACCTCGCGGCGATCGGGCCGAAGGCGGTCGAGCTCGCGTTCGAGATCGCCGACGGCTGGCTGCCGATCTTCTGGTCGCCCGAGCGTGCTCGCGACGTCTTTCCCGTCGCCGGCGCGCGGGAGGGGTTCGAGATCGCGCCGTCGGTGCCCGTCGTGGCGACCGACGACGTCCAGTCGGCGCGTGACGCTCTGAAGCAGTACTACGCCCTCTACGTGGGCGGCATGGGGGCGCGCGGCAAGAACTTCTACAACGACCTGATGGCGCGCTACGGCTTCGAGGTTGAGGCGCGTGCGATCCAGGACGCGTTCCTCGACGGCCGCCAGCGCGACGCAGCCGCGGCCGTGCCGGACGCCTTCGTCGACGAGGTCGCTCTCGTCGGATCGACCGACCGGATCCGCGATCGCCTCGAGGCGTGGCGCGAGTCCGGGGCGACGACGCTGCTCGCCTCGACGCGAGACGCGGGCTCGCTGCGCGCCCTCGCCGAGGCCGCGGGCTAGCGACGGCGCGCGTCGAGCCGGAGCGTCCACGGTTCGATCGCGTCGACGACGAGGTGCGTCTCG
>DATHAE010000116.1:0-12214 GCA_035296805.1 Gaiellaceae bacterium | reverse complement strand
CCGCTCACCTTCTGGAACGCGAGCACCGCCTCGGCGTCGTCGGAGCCGTACACGCCGTCTGCGCCGCGCAACGCGTAGTGCAGATCGCGCAGCCGCTCTTCGAGGGCGCGTACGGCCGGGCCGCTCGACCCGACCCCGAGTGTCGGCTCGACCACGGTCACCGCCAGCGACCGCGCGGCCGGTGCCCACCCCGTGCGCGGGGTCGACGAAGCGACGATGTGCGCCGTGTGGATACGGCGCGTGTCGACGGCGTTCGTCGCGCGTCCGTCGACGCGGACGCGCACCGTTCCCGCTCCGGGCGGGACGAGACGCGTGACGACGCGGACGGCCGAGCCGACCGTCGGCGGTCCTGCGAGCGACACCTCGAGCTTCGGCACGAGCCGAACCCATACCGGCGCCGACCGCGTCCCCGCGAACGACGCGGTGAACGGGCCGGGGCGCGTCATCCGCATGCGGACGCGGTACGCGCCGGAACCGGTCCTGCGGGCGCGGCTCCCGGCGATCGTGATCCCGCCGCGAAGCGTCGGCGCGACCCGCGCGCGAAGCGTCGAGATCTCGCCGTAGCGCGCGCGGCGCGGCGCAGACAGCGTCACGCGGTAGGCGACCGCCGGGCGGAGGACGACGTGCGCCACCGTCCCATCCGCCGCCGTGACGTCGGCGGACGGCCGCCAGGAGCCGAGTCCGAAGGTGTGGGCTGCCGCGAGGCCGTCGGCGACTGCTCCGTCGCCGAAGCTCCAGTGGACGGTCGCGCCGTCGCCGCACGTGGCGGTGAACGCGACGGCCAGCGGCGCCGGCCCGCGTGCGCTCGAGGAGGAGAACGAGCAGTCGGCGGCCTGCGCCGGAGCGGCCGTCGCCAGTGCGGCGAGCGCGGCAAAGACGGCGCGGCGCATCGGACAAAAACCTAGATCATCAGCCGCCGATCGTGACGGAGGCAACGAGACCGATCAGGTTGAACGTGCCGTGGATCAGTATCCCCGGCACGACGCTGTCGACGCGTCTCCGGAGCCACGCCAGCGAGCAGCCGAGGAGCGCGATCTGGATGAAGCCGCCGACGAGCCCGTGCGCGAGGCCGAACGCGATTCCCGTTCCGGCGATCGCGGTCCAGGCGCCGAACGGCGCGAGGAGCGAGAACCCGACGCCGCGGAAGAGCAGCTCCTCGACGAACGGGACGAGGACGACGGTGACGGCGCCGTTCACGACGTACGCGCCGGCGCGGTCCGGCTGCCACTCGTCCGGGGTGAGCCCCTGCTCCTCGCCGCCGTGGAGCAGCGGCTCGAGCACGGCGATCGCGATGAAGACCACGACGATCATGAGGACGCCGAGCCCGAGCGCGAGCGGCCACGAGCGCGGCCGACGCAGCGCGAGCCGGTCGCGATCGAAGCCTGCGACCGCGAGCGTGACGAGGAGCATGATTCCGTAGGCGACGACGCCGTTGACCGCGGTGGAGTAGCGGTAGAAGACGTCGCCGTCGGGGGCGCCGCCCTCGGCGCGCTGAGCGTACGCGAGCGCGACGAGGAAGCCGACGAAGGCGAGCCATGCGGCGAGGCGCGCTGGGTCGGCGCCGCGCTGCTCGTAAGATGGCCGCGCGTCCGTGTCCGACCGCACGTTCACTCCGGCCGAGGCTAACACCGCCCTCGCGCAGGTGCGGCCGGCCGCCGAGCGCATGGTCGCGCTGCGCGAGCGGTTGCGTGAGCTGGAGCGCGACCGGCGCGAGTTGGTGCAGACGATCGCCGGCAACGGGAGCGGCTTCGCCGTCAACGACGCACGGCGCGAGGACTTCGATGCGCTTCTCGAGGAGCTCGAGGCCTGTGTCGCGGCGCTCGAGGCGCTCGGGATCGTCGTCAAGGACGTCGACCTCGGGCTCGTCGACTTCCCGGCGCGCCGTCACGGCGAAGACGTTCTCCTCTGCTGGCACGTCGGCGAGGAGCGCGTTGCGTTCTGGCACGGCCTCGAGGAGGGGTACGCGGGGCGGAAACCGGTCGACTGGGGCGAAAGAGCAGTGGAATGAGCGAGTTCTGGCAGCGTCTCGCCATTGCGGCGGTGATGATCGGCGTGGCGGGTGTCGTCGCGCGGGTCGTGGATCGCCGGATCGCGCGCCGCAACCTGGCGCCTGAGACGGCGACGCGCTACCGCGTCCTGCGCCGGTCGATCTGGATCACGATCGTGTTCGTCGGCGTGTTCTCGGCGCTGCTCGTCATCCCGCAGGTGCAGACGGTCGCCGGCGGCATTCTCGCGTCGTCGGCCGTCGTCGGGCTCGTCCTCGGCTTCGCGAGCCAGCGCACGATCGGCAACTTCGTCGCCGGCCTCCTGATCGCCTTCACCCAGCCCCTCCGCCTCGGCGACGAGGTCGAGGTGCAAGGTGCGAGCGGCGTCGTCGAGGAGATCGGGCTCACGTACACGTGGATCCGGACTCGCGACAACGACCGCTACGTCGTCCCGAACGAAAAGCTCGCCTCGGATACCATCCGCAACTCAACCATTCGCAGCCCCGGGACGCTCGCCGAGGTAACGGTCCGGGTTCCGGTCGCGGCCGACCTGCCCGCCGTCGTGGCGGCGCTGGCGCGGGAGTCGGACGACGTGTACGTGACGGACCTAGGAGCAGACGACGTGACGATCACCGTCCGCAGGACGATCGCGGACGATCGGGTCGCAGAGCGCGCCGCGAGCGACCTCCGCCTCGAGGTTCACGGCCGCCTGCGCGCGGCAGGAGCCGTGTCGTGAGCCCGAGGGAGCGCAGGGACGACCTCGACTTCCTGCTCAGCCACCGGAACCGGCGCAAGAAGCGGACCGATCGCGTCCGCCGCCGGCGTCGCGCCGGGCTCCTGTTCGCGCTCGCGCTGATCGCGGTCGTGGTCGCGCTCGTGACCACGAGCGTCGGCGGCGGCGCTGCCGTCCTTCAGAGCTGCGACCTCAACTCGCTGCGCCCGGTCGAGATCGGTCAGAACTCGTTCGTGTTCGCCGCCGACGGGACATTGCTCGGCTCGATCCCGGCGGAGCGGAACCGGCAGCCGATCGCGCTCTGGCGGATGAGCAAGTGGGTGCCGCTCGGAACGGTCGCGATCGAGGATCGCCGCTTCTACGAGCACGGGGGCGTCGACTACGAGGGCATCGCGCGCGCGCTCTGGCGCGACGTGCAGGCAGGCCGCGCCGTCGAGGGCGGCTCGACGATCACGCAGCAGCTCGTCCGTCAGCTCTACATCGGCAACGAGCGCACGATCGAGCGGAAGGTCAAGGAGGCGTGCCTCGCGATCAAGCTCAGCCGCCGCTGGTCGAAGCCGCGGATCCTGACCGAGTACCTGAACGCCGTCTACTACGGCAACCACGCGTACGGCGTCGAGGCTGCGGCGCAGACGTACTTCTCGAAGAGC
Source organism: Gaiellaceae bacterium (assembly GCA_035296805.1). Lineage (GTDB taxonomy): Bacteria > Actinomycetota > Thermoleophilia > Gaiellales > Gaiellaceae > PALSA-600. The sequence goes on along the minus strand of DATHAE010000116.1, from coordinate 8,846 downwards.
GCACGCAAGCTGACGCTGCTCCAGGCGGCGCTTCTCGCCGGCCTGCCGCAGGCGCCGTCGGTGTACGACCCGTTCCACCGCCCGCAGGCCGCGCTCGCTCGCCGCAAGGAGGTGCTGCGCGCGATGGTCTCCACGGGCACGATCACGCGCACGCAGTTCGAGCAGGGGATGCAGGCGAAGTCGCTCGGGCTCCGCCCCGGCCGGATCTACACGCGGATCAAGGAGCCGTACTTCTTCTCGTACGTCCGCGAGGAGCTGCAGCGCGAGTACGGCGGGAACACGGTCCGCTCCGGAGGGCTTCGCGTCACTACCACGATCATCCCGCGCTACCAGCGCGCCGCCGCGAAGGCGATCCGCGACGTCCTTCCCTACAACAGCGACCCCGCCGCGGCGCTCGTCTCGATCGAGCCCGGCACCGGCGCAATCCGGGCGATGACCGCCGTCGTGCCTCCGAATGACAAGAACCTGGTGCGCGGGCGCGAGAACCAGATCAACCTCGCCGCGCAGTCGGCGCGCCAGCCCGGATCGACGTTCAAGACGTTCGTCCTCGCTGCGGCGATCGAGCGAGGGATGGATCCCGACGGCACGTACTACACGTCGTCGCCGTACACGTGCACCGACAGCGAGTGGTGCAAGCCCGACTGCGCGAGCGGGAAGTGCTGGCACGTGGAGACCTACGGCCACGACTACGCAGGGTCGACTTCCGTCACGCAGGCGACCCTTCGCTCCGACAACACCGTCTACGCACAGCTGACCCTCGACGTCGGCCCGCGGTACGTCTGGAACTTCGCGAAGCGACTGGGAGTCCGTCTGACGCAGGGGCCCGTGCCCTCGATCGGGCTCGGGTCGCTCTCGGTGTCGCCGCTCGACCTGGCGGCGGCGTATGCGACCTTCGCGGCCGGCGGCATCTACGCGAAGCCGACGGCGATCACGAAGGTCGTCCTCCCCGGCGGCAAGGTGGACAAGGACGCGGGCTGGGGGAAGCCGCAGACGAAGCGGGCGATCTCCGAAGCCGTCGCGTGGAAGGTGAACGACGTCCTGAAGCAGAACGCGCAGTACGGCACCGGCTCGGGCTCCGGCGACGGGATCCACCCGAACGCCGGCAAGACGGGCACGACCGAGAACCACGGCAACGCGTGGTTCTGCGGCTACACGCGCGACCTGTCGACGACCGTCTGGATGGGCTACCTCCGCGGCCAGACAGGCATCTACGAGATGCAGAACGTGCACGGGGTCCCCGTCGCCGGCGCCACGTTCCCGGTCCCGATCTGGCACGAGTACATGCGGGTGGCCGAGTCCGGCCGCGGCGCCCGCGACTTCGGCGCGCCGGACCGCTACCCGGTCTACGGGGGGTTCCAGCAGCACGACTACGGGCACTTCTCGTACACGTACGACCCCACGTCCACGTCCACGTACTCGACCACGGACGACGACGGGAACTAGGCGCGCGCTCGCGGCCGGCGCCCTCGTCGCCGCGGCGGTCGGCGTGTGCGTCGCGTGCGGCTGGATCGAAGATTCGCCCGTCGCCGCCGTGGCCGGCGGCGCCCCGCACGGCGATCCCGCCTGGGGTCGCGTCTTTCTCGTCGCACTCGCCGTCGGCTTCGCCGCCTACCTCGCCGCGCTGTGGCTGCTCCGGGGCGGCGGAAGGCTGCGGCCGGTGCTCGCGGTTGCGTGCGCGATCCAACTCGCGCCGCTCGCGGCGCCGCTCCTGCTCTCGACCGACGCGTGGTCGTACTGGGCGTACGCGAAGGTCGACAACCCGTACCGCGACACGCCGGCGGAGGCGGGCGAGGCAGGACGGTACGCCGGGGAGGCGTGGCGCGACAAGACGTCGGTCTACGGCCCGGCGTTCTCGCTCGCGTCGGAGCCGGTGGCGGCCGTCGACTCGCCCGACGTCGCTGCGTGGACGTACAAGGTCGCCGGAGCCGCCGCCGTCCTGCTCGCCGCGCTCCTGACAGCGCGCCGCTCGAGCCGAGGTGCCTACGCAGCCGCGTTCGTCGGCTGGAACCCGGTGCTGGCGGCGCACTTCTCCGGCGGCGGCCACAACGACGCGCTGATGATGGCGCTCGTCGTGGCCGCGCTCGCGCTCGCGGCGGCGCGACCCCGTCTCGCCGGCGCCGCCTGGGCGTTGGCCGCCCTCGTGAAGTGGGTGCCGCTCCTCCTGCTGCCCCTGCGCGCGCTCGAGGCCCGCGCGACCGGTCGTCGAGTCGACCACCTCGGCTTCGCGGTCACCGCGGTCGGCGTCCTCGCCCTGGCGACGGTGGCGTACGGCTTCGCCTGGCTCGACGTCGCCGCGCCGCTCGCGCGGAACGCAACACGCGAGACGAGCTACGCGCTGCCGCACCGGCTCGGGCTTCCGTCGGGGGCTCTCCTCGTCCCGTTCGTGGTCGCGTACGCATGGCTCCTCCGAGAGGCCGCGCGCGGCCGGGCGCGGCTCGGCCTCGCGCTCGGCCTGCTCCTGCTCGCGCTTCCCTACCTCACGGTCTGGTACGTCGTGTGGACGGCGCCGCTGGCGGCCGGGGACGACGATCGCCCCGCGCAGCTGCTCGCCCTCGGGCTGTGCGCGTACCTCCTCCCTCAGACGATCCCGACCTGACGCTCGAGGAGCGTGCGCCAACGCGCGCCGAGGACGTGCTCGCTCGCGCGCTCCTCGTACAGCCTGCGCCCGGCCGCAGAAAGGCGCAGGCGCAACTCCTCGTCGCTCGAGACGCGCACGAGCGCCTCGGCGGCGGCATCCGCGTCGGCCGGCGGTACGAGAACGGCGGTCTCGTCGTCGAGGAGCTCGCGCGCCGCCGCCGTGTCCGCGGTCACGAGCGGCGTCCCGGTCGCGAGAGCATGGAACGCGGCCTGCGGAATCTCCCGCGACGCCTCGAGCGACGCGATCGCAACTCCGGCGTGCGCGTATGCGAGCCCAAGCTCCTCGTAGGGCGTCGCAAGCCACTCGACGTTGGGCGGAGGATCGGCACGCGCGGGCGCCACGACCCGCACCGGCAGGTCCGGCACGCGCCGCGCTGTCTCCAGCAGGACCTCCAGGTTCATCCCGGGGCCGGAGACGTGGAGCGCGCCGAACGGGTAGACAGGGCTCCACCGCTCGCAGAAGACGCGTTCCTCGGCACCGGCGAAGATGGTCGCGACGCGCTCGCGCGGCAGCTTCCCCAGCTCCGCGAGATAGGCAGCCGTCGCGTCGCTGTCGGCGACGACCGCGTTCGCGATCTTGAGCGCCCGCGCGTCCGTCGCCTCGAGGACGCGGGCGGCGAGCGTCCGCCGCCGGAAGCGCCCTCGCCGCTCGATCAGCTCGTGCGCGAGCGCGATCCGGGGCAGGAACACGACCGGTTTCCCCCGGCCGGCGAAGCTGCGCGCCTGCGGCACGTCGAAGTGGCCGGGGTAGCCGACGACGATCGCGTCGAAGGTGCGGCGCCGGGGGATCATCAGCTTCACCTCGGCCGCTGCCACGCGCAGCGCCGCGAGCGGCCCGAGCCGCTCGCGCCCGCGCCAGAGGTCGACGTGACGCTCCGTGACCTCGACGCCGGCCCGCCGCTGCGCCGACATCGCCTGCGCGTTGCGCGGGTGGGCGCGGTCGTACGTCCCGAACCAGAGCGCCTTCAGCCGACGCCGCCTGAGAGCGATGTGTCGATCGTGACCTCCGTGGTCGTCGGCAGCGTCTCGGTCGCCGTCGTCGTCGTCGCCTCCACGGTCGTGGGAGAGGCGGTCGTCGGGGCAGGAGGGACCGTCGTCGCGGGAGCCGGCGTGACGAGCGGCGGAGTCACGGGAGCGGTCGCGGTCCGTGCAGGCTCGGCCTCGGGCGCGGTCGTCGTGGCCACCGTCGTCTCCACCGTCGTCGCCGCCTCGGTCTCCTGCGCCTCCGTCGGCCCGGGCGCGGTCGTCGCGACCGCGGGGACCGGCGGCAGTGTGAGCGGGGCCGTCGTCAGCGCCGGCGTGTCGTCTCCGCTCGTCGCGACGAACGCGAGCGCGGCACCTGCCGCGACGAGCAGGAGGACAGCCGCAACGGCGAGCGGGACCGACGCGCGCCGACTGCGCGCGACACGCGGCGGAGGCTTGAGCACGTGCGTCGCGGCCGTCGCCGGTTCGGCGCGCCGGGCGAGCACCGCCGTCGCATCGTCCGTCGCGTCGCGGAGCTCGGCGACGAGCGCGCCGCCGTCGCGCGGCCGCGACACGGCGTCCTTCGCCAGTGCCGCATCCGCGATCCGCGCCAGCCGTGGGGGCGCGTCGACGCGGAGATCGACGACGTACGGCGGTGGGTCGTCGCGGTGCATCCGCACGAGCTCCATCGCGTTCCTGGACGTGAACGGGAGCTGTCCCGTCAGCATCCGGAAGAGCACGACGCCGAACGAGTAGACGTCGCTGGCGGGTGACGCCGGCCTCCCCGCGGCCTGCTCAGGCGAGATGTACGACGCGGTGCCGAGGACGGTTCCGGCCTCCGTCAGCGTCCCGCCGCCGCCGACGCGCGCGATCCCGAAGTCGGCGATCTTCGCCCGGCCCTCGGCGTCGAAGAGCACGTTCGCCGGCTTGAGGTCGCGGTGCACGAGCCCGCGCTCGTGCGCGTGCGCCAGGCCGGCCGCCACCTCGCCGGCGACGCGGAGCGTCTCACCGTCCGGCAACGGGTCGAGTTCCTGTGCGCGCAGGCGGTCCTCGAGCGACCCGCCGTCGAGGTACTCGAGCACCATGTAGGGCCTGCCGCGTTCCGTGCCGTAGTCGTAGAGCCGGCAGATGTGCGGGTGCGAGAGCGACGCGGCCGCGCGCGCCTCGCGCTCGAAGCGGTCGCGCGCGGCGTCGAGCCCGAGGATCTTGACGGCGACGCGGCGCCCGAGCTCGGCGTCCTCCGCCAGCCAGACGACGCTCATCGCGCCCTTGCCGAGTGGCTCGAGCAGGCGGTACCGCCCTGCGATCACGGTCTCCGACACGGCGGAAAGTATGGTGGTCCGCCGTGTCCGACCTGCTTTCGATCGAGGATGCGCTCGCCGCGGTGCTCGGGCGTGTCGTGCCGCTCGAGGCGGAAGACGTCGCCGTTGGCGACGCCGCAGGGCGCATTCTCGCCGAGCCCGCGCGGGCGGCGGTCGACCTGCCGCCCTTCCCGAGCTCGGCGATGGACGGGTTCGCGGTCCGCGCGGAGGACGCGCCGGGTGAGCTGTCCGTGGTCGCCCGCGTGGCGGCCGGCCGGCCGGTGGATCGCGCGCTGCGCGCGGGCGAGGCGATCGCGATCGCGACCGGCGGCGTCGTCCCGGAGGGCGCGGACGCGGTCGTGCCGGTCGAGAACGTCGAGGAGGTCGGCGACCGGATCAGAATCGCCGCTGACGTTAGCAAGAAAGACAACATAAGGCGTCGCGGAGGCGATGTCGAGGCGGGCGAGACAGTCCTCGGCGCCGGTACGCGCCTGGGCCCGGCGCAGGTCGGTGCGGTCGCGGCGGCCGGGCTCGCGACGGTTGCGTGTGCCCGCCGCCCGCGCGCGGCGGTGCTGGCGACGGGCACCGAGCTCCGCCCGCCCGGCGCCGCGCTCGGACCCGGCGAGATCTACGAGTCGAACACGTTCACCCTCGCCGCCCAGCTCGCGCGTGCCGGCGCCGTCGTCGAGCGACTCGCCGGCGTCGAGGACGACGAGGCGGCGACCCGCGACGCGCTCGAGCGCGGGCTCGCGGGCGACGTCCTCGTGACCTCGGGCGGCGTGTCGGTGGGGCCGCACGACCTCGTAAGGAGCGCGCTCGTCGACCTCGGGGCCGAGGAGGTCTTCTGGCGCGTCGCCGTGCGGCCGGGGAAGCCGGTCGCGTTCGCCGTCGGCGGCCGGACGCTGATCTTCGGGCTCCCGGGGAACCCGGTCTCGTCGCTCGTCGGCTTCGAGCTCTTCGTCCGCCCGGCGCTCCTCGCCCTCCAGGGAGCGAGCGATCCGCGGCCGCCGTTCCGCCCCGCGAGGCTCGGTCGCTCGGTGCGCCGGAGCGTCGCCCGCGACGCGCTTGTGCGCGGACGGTCGCGTGTGCAGGACGGCGCGGTCGTGGTCGACCCGGTGGTCGGCCAGGAGTCGCACATGATCGTCCGCGCGGCGGAGGCCGACTGCCTCGTCCTCGTGCCCCGGGGCGACGGCGACCTGCCCGAGGGCGCGACGGTCGACTGCCTCGCCCTCTGATCAACCGCCGACGGCTCGCACGCGGGTCTCGTCCGCCCGCCGCCGGCGGGAGCGCCGCGCGAGCACCAGCCGCCGAACCGCAGCTCGGAGCGGCCCGCGGGGCCGCTCGCGGGCGTCGGGGTACGGCCCGTATCGTCCGGCGGCCACTGCGGCGAGTTGTGCTGCAGCGGCCGCGCCTGCGAGCGCGATCGCGACCGGCTGCAGGCCGACGTACCCGAGCGCGATCAGCTCGAGCAGGTACCAGGGGGCGTCGAAGCCGAGGCCGAAGCGGATCCCGAGCGACGCGACGACGAGCAGCGGGCCCGAGAGCCCTGCGACGAACGCGGCCATCCGCACGGGCCAGCGCGCCGTCTGGAGCTGCGGGAGCCACAGCCAGACGTGCAGCGCCGGGAGCGCGAACACGAGCCCGAATGGGTTCGTCGCGACGATGAGGAGCGAGGCGACGGCGAGCGCGAGCAGCGCCGCCGTCTGGCCCGCGAGGTGCTCCTCCGCCGTCACGTCGCGCCGGGGGACGAGCCGGGGCCGCGCCAGGAGCCATGCCAGGCACGCGAGCCCGGCGAGCGCGCAGAGGGCGAGCACGGGCCAGTCGCCCGCGACCGCCGTCGCCGGGTTCGGCGGCCGCGGCACGCCGCTCGGCCACGCGCCTGCGGCCCCGAGCGCGGCGAAGACGACGCCCGCGAAGAGCCAGACCGCGAGCCTGCTGCGTAGCGCGCGCGCTGCCGGTGCGAGCGAGATCCGCCTGCGTCGGCAGTGCGCGTAGAGGTCGACGGCTCCGACAAGGAACGGGGCGAGTAGCGCGATCAGGACGAGCTGGATCGCCCAGCCGCGAATCAGGCGGTCGCCGACCCAGACGTAGCTCGTCGTTCCGCGGGCGAGCTCGAGTCCCTGGTCGAGCGAGACGACGAGCTGCTGCGCAGCGCGTCCGACCTCGCCCAGCTTCGCCTGCTCGAGCCGTTCGGCAGTGTCGTCGAAGGCGGCCGGCGGCCGGGCGCTGCCCGTCGTCAGGGTGACCGCGGGGATCCCCCGGGCGACGAACGGGCCCTGTTCGTAGAGCGTGAACGGGAATGCGAGGTCGATCAGCTGGCCCAGGAAGCCGGCATGCGCCGGCCGCGTTCCGGTCTGCTCGAGCGTCCAGCGCGCAGCGGTCTCGACGAGGACGGGCGTCGGTGAGCGCGGAAGATCGCCCGCGATCTCGAGCCGCGGCGGGCCGGCCCCGGCGAGCGCGTCCAGGTTGACGACCGCGACGACCCGCCCGCGCGGCGCCTCGTCCTTCGCAAACCGCAGTGCGCCGAGCCCGCCGAAGGCGCCGCCGTCCGTCGAGAGGAACATGAGGGTGTGCGCCGACCGGACCGGTGCGACGGCCGGCGTCGACGGCCGCGCATAGGCGCGCGCGAGCTCGATCAGCGCGGCCGTGCCGCTCGCATTGTCGTTCGCGCCGGGGCCGATGCCGATGTCGTCTCGATGAGCGACCACGAGGATCGTGTCGGTCGACTGGCCGGTGACGGTCGCCGAGATGTTCCGCAGTCGGACGCGGCCGAGGCCCGGGACGTTCTCGCTCCAGGTGTCCACGTCCGTCGGCAGCCGGTACGTGCTCAGCTGCTCGCGGAACCACGCAGCTGCGCGAGCCGCGCCGGGCGTCCCCGGTGCGCGGAGCGGGTGCCGCGTCGCAAGTTGCGCCGCGAGCTCCTGCGCGGTCGTCGCGTCGAACGCGGGCGGCAGGATCGGCCGCTGCAGCGGCGCCGGCCGCACCACCGTCAGCGCCGCGAGCAGCAACGGGAGCGTGACGAGCAGGAAGGCGCTGCGGTAGAGCCGGCCGTTGACGGGCCGCTCGACCGACCCGCGACGGTGTCTCCGCGCGCCGCGCCGCGAGCCGGGGACGCGTTGGTTGGGGACCGTCGAGGACATGGCTGCGGCTGCGGCGGCGCTCGCGTGCGCTCGAAACCGCGTGGCTATAGTAGGAATCGGGGCCGCTGCCGGGAAGCGTGAGGGTCCGCGGCACGCGCCGACACGATGCCCGAGTCCTCGACCATCCTGCTCGTCGACGACGAGGAATCCATCCGCAAGGTGCTGACGTTCCCGCTCGAGCGCGACGGGTTCACGGTCATCCAGGCGGCCGACGGCGAAGAGGCGCTCGAGCGGTTCGACGAACAGGCGCCGGATCTCGTCGTCTTGGACATCATGCTGCCCAAGCTCGACGGTCTCGAGGTGTGCAAGCGGCTCCGGGCGACCAGCTCGGTGCCGATCATCATGCTGACGGCTCGCGACGACGAGCTCGACAAGGTGATCGGGCTCGAACTCGGCGCCGACGACTACATCACGAAGCCGTTTTCGATCCGCGAGTTCCGCTCGCGCGTGCGGGCGCTCCTTCGCCGGGCGAAGGCCACCCCGCCGGCGGCCGCCGACGAGCGGATCGAGACTGCCGGGCTCGTGATCGACGTGCCACGGCGGCTCGTCGAGGTGCGCGGGGAGCCCGTTCAGCTCACGTACGTCGAGTTCGAGCTGCTGCGGACGCTCGCGTCGCAGCCGGGCCGCGTCTTCAGCCGCCGGATGCTGCTCGAGGCCCTCTGGCGGAGCGCGGACTACCGCGACCCGCGTACGATCGACGTCCACGTCCGGCACCTGCGCGAGAAGCTCGAGGCCGAGCCCCGGTCTCCCGAGTACATCCTGACCGTGCGCGGTGTCGGCTACCGCTTCCGCGACGGATGAACCC
>DATHAE010000115.1:0-16561 GCA_035296805.1 Gaiellaceae bacterium | reverse complement strand
GCGGTGCTCGACGTGCTCGCGGCACCGGAGGACTGGTCGGCGAAGGGGCTCATCCGCGCCCGGGCGTTCACGTGGGATAGCTCGGCGCGGGCTCACGACGCGGTCTACGCCGAGCTTCTGCAGTAGGGTCGCCCGGTGTCGCACGAGGAACAGCTCCGACTGGTCGAGGGCCTGCACGCGCGCGAAAGCGGACTGCTCGAACGCACCTCGCTGTTCGACCTGCTCGCGCCGGAGGTCGAGTGGCTCGTCGCCGGCTCGCCTGAGTTTCTCCCGTGGGCGGGCGTCTTCCGAGGGCCCGACGGCGTCACGCAGTGGATGCAGACGCTCGACGAGCACCTCGAGTACGACCGGTTCGAGGCGGTCGAGTTCTTCGCCGACGGCGACACGGTGATCGAGATCGTGCTCGCGGGCGGACGGGCACGCGCGACGGGGTCCGCGTTCGAGAGCGAGGTCGTGAGGATCTGGACGTTCCGCGGGAACGAGGCGATCCGCGTCCGCAGCTTCTACGACACCGGCGCGTATGAGCGCGCCGTGCTCGGCAGCTAGCGACGGCCCAACCGCCCGCGGCGCGCGTCGCGCCAGCCGGTGAGGACGGCCTGCGCTGCCGCGCGGCGCGCAGGGTGGCGGACCGCCTGCGCGAGGTGCGCTCCGACCACGACTCCGCGTCGCAGCGCGCGCAGCCCGCGCGGCAGCGGCCGGTGGCGCTCGACGACGGCGATCGTGTTGCGCGTGTCGTAGTAGAGGTTCGCCGTGGACGCGGCGCCGCCCGTGGAGGCGGAGCCCTTGTGCCGCACCTTCGCGTCGGGGACGAAGACGATCGCGAAGCCGGCCCGGCGGATGCGGAGCGACCACTCGACGTCCTCGACGTACGCGAACAGCTCCTCGTCGAGCAGTCCCGCGAGCTCGACGGCGGCGCGCGAGACGGCCATCGCCGCGCCGTCGGCGCGGTCGACCTCGAGCGCGTCGTGAAAGCGGTCGCGCTCGCCCCAGCCGGCGCGACGCCCCGAGTAGCCGAGCAGAGCGTTGAACGACGCGCCGGCGTACTCGACCGTCTCGCCGTCGGCGAGGAGCACCTTGCAGGCGAGCAGCCCCGCGTCGGGCCGCGCGGCCGCCGCGCGCTCCAGCGCCTCCGCGAGCCCCGGCTCCGCGACCGCGTCGTTGTTCAGCAGCAGCACCCAGGACGCGCCGCGCTCCAGCGCCCGCCGGATGCCGACGTTGTTTCCGCCCGCGAAGCCGAGGTTGGCGCCGGTGCGGATCAGCTCCACCTCCGGAAACCGCCGCTCGACCTCCTCCGCCGACCTGTCTGTCGAGCCGTTGTCGACGCAGATGACGTCGAGCCCGCGCAGCGACTCGAGCGCGCGGAGCGTGTCGTCGCCGCCGTTCCAGTTGAGGACTACCGTTGTGACCGTCAAGGTGTTCGCGGCGGCGCCTTCCGCCGTTCGCCCGGAGTATTGACCGCCGCGGCGATATCGGAGAGGATCCTCCGCGGGCACCGCGCGAGGCGCCTCAGCCGCGCCGCACGAAGTGGGCGATCGAGCCGGCGCCGCCGACGCGGCCGAAGTCGCGGTCGTTCAACTCGATCTCCCGCACGAGGCGGACGACACCGGGATAGACGTTGCCGTAGCGGCCGGTGTCGACGGCGTCGTGGAACAGCAGATGCCCGCCGGGGCGGACGAACTCGCGCCAGCGCTCGTAGTCGGCTCGCGCGCCCTCGTAGGTGTGGTCGCCGTCGACGAAGAGCAGCTCGAGCGGCGCGGGCGGCGGGTCGACCGTGCGTGAGTCCGCAACCAGCAGGTGGACCTTGCGGTCGAGCGCGTACCGCGCGAGCGCGTCGTGGAGCTCCCGGTCGAGCTGCTCGCCGGGCAGGTCCGGCCGCAGCGCGACGTGGAGGTCGTACGACCACAGCTCCGCGCCGTCCGGCAGCGCGGAGGCGAAGACGATCGTGCTCCCGCCCTTGAAGCGGCCGATCTCGGCGAACGGGCCGGACTCGGCGTCGCGCGCGAGCCGGTAGAGGAGCGCCGCCTCGTCGAGCTGGAGAGATGCGATCCCGTGGTTCAGCTGGTTGCTGGAGAACAGGAACGCGAGATCCTCGAACCCCTGGACGGACTCGGGCCACTCGCGGACGCTCCCGAAGCGCATCGCCGCCGGGTCGTCGAGCACCGACGCGTGGACGAGGTTCTTGCCCGGGCCGGTGCGGCCGAGGCGCCGCACGACCTGCTTCACCTGCTCGCGCACGATCGGGCAGGTTAGTGGTTGACGCGCGCCGGCCGTGCCGAAACGACTCCGCGGAAGCAGAGGGGCAAGGTCGCCCAGAACGGCCTCCGACGCCAGGTGATCGCGGCCTGCGCCCGGTGCTACGGTCAGCCCGGCGACGTCAGGAGGAAGCGCGTGAAACACGGCTCCAGCGCCGGAACGCCGGCGGCAGCCGGGCGTCGCCCGACGCCCCTCGACCCGTATCCCGAGCCCCGTCCGGCCGGGGCCGAGGACGGCGACGCGTCGCACCCCCCAACAGAGCTCGGCAGCGACGCGATCGCGGTCCTCGATGGGAGGACGTTCATGTTCTCGGACGCGCTCGGCGACGTCTCGGCGGGGTCGGTCGGGGGCCTGCTGCACGAGGACACACGGTTCCTCGACCGGTGGGAGCTGAGGCTCGACGACCACCCGCTCTCGCTGCTGAAGTCCGACGCGGTCGATTACCGCTCGGCGGCGTTCTTCCTCACGAATCCCGGTCTTCCCGGTCTCCGTGCGAACAGCGTCGCCGTGCGCCGCCTCCGGCTCGTGGGCGACGGCGCGCTCGAGCAGATCACCGCGTTCAACACCACCTCCGACACGATCGGCTTCGAGCTTCGGCTGACCTGCGGCGCCGACTTCGCCGACCTCTTCGAGGTGCGGGGCGCGGTGCGGGATCGCAGCGCGCGCATCCGGTCCGAGGTCGACCGGCGCACGAGGTCGCTCCGCTTCCGGTACGCGGTCCCGCAGTTCCTCGCGGAGACGACGATCCGCGTCGAGCGGAGCGAGATCCGCGAGGAGGTGAGCGAACGGGTTCTCTCGCCCGCGTGGCCGCGCGTCGAGGGAAGCGACCTCGTGTGGAAGATCGAGCTCGAGCCGCGCCGGCTGCTCCTGGCTCTCGTGAAGGTCGCCGTGCGGGTGAACAACGCGACGTTCGAGCCGAGCGGCGCGGGCTTCGGCGAGCGGCACGCGACAACCGACGGGCCGTTGACGAGCTGGCTCGAGCGCATCCCGAGCCTGGACTCGGACAGTGCGCTCCTGAAGAGCGTCTTCCGGCAATCGGTCGTCGACCTCGCCGCGCTCCGGATCAGCGGCCAGCTTCTGGGCGAGAGCTACGTCCTTCCGGCCGCCGGGCTCCCGTGGTTCATGACGCTGTTCGGGCGGGACACGCTGATCACGTCGCTGCAGACGATCTGGGTCGGTCCCGGTCTCGCCCGGGGCGCGCTCCACCTGCTCGGCGCACTGCAGGGCACGCAGGTCGACGACTTCCGCGACGAGGAGCCCGGCAAGATCATGCACGAGGTCCGAAGCGGCGAGTTGACCCTCCTCGGCGAGAAGCCGCACAGTCCGTACTACGGCACCGCCGACGCGACTCCGCTCTGGCTCATCCTCCTCTCCGACTACTGGCGGTTCACGTGCCAGGACGCGTTCGTCGGCGCGCGGTGGCACAACGTCCTCGCCGCGCTCGGCTGGATCGACGGCTACGGCGACCGCGACGAGGACGGCTATGTCGAGTACCAGACTCGATCGTCGGAGGGCCTCGGCAACCAATGCTGGAAGGACTCGTGGGACGGGATTCAGTTCGCCGACGGCAGGCTCCCCTATCTCCCGATCGCTAGCGCCGAGATCCAGGGCTACGTCTATGACGCGAAGCTGCGCGTCGCCGAGCTGGCGCGGCGGGTCGTCGGCGACGAGCGGCTCGCGACGCGGCTCGAACAGGAGGCGGCCGAGCTGGCCCGTCGCTTCAACGACGACTTCTGGTCGGACGACCGCGGCGGGTACTACGTCGTCGGGCTCGACGGCGACAAGTCGCCGATCGACTCGCTGACGTCGAACATCGGGCATCTGCTGTGGTCGGGGATCGTGCCGGAGGAGCGTGCGCCGCTGGTCGCCGCGCAGCTGATGTCCGACCGGATGTTCTCGGGCTGGGGAATCCGCACCCTGTCGGTCGACGACCGCGGCTACAACCCGATCGGGTACCACGTCGGAACGATCTGGCCACACGACAACGCGATCGTCGCGCTCGGGCTCGCGCGCTACGGGTTTCGCGACGAGGCGAACCGGATCGCGCTCGCGCAACTGGAAGCCGCGGCGTTCACGGGGTTCCGGCTCCCCGAAGCGTTCGCCGGCTTCGAACGCTGGATCAGCCGATTCCCGGTGCCGTACCCGACGGCCTGCAGCCCCCAGGCCTGGGCGACGGGGGCACCTTTCCTGCTCCTCCAGGCCGTGCTCGGGCTGCAAGCGCGCGACGGTCAGCTCTGCCTGGCGCCGCACGTCCCATCCGAGCTCGGGCGCATCGTGATCCGCCGCGTCCACGCCTTCGGAAGGGAGCTCGAGATCGAGGCGGTCGGCACCGAGGGCGAGGTTCGCGCTGCATGCTGACCGCCGGGCGGCTCGCTGTACGGGCTGCCCGACACGCTCACGCGCGCGCGGACGTCAGTGCAACCGGCGCACGTACGCCCACGCCTCCCGCAGGCCCGGCGGACCGGCGGCGACGAGGACGGCGGTGTAGGCGGCGGCGCCGACCGCCGCCGCCGCGACGGGGCCGACGACGGCGCGCGGGACGAGGAACACGAGCGCGGCGAGGCCTCCGCACACGGCGGCCGCGACGACGAGCCCGCGCGCGACGCGCCGGACCGCGCCGAGCACCGCTGTCAGCGCCGCCAGCACGACGACCGTCGTCACGGCCATCCCGAGGGCGACGCCCGCGAGGCCGAACACCGCGCGCAGGATCCACTCCACGAGCACGTGCAGCACGAGCACGGCGAGGGCGAGCAGCGGCAGCCATGACGTTCGCCCGCGCACGAAGAGGAGCGGAAACGCGACCGACACGCCGACGGAGGCCACCATCCACGGCGCGAGGTAGACGACGAGCCGGCCAAGCTCCGCGCCGGTCCCGCCGCCGTACGCGTCCCCGAGCACCCGCTCCGCGACCGGCGCGCCCGCCACACCGAAGATGCCCGCCGCGAGCGCGATCCCCGCGAGGCTCAGCCACGAGACGGCCACGATATGCCGCCCTGCGCGCTCCGGCGCGAGGCCCTCGCGCGTCAGCGGCACGCTCGAGATGAGCGCAATCGAGCTCGCCGTGACTGCGACGAGCGCCGCTGCGACGAGGTACGCGTACGACAGCGTCGTCGCGTCGCCGGTGCTCAGCCCGAGCGCGAACCGGTTCGCGATCACGTAGATGCCCTGGAGCGCGAAGGGGAGCGCGACGCCGACCGCGAGCCACCACAACCTTCGGCCGACACCCGCCACGCGCGGCCGCCCCGTCGCCCCGCGCGTTGTCGCGACGACGAGCGGCAGCGCCACGCAGACGACGCCGTTGACGAGCGCGCCCCAGCCGAAGACGACCACGCCGTGGTCGAGGAAGGCGACGATGACGGCGAGCCCGGCGATCCCGCCGAGCGCGAACGCCGCCGCCGCGACCACGTAGTCGTCGAGCGCCGCGAGCGCGCTCGCGAGCAGTCCCGCGAAGATCTGGAAAGCGGCCCCCGCCGCGAGCCACGGGATCAGGTCGGCCGCCGCGTGCCGCGCGTCGGCTCCCCCGGCGAGCGCACGGGCGACGGGGCCGGGCGCGAGCACGCCGATCGCGACGAGCGGCGCGGTCACGAGCGCCAGCGCGAGCGCCCACGCACCCACCTCCTCCGCCAGCCGGCCCTCCTCTCGAGCGCGTGTCAGCGGCGGGAGCACGACGACTCTGAGCGTCTGCGCGACGAGGACGAGGGCGAGGTAGAGGCCGTAGGCGGCGAAGAAGCCGTCCGTCTTGACGCCGTGCCCAAACTCCCGTGCGAGGATCGCTCCGCCGATCGCCGCGGTCCCCGTCATGACGGCGGTCGAGAGGGCCGTCAGGGCGCCGCTCGAGAGGGCGCTCCTGCCGGGGCGGGCGGTACGCTCCATGCCGATGCGCGACGATACAACCACGTGGTCCGAGGCCGGTCTCGAGGCGCTGGCGGCCGAGTTCGGCGACGTCTACGCCGGGCGCACGTGCGTCGTCACGGGCGCCGACGGCTTCATGGGCTCGCACATGACGGACGCCCTCGTCCGGATCGGCGCGAACGTGATCGCCTTCGTCCGCGCGACCTCGTCGGGCGCGCTCAACAACATCGGCCACCACCGCGGGAACGTCCGCGTCGTCTTCGCCGACCTCACCGACAAGACGTCGATCGACTTCCTGATGCGCGACCTCGCGCGCGCCGCCGACCGGCCGTACCTCTTCCACCTCGGCGCCCAGGCGCACGTCGGCGAGTCGTGGCACCGCCCGTACGAAACGGTGATGGCGAACACCGTCGGGACGCTGAACCTGCTCCAGTCCGTGGTCGACCACGGCGTCGAACTGGAGAAGTTCGACACGGCCGGCACCTCGGAGGAATACGGCAACGTGCGCGAATCGGTCGCGCACCACCACGACTTCGATCACGCGGGCGGCCTGATCCTGCACGAGCGCTCGCCGATCAACCCCAAGTCGATCTACGCCACGGCCAAGGTGGCGGCGGACTTCCTGACGATGAACTACCACGACGCCTACGGCGTTCCCGGCGTCGTCACGCGGATGTTCAACAACTACGGCCCGCGCCAGAACCCGCGCTACGTGACCGGCACGATCATCACGCAGGCGCTCTCGCGGCCCGAGATCGAGCTGGGCGCGCTCGAGCCGCTGCGCGACTTCTGCTTCTGCACCGACGGTGTGCGCGGGCATCTCACGGTCGCGGCGCACGGCATCCCCGGCGACGTCTACGTGTACGGGCAGGGCGAGAACATCTCGATGCGCGACTGGTGCGACCTGATCCTGCGGCTCGGCCGCGAGCACGGCTTCTGGGGCGACGACCGCCACGTCGTCACGGACGAGAGCCGGCTGCGCCCTGGCGCGACGGACGTGATGGCGCTGCGCGTCGGCTACGACAAGCTCCACGAGGAGACCGGCTGGCGCCCGCTCGTCTCGTGGGGGGACGGCGTCCTGCGCACGATCCGCTGGTACGCCGAGAACCGCGCGCGCTGGCTCGGCCGCGTCGACTGGCTCAACCCGGTGCCGGCGGCGGCCGAGTCGGCGGCGGCCCGGTCGGCGGCGGCCCATTGACGCGCGTCCTCGTCACCGGCGGCGGAGGCTTCCTCGGCTCGCATCTCGTCGAGCGGCTGGAGGACGAGGGCCACGACGTCTTCGCCGCGCGACGGCGCGACTACGACCTGACGCGGCGCGACGACGCCGAGCGGCTCTTCCGCGACGGCGACCCCGAGCTCGTCTTCCACCTCGCCGCCGAGGTGGGCGGGATCGGCGCCAACCGCGCCAATCCCGGCCGCTACTGGTACGCGAACCTGATGATGGGCGCGCACGTGGTGGAGCTCTCGCGGCTGCACGGCGTCCGCAAGCTCGTGATCGCCGGCACCGTCTGCGCCTATCCGAAGTTCACGCCGGTCCCGTTCCGCGAGGACGACCTCTGGAACGGCTACCCCGAGGAGACGAACGCGCCCTACGGCGTGGCGAAGAAGTCGGTCCTCGTCGGCGCGCAGGCCTACCGCGACCAGTACGGGCTGAATGCGATCTTCGTCCTCCCGGCGAACCTGTACGGGCCGCGCGACAACTTCCACCCGACGAACGCGCACGTGATCCCGGACCTGATCCGGAAGATGAGCGAGTCGCCCGACGAGGTCGTGCTGTGGGGCGACGGCTCGCCGACGCGGGAGTTCCTCTACGTCGACGACGCGGCGGAGGGGCTCGCGCTCGCGGCGGGGCGCTACGACGGCGGCGACCCGGTCAACCTCGGGACGGGTGTCGAGACGTCGATTCGCGAGACCGCCGAGCTGGTCGCCGAGCTGACGGGCTTCACGGGCGAGATCGTCTGGGACACGTCGATGCCCAACGGCCAGCCGCGCCGCTCGCTCGACGCGACCCGCGCCCGGGAGCTGTTCGGGTTCGAGGCGCGCACGCCGCTGCGCGAAGGGCTCGAGCGGACGGTCGCCTGGTTCCGCGCGCAGGCGCCCGTGGATGCCGCGCGCTGACCCTGCGGCCGCGGGCGTCGTCGCTGCGGCCGTAATTGCGCAATCGATCGTCGTCGCCGCGCTGACGCGGGTCGACGCGTTCTCGCTCGCGCTCACGGGCGCGGCGACCGCGCTCGCCGTCGTCGCGGCGCTCCGCATCGGCGGGGTCGCCTTCGCAGCGCTCGCGGCCGCGGTCTGGGTCGCGCTGCCCGCGGCGCTCCCGTTCTGGCGGAGCGACTTCCGCCCGCACTACCGGGACGGCGTGCTGTCGGTGCTCTACGGGCTCGACGACCGCTCTCGGCTCGCCGTCAGCGTCCTGCTCCTCGGGGCCCTCGTGCTCGCGCTCGGACCGAGCGTCGTCGAGCGCGCCGGCGCGGCCGCGTGCGCCGCGGCCGGCGTCGTCGTCGGCGCGGTCACCTTCGGATTTGCGCCCGTCGCGTTCCACTGGCACGACCTGACGCAGAACCTGCTCCAGGTCCGCGAGTACGGCTGGAGCGTGCGCCTTGCCGAGTACCTCCCGCTCGCCGGCCTCTTCGGCGCGTTCCGGCGCTCGCGGCTCGTCGGATCGCTGCTCGGGGCGTGGCTCCTCGTCGGCGTCGTCCTGCCCATGGCGCACGCGCGGCCGGGCGGTTTCCCGGTGTCCCTCCTGCGCGGAATCGTGCCGGGGCTGCCGGCCTACCTGCTGCTGACCGCGTGCATCGTCTACCTCGTCCCGGGCTGGGCGAGGCGGCCGGAGCTCATTCGCGTTCGCGCAGCCTGGCCTCGAGTAGCGCAAGCCGCTGGGCGAGGACGACGTTCTGATCGGTGAGCCGCGAGATCACCGTGGAGTAGTGGAGCAGGACGAGGATCACGAACAAGAGCCCGACCGCGAAGAGCACCGCCGGCGGATAGCCGCGCACGCCGAGCCAGCCTGCCATGGTGTTCAGGCCGCCGCGCCACGCCGAGAGCACGACGAGCACGGCCCCCGTCACGAGCCACAGCAGTGCGTAGCGCTCACGCAGCCGGCGCGAACGGATCAGCTCGAAGACGACGAGCACGAGCACGAGCGACGCGAGCGTCGCCGCGATTGACACCTTCCAGGGAGTCACTTCTCGTCCAGCGGCACGATCCGGCGGCGGAAGAGGCCGACGAAGAGCGCGAGCAGCACCTTCGCCATGTAGTACACCGACGCGGCGGCGCCGATCGATGAGCGCCCGTGCTCCCGCACGCGCATCGTCACGCCCACCTCGCGCAGCCGCAGCCGGTGCTTGATCGTCATCACCATCCCCTCGACCTCCGGGTAGTCGTGCGGGTAGTCCGCCGCGAAGAGCGCAATCGCGCGCCGGTTGAGCGCCTGGAAGCCGGACGTCGGGTCGGTCACCTTCTGGCGCGCGATCGCCGAGACGACCCACGCGAGGACGCGGATGCCGATCCGGCGCGTGGCGGACGAGCGGTAGCCGGAGCCGCCGGCGAAGCGCGAGCCGACGACGATGTCGGCCTCCCCGGCGAGCACGGGCGCGAGCACGCGATCGAGCTGCGCGGGGTCGTGCTGCGCGTCGCCGTCGACGCGGACGACGAGGTCGTACCCGTTCTCGTACGCGTAGCGGAACCCGGTCTGGACGGCCCCGCCGATCCCGAGATTGAACGGGAGCCGGATCACGTGCGCCCCGCGCGCCTCGGCGACCTCGCCGGTGCGGTCGGTCGAGCCGTCGGAGACGACGACCACCTCGAGCTCGGCGTCGAACGCGCGCAGCTCGTCGAGGACGCGGCCGATGTTGCGCTCTTCGTTGAAGGCCGGGACGATCGCGATCCGCCTGAGCCCCGCGAGGAGCGGATCGTGCTCGACCGGCCGCACGCCCGTCTCAGCCGACACGGGCCTCCACGCCGCCGCCCACGAGCTCGAGCAGGCGCCGCGCGCGGTGCCTGTAGGTGTGCTCGTCGAGCACGCGCTCGCGCGCGCGAGCGCCCATCGCCTCCGCCTGCGCCGGGTCGTCCAGCAGGTCGACGATCGCGGCGGTCGCCTCGTCGGCATCCTCGACCACGAGGAGCTCCGAGCCCGGCTCGAACCAGCGCTCGATGCCGTTGTACGGGTTCGAGACGATCGCGGCGCCCGCCGAGGCGAGCTCGAACGGCCGGCACGACGACGACGCGTAGACCGTCGCGTGCGACCGCCGCGTGATGCAGAGGTTGACGCGGGCGGCCGAGATCGCGCGCGCGAACGCGCTGAACGGGACGTCGCCGATGTCGCGCGCGCGGCCGACGTCGCCGCGGAAGTCGCGGCCGCCGAGCGCGAAGTCCGCGTCCGGCAGCCGCCGCGACGGCTCGCCGACCATCGCCGCGACCCACTCACGGCGAAACTTGTCGCCGTAGCCGTAGAAGAACACGTCCATCTCCTTCTCGACCGGCTGCGGCGCGAAGAATTCGGGGTCCGCTCCCCAGAAGACGGCCTCGGCGCGGCGCGCGCCGAGCTCGCGCAGCCGGTCGAGCCCGCCGTCGGAGTTCGAGACCACGAGGTCGTACTCGCCGGGATCGGCGTCGTGGTACCAGTTGAAGCCGGTGTCCATCCCGCCGAACTCGGGCAGGCTCATCGGCACGTCGCCGTCGTAGAAGAGGACCGGGATCCCGAAGCGCTCGCGAAGCGCGGTCGGGATGCCGCGGAAGTGCGCCATCGGGACGGTGAAGACGATCACCGCGTCGGGGCGCTCGCGCTCGATCAGCGCCTCGAGATGGCGCCGCCAGCGCGGCGTCACCCAGCGCCAGATCACCTCGCGCGTGAGGCGGTCCCCGAGCGAGTCCTCGGGACTCTCCTCCGCGCGGCGCGGCGAGCCGTCGCCCTTCGCGCGCGCGAGCAGGTCGCGCGCCCGCGCGAACGACTCGCCCTCGAAGTAGGTCGGATTCGCCGCCGTCCGCCACCACGGCGACTCGACCGGCCGCCCGCGGTACGGCGCGACCACGAGGTCGGCGCCCTCCTCGTACAGCCCCTTCCAGAGCTGCCACCAGGCCGGCGTGCAGCCGTAGCGAAAGTCGAGGTCGACCGCGGACGCGGCGATGAGCAGCTTCGGCGCGCGCATCGCGTCCAGTGTGGCAGAGGCGCGTTACGGCACGGTTAGGGCTGCCGCGGGTCGTTACCGTCTCGCGATGGCCCGCCGCCGAAACGCCGCGGTTCTCGCGGCCTACACCGCGATCTCGTTCCTCTACTTCGGCATCCGGCTCCTGCCGCACGCCGGCCGCAGCTACGTCGGCGAAGGCGCCGATCCCGAGATCTTCATCTGGTCGTTCGCGTGGTGGCCGCACGCGATCCTGAACGGCGACAACCCGATCGTCACGCACGCGATCTGGGCGCCGGACGGGGTCGACCTCGCCTGGACGACCTCCATCCCCGGCCTCGCGCTCGCGCTGGCCCCGCTCACGCTCGCTGCCGGGCCCGTCGTCGCCTACAACGTCGCCGCGATCCTGATGCCGGCACTCGCCGCGTGGACGGCATTCCTGCTCTGCCACCGCGTCGCCGGGCGGACGTGGCCGGCGCTCGTCGGCGGCTACCTGTTCGGATTCTCGAGCTACATGCTCGGCCAGCAGTTCGGCCACATGCACATGACGTCGGTCTTCCTGCTGCCGCTGGTGCCGCTCCTCGTCCTCCGCTACCTCGACGGCGACATCGGCGAGCGGCGCCTTGCGGTGCTCCTCGGCGCGCTCCTCGCGGCCCAGTTCTCGTTGTCGACGGAGGTTGCGCTCACGCTGACGATCGCGCTCGTCGTCGGCCTCGCGATCGCCTGGGTCGCCGCACGCGACCGGCGCGCGCGCCTGCGGCGGCTCATGGCGCCGCTCGCAGGCGCGTACGCGGTCGGAGCCGTCCTCGCGAGCCCGCTCCTCGTCTACGCGCTGCGTGACTTCGAGCGCGGGTCGATCAACCCACCCGCGACCTACACCGCGGACCTGCTCAACTTCTTCGTGCCGACGAGGGTCGTCGCCGTGAGCGGATCGTGGGCGAGGGACCACGCGTTCGCTTTCCCTGGCAACGACGCGGAGCGCGGCGCGTACATCGGCATCCCGACGCTCCTGATCATCGCGCTGCACACGCTTCGATCGCACCGCACCGCTGCAACGCGGTTCCTGGTCGCCGCGGTCGGCATCGCCGCGCTCGCCGCATTGGGCGGCACGCTCATCGTGTCGGGCCGCCGCACCGTCCCGCTTCCCTGGGCGCTCGTCGACGGCCTCCCGGGGCTCAACAACGTCCTCCCGGTGCGGCTGTCCGTGTTCGCGCTCCTCGCCGCCGCGGTCCTGGTGGCACGCTGGCTGGCAGACGACCGGACGCCCGTCTGGCTTCGTATCGCCCTCGCGGCGCTCGCGATCGCTTCGGTCGTCCCGGATCCGAACGTCTCGTGGCGGACAACGCCGGACCGGCCCGCGTTCTTCGCCGACCGCGGCTACGAGGGAACCGTCGCGCGGACGGACAACCTGATCGTGCTCCCCTACGGCGGCAACGGCCATTCGATGCTGTGGCAGGCCGAGAGCGGGTTCGCGTTCCGCATGGCCGGCGGGTACATCCGTCCCGAGATCCCGCCGCCCTTCGCGCAGTTCCGGGTCGTCCACGCGTTCGCGAGCAACGATCCGACCGCCACGGCCGCCGATCTGCGCGAGTTCGCAAGCGCGAAACACGTTACGGCGGTCGTCGTCGACCGAAGCGCCGCCGGGTTCTGGCCGCTCCTCGAGCCGTTCGGCCCGCCACTCGGGGTCGACGACGTCCTGATCTACCGGATCGCCGCAGAACGCAGCCCGTGATGCTTGGCATCAAGCGCCTGATGAACCCCCGGAGGTGCCGGCACTGAGGGCGCCTCCGCCACGGCATCCCACGCTCAGTAGGCGCCGCGCGTAGCGATCACCGCGGGCAGCGTCTTGAAGAGGATGGCGATGTCGAGCCAGATCGACCAGTTCTCGATGTAGTAGAAGTCGAGCCGCACGAGGTCGTCGAAGGGAAGGTCGCTGCGGCCGGCGACCTGCCACAGTCCCGTCACGCCCGGGAGGACGTGGTAGCGGCGACGGTGCCACGGCTCCAATCGCTCGTAGTCGCGGACCGGGAGCGGGCGCGGGCCGACGAGCGACATCTCGCCGCGGAGGACGTTGATGACGTTCGGGAGCTCGTCGAGCGAGAACCGCCGCAGCACACGACCGATCGGCGTCACGCGCGGGTCCTCGCGGATCTTGAACAGCGCGCCCGTCGCCTCGTTCGTCAGCTCGAGCTCCGCCTGCTGGCGGCCGGCGCCCTCGACCATCGTCCGGAACTTGAGCATCCTGAACGGGCGCTCGCCAAGGCCGATGCGGGTGTCGCCGTACAGAACCGGCCCGCGTGAGGTCGTCTTGATCAGAAGCGCGAGCACGATCCAAATCGGAAGTCCGATCAGGACGATGAGCGACGCGACGACGATGTCGAAGGTGCGCTTCACAGCCCAGTCCGTGCCGGCGAGGATCGGCGGGCGCAGCTCGAAGAGCGGGACCGCCTGCCCCGGCACGTACTCGCCGCGCTCGACGAGCAGCTCGGTCGTGCGCGGGGCGACCCGCACCCGCACCCCGCGGCGGTGCGCGCGATCGACGAGCTCGAGCAGCTCCACCTCCTCCAGCCCCGCGTCGGCGACGACGATCTCGTCCACCGGGTCGCGCGCGATCAGCTCATACAGCTCCGGCCCCGGCGGCGTCTCGCCCACGAAGTCGTAGTCGATCCCGCTGCGCCTCGACCCGAGCGACTCGCGCAGGCTCGCGACCTGCGCGTCGTCGCCGACGAGCACCACCCGCCGCCGCGCGCCGAGGTATCGGAGCAGGACCTCAGTCACGACGTCGTAGCTCCAGCGGAAGCCGCTGATCAGCGCCGCGACGAGCGCCGCTCCCACGATGTAGAGGCCGAAGGTGGTGAACTCCTGACCCGTCCCGATCGCGAAGACGAGCGACAGCGCCGAGACGAGGAACACCGACGGCACGACGCGTCCGGCGCCTTCCCGCAGCTCGCGCGGCCCGTACAGGCGGTTGCGCGAGAAGACCAGCAGGAGCAGGAGGACGAGGAACGGCAGCCAGTCGGTCTCGTGGTCCCAGAGCAGGCCCCAGAGAACGGGCTTCGGGTCGAAGACGAGCGCGCGCAGCGCGAGCGCCACGTAGAGGCCGAGGACGAGGCCGGCGATGTCGAGCGTCGCGAGCGCGAGGACGCTCAGCGCGCGGCGCACGAACGTCCGCAGCGGGCTCCGCGAGAGCAGGAACGGGCGCGCGGCGCGGACATCTTCGACCAGCTGCGGACGGTCGTGGACGGTGGCCACGGGTGAATGTTAGGTGCGCGAGAGCACAATCCGGCCACGGACTTCCGGTCCGTGGACGCGGACGACCACTCCGCGGAGCTGCGCGGCCTCGAAGCGGAAGGGCACGGAGCGGCCGCCGAGCGTCACGCGACGCGGCTTCTGCGCCGCCGGGACGAACAGCTGGACGTCGCGCGGCTCGCGCCTCAGATCGAGCCGCGCGCCGTTCGTCGCGAGCCAGCCGGCGCGCCCTGGATGCTCGAGCTCGTCGACGCCCCACCAGGAGTCGCGCGTGCGCAGGTTGAACGGGATCACGGCCCCGCGCCGCACGTAGAGCGGCAGCTCGTCGAGCGGTGTCGGCCGGTTGAACGCGCGGCCGCCGCCCGTCTCCCGGCCGGTGTGCAGGTCGGTCCAGCGCCCGCGCGGGAGGTAGATCCGCGGCGTCGTCCCCGGCCCCGTCACCGGCGCGGCGAGCAGGTCGGCGCCGACGAGGAACTGGAGGTCGGCTGCCCACGCGGCCCCGTCGCGTGGGAACTCGAGCCCGAGCGGCCGAATGACTGGTTCGCCGCGCCTGATCAGGCCGTACAGGTACGGGAACAGTTCGTAGTGCAGCGTCGCGGCCTTCCGCAGCGCGTCCATCGCCGGCGCGCCGAGCACCCACGGCGTCGCGTTCGGGCCGACGCCGCCGACCTCCATGATCGGCGAGACGGCCCCGAGCTGCGCCCAGCGCGCGAACACCTCCGGGGTGAGGCCGGCGCTCGCATAGCCGCCGACATCGGACCCCCAGGAGGAGAAGCCGGCGACTCCGGCCGTCTGCCCCGCGCGAATCGCGCGGGCGAGGCCGATCCAGTCCCCGGGCTGGTCGCCTGCCCACATTCCGGGGATCGTCTGCTGCTCGCCCGTCGACACGGCCCGGAACATCGTCGAGAACCCGTCGCCGCGAGTCGCGCCCAACGCGCGCACCACCGAGCGCGCGAACAGCCTCGGGTAGCGGTTGTGGAGCGAAGGGCTCTTCGGCTCGAGGTCGGCCTCGTCGCCGCGGTCGCCCTTCACCCCGTCGACGCCGAGGGAGAAGACGCGCCGCAGCCGCCGCTCGTACTCGGCTTCGACAGCCGGCCGGCTCAGGTCGATCTCCGCCGCGACCTCGTTGTGAAAGAGCGCGTCGGGCGGGTAGCCGGAGGGCGGGCAGAAGACGTCGGGCGAGATCCAGAGCATGAACCGGACCCCCCGCGCGTGGACGGCGTCGATCAGGCCCTTCGGGTCGGGGATCCGCTCCCGGTCCCACACGAGCTCGCCGACACAGTGCTCCCACGGGTTGTCGAGCAGCACCCAGCCGACGGGGATCCGCGCCGCGCGCAGCCGCCGGATGTCGTCGAGGATCTCGCCGGGGCCGGAGACGGCGTCGCGCCACTTCACAAGCGCGAGCTGCGACGGCGGCGGCACCTTCTGCCGCCCGACGACGGCCGTGTACGCGCGCTGCACGTCGCGCGGCGCACCGAGGTAGATCCGCTCGTCGAGCGCCGCGCCCTTCATGCAGACCTCGGTCCGCGCGGGCAGTGCCGGGAACGCGCACGGGGGGGTATCGCCGAAGACGCAGCCTGAGCCGCCGCGCGAGCCCGCGAAGGCGAGCGCGGCGACGTTGTCGCCGCCGAGCGAGACGCCGTAGCCGCGCGTCGAGAGGAAGAACGCGACCGGCCCGTAGGAGCAGTCGTACGACACCTTGACCTGGACGATCTGGCCGCGCATGTCGACGTGGTCGCCGCCCTCGCCGCCGCCGAGGAAGTGCTCGCCGCGGCTCGAGCGGAAGGCGTCGTAGATCTGCTGGACGTCTTTCGACGGATGGAGCGCCGTCTGGATCCTCAGGCCCGTCGGGGTCTTCGTCAGCGTCACCGTCGCCGTGCGTCCGCGCTCGTCCGTGGCGACGGTGTAGGTCGAGCCGCGTTTCGACAGCACCTTCGTCAGCCTGTGCTGGTCGCCCGACGAAGCGAGCTGGTAGCGCAGCCGAGCGCGTCCGTCCTGCTCCACGACGGTCTTCCCGCCACGGACGACGGTGATCCGGAACGGGTCCTCGTCCACGCGCCACGCGACCGCCTCCGTGCGCGCCT
>DATHAE010000114.1:0-15185 GCA_035296805.1 Gaiellaceae bacterium | reverse complement strand
GCGTTCTGGCCGAATCAGCGGGCCGAGCAGAATCCGATGGCCGCACTCATCAACAGCAAGAGGAAGTACGTCGTCTCGAACACGCTCGGTACCACCGATTGGGAGAACTCCACGATCGTCGGCGGCGATCTGGCGACCGAGATCCCGAAGCTGAAGGATCGGTCCGGAGGCGACCTCCTGGTCTCCGGATCGATCACCCTTGTGCAATCCCTCCTTGCACAGAACCTCCTCGATGAGCTTTCCTTGATGGTCCACCCACTCGTCCTCGGAAACGGAAGACGTCTCCTCGACTCCATCGACGGAACGAAACGGCTCGAGCTCGTCGAGTCGAAGAGCTTCGGCAGCGGCGTCGTCTCCCTTGCCTATCGCCGAGCGTCGGATGGCGATGGCACCGCCGAGCAAGAGCCGTGACCTCGGGCATCCGCGGCTGGAGCCGGTGACGCCTCGGACGAACATCGCGAGCGATCGCTGCTCGGTGGACGCCAGGCACGAGCACGGCGTCCAGCTCGTCGGGGCCAGCTCGCGGGCCTGCACGCTGATCGAAAGCTTCCTGCGCGCCCACTGACTGCCGATGACAAAAAGGACGAGACACGTGAGCCAGCATCCAGCAACGTCAGAGGTCGCCGAGCTCGACGGCCGCCACGATTTCGATTTCCTGTTCGGCAGGTGGCGGATAGCGAGCCGCAAGCTCGAAGATCCGCTCGCCGAGCACGGGTCCAAATGGCTGCAGTTCGAGGCGACCTCCGAGGCGGGACCACGACGGCAGCAGCTTCGAGTCCAACTGGATCATGGAGTTGACACGGATCGCGTGACTGGGTCGCCCTGAGCGACTCGCTTCGAGGCCGCGTCGCATGCTCCCTATTGAGGGCCGCTCCGGTGCGGATACGGACGAACGTGCTCAGGACCGACGAGCTCGAGCCCATCCCGAGCACAGGCGGCAGCGATACGCTCGCGTTGCTCGGCGGTGAGACGAACCGCTCGCCGTCGCGGTCGCCAACGTGAGACGCGGACGACGCCGACAGCGCCGCCGCCGAGAGGAGGAGCAAGTGGTTCACGAAGGAGACGTCGCGCCCGACTTCGAGCTGCCCACCGATTCGGGCGGGACGGTCAAGCTGTCGTCGCTCCGCGGGAAGCCCGTCGTCCTCTACTTCTACCCGAAGGACGACACACCGGGCTGCACGGCTCAGGCCTGCGGGATCCGTGACGCCTACGGCGAGTTCGAACGGGCCGGGGCGGTCGTGCTCGGCGTGTCGCCCGACGACGAGGGCTCGCACGTGAAGTTCCGGGAGAAGTACGACCTCCCGTTCACGCTCCTCGCTGACGCCGATCACACAGTGGCCGAGCAGTACGGCGCCTGGGGCGAGAAGACCTACGCCGGGCGCACGTACACCGGGGTCAAGCGCACGACGTTCGTCGTCGACGCAGACGGCAAGGTCAGCAAGGTGATGGAGAACGTCAAGCCCGCCACGCACGCGGACGACGTCCTCGAGGCGCTCGCACGCTAAAGCTGCGCTGCGACGAGCGCCGCGAGGCGCTCGATCCCCTCGTCGATCTGCGCCTCGTCGACCAGGCTGAACGAGAGCCGCACGTCGGTCGCGCCGCGGCCGTCCGGGAAGAACAGCGTCCCCGGCACGATCCCGACCCGCTGCTCAGCGGCCCTCCTCGCGAGCGCGACAGTGTCGGCGCCGTCCGACAGCGTCAGCCACGAGAAGAATCCGCCGCGCGGCCGCGTCCAGCGCGCGCCCTCGGGCATCGAGCGCTCGAGCGCACCGAGCATGAGCTCGCACTTGCGCCGGTACAGCCCGCGCGACGCCGCCAACTGCTCGTCGATCCAGCCGCGACGGACGTACTCCTCGAACAGCCTCTGCCCGAGCGCACCGGCGCACTGGTCGGTGTTCTGCTTCGCAGCCACGAGCCGCGCCGAGATCTCCGGCGGCCCGACCGCCCACCCGAGCCGCACGCCGGGGAAGAACGTCTTCGAGGTCGTACCCGCCTGCACCACAACGTCGGGGGCGAGGCTCCACAACGACGGCGCGGGCTCGTCGCCGAAGCCCAGCTCGCGGTACGCGACGTCCTCGACGAGGAGGAAGCCGTACCGGCGAGCGAGCTCGACGAGCGGCGAGCGGCGCTCGACCGAGAGGCTTACACCGGCCGGGTTCTGGTGGTCCGGGATCGTGTACACGAGCTTCGGACGCAGCCCGCCCGCGAGGCGCCGTTCGAGCTCGTCGACGTCGAGTCCGTCGTCGTCCATCGGGACGGCGACGACCTCGGCCTCGAAGCTACGGAACGCCATGATCGCCCCGAGGTATGTCGGTCCCTCGACGACGACGACGTCGCCGCGTTCGAGAAACGACTTGCCGATCAGCTCGAGCACCTCGATCGCTCCGCTCGTCACGACGAGCTCGTCCTCCGCGGGGCGCCGGCCCTGCACGGTCTCGAGCCTGCCCGCGAGCGCGTCGAGCGTCCCGGCGAGGCCGCGCGTGGGCGCGTACTGGAACGCCGTCGCCTCCCCCGCCGCCGCGAACTCCGCGAGCAGCGCCGCCGCCCGGACGCGCGGGAACGTTCGCGGGTCGGGGAAGCCGCCGGCGAACGAGATCACGTCCGGCAGCCCGAGGAACGCGAGCACCGCCGCGATCCCGTCGCCGACCTCGCCGCGCGTTCGCGCGGCGAACAGCGAATCCCAGCGCGGCGTCTCGGACGCGACGGCCACGGACCGACTATAGAGGCTCGCGCCGAATTCGGGTTCGCGGGCGTCGCCAGTCGAGCCAGCCGAGGAAGCACTGGACGTGGGAGTCGAAGCCCGTCTGCGTGATCGGCGTCGCCGGATCGACGTAACCGGTCAGCGCGATCGCGTAATCCGAGACCCTCGTAGAGAAACGGCGCGCGCCTCGATCTCGGCGCCTATACCTGCGCGCGGAACGCCGGATCAGACGAGCGAGACCGCGCGCTCCTCGCGCGCCGCGGCGAAGTCGTCGCCGAGCCGCTCGCGCAGCGTCCGCTCGAGCTCGCCGCTCTGCTCCAGCTCCTCCACGATGTCGGCGCCGCCGACGAGCTCCCCTTTGACGAACACCTGCGGGATCGTCGGCCAGCCCGAGATCGCGGTCAGCTCCTGCCGGATCTGCGGGTCGGGAAGCACGTCGACCGCCGTCACCGGAGCCCCCGCGCGGCGGAGCGCCTGCAGCGCACGATCCGAGTTGCCGCACATCACGAACTGCGGCGTGCCCTTCATGAAGATTGCGACGTCCGACTCCTCGATCACGTCGCGGATGGTGTCGCTGTAGCTCATGTCGTCCCCCTCGTCTTGATCCGAAGCTCGTGGATGGTGCCGTCGCCGAGCGGCTCGCTCAGCGCGTCGTACACGCGCCGGTGCTGCTCGACGAGCGTCAGCCCGTCGAGCGACGGCGCGCTGACGACGACCTGGAAGTGGTCGCCTCCGCCCGTCCGGTCGACGACCTCGAGCTCGGTCGCGTCCGGGAACTCGCGCTCGAGCAGCGTGCGGAGGGGCTCGGTCGGCACGGCGCCAGCGTATCCGCGTCGGCCAGGCCCGCGCGTGCCGAAATGCGAATGGCTCCGGCTACACTTTGGCTCGCGCGGATGTGGCGGAATTGGTAGACGCGCACGGTTCAGGTCCGTGTGCCCGTAAGGGCGTGGAGGTTCAAGTCCTCTCATCCGCACTGTGAGAAACGGGGTCCTCGTCGTCGGGACGGCAGCCGCCGTCCTTTGTCTCTCCGGGGCCGCGTTCGGCGGGTCGACGCACGCGACGACCGAGGTCGTGGTGACGCTGAAGGCGCCATCGCTCTCCGCCTTCGGCGGCCGCCACCTCGCCTCCGCCACCCGCGGCCGGCAGCTGGCTGCGGCGCAGGCCGCAGTCGAGCAGGACGTCGTCACAGCCATTCCGGGGGCGCGCGTGCGGTGGCGCTACCGCACGGTGCTCAACGGCTTCGCCGTCGTCGTCCCCGTGTCCGCGGTCGAGCGCCTCGAGCGCGTCCCGGGCGTCGCGCGCGTCTGGCCGAACGTCCGCTACCACGCGCTGCTCGACCGCAGCACGCGGATCATCGGGGCGGACAAGCTCTGGGGGGCGAGCCTGGAGACGGCGGGCAACGGGATCAAGATCGGGATCATCGACGACGGCCTCGACGCGACGCATCCGTTCTTCAATCCGGCCGGATTCACGTATCCCGCCGGCTTCCCCAAGGGACAGACGGCGTTCGCGACGCCGAAGGTGATCGTCCAGCGCACGTTCGTTCCGCCGACCCCGAAGTGGAAGGACGCAGCGCGGCCGTTCGACCCCGAGAACTCGTTCCACGCCACGCACGTCGCCGGGATCGCCGCCGGCGACAACGGCGTGCAGGCGTCGCCCGGCCGCGTCCTCTCCGGCGTCGCGCCGCGCGCGCAGATCGGGAACTACAAGGCGCTGACGATCCCGACGCCGAGCTTCGGCCTCGACGGCAACTCGGCCGAGATCGCCGCGGCGATCGAGGCTGCCGTCGAGGACGGCATGAACGTCATCAACCTCTCCCTCGGCGAGCCGGAGATCGAGCCGTCGCGCGATCTCGTCGTGCGCGCGCTCGCCGGCGCGGCCGCCGCGGGCGTCGTGCCGGTCGTCGCCGCGGGGAACGACTTCGACGAGTTCGGCTTCGGCTCCGTCGGGTCTCCGGCGAACGCGCCCGCGGCGATCACCGTCGCCGCGTCGACGAAGAGCGACGGCATCGCGAGCTTCTCGGCGGGCGGCCCGACGACGGTGTCGTTGACCATGAAGCCGGACGTCACGGCACCCGGCACCGAGATCCTGTCGTCGCTGCCGGTCAGCAGGCAGGTCTGGGGCACCCTTCAGGGAACGAGCATGGCCGCCCCGCACGTCGCGGGTGCCGCCGGGCTGCTCAAGCAGCGCCACCCGTCCTGGACGCCGGCGCAGATCAAGTCGGCCCTCGTCCAGACCGGAAGCCCGGTTCGCACCGGGTCGGGCGCCGAGGCTCTGGCGACGCGCCAGGGTGGCGGGCGCGTGACGCTCGCACGGGCCGACGCGCCCCTGCTGTTCGCCGCGCCGACCGGCCTTGCGTTCGGGATCCTCCGGCCGGGTCAGTCGGCGACACGAACGGTCTCGCTCACGGACGCGGGCGGCGGAGCCGGCCAGTGGACGGTGTCGACGGTTGTCCAGGACGGGCCCGCGACGGTGACTGCGCCGACGACTGCGACCGTGCCCGGCCAGCTCACCGTCACCGCCGTCGCGGGTGCGACGCAGGGCGACGGCGCGGGCTTCGTCGTCCTCACGCGCGGCGCGGAGGTGCGGCGCGTCCCGTTCTGGCTCGGCGTGACCCAGCCGCGGCTCGCCGGATCACCGCGGACGGCGCTTCGGCGGCCCGGCGTCTACCGCGGTACGACGCTCCGCAAGCCGTCGCGCGTCGGCGTCTACCGCTATCCGCTGACGAGCACGTATCCGGGTCCGGAGTCCGTCTACCGCGTCTCGATCGGCCGCGGTGCCGCGAACTTCGGCGTGGCCGTTCTGTCCGGGCGCGTCGTGCCGCACATCGTCTTCGGCGGCGACGAGAACCACCTCGCCGGCTATACGGCTCTCCCGCTCGTGCTCAACCCCTACCTGTCGTCGTACGGGACGGCGCGCTTGATCTCGGGCGCGGTTCTACCCGCACCGGGCGCGTACGACATCGTGTTCGACACGCGTTCGGCCGCCGACGCGGGTCCGTTCAGCTTCCGCTACTGGGTGAACGACCCGAAGCCGCCGACGCTCCGCGTCGTGAGCGCCTCCGGCGGCCGCATCGTGGTCGCGGCGACCGACGGCGGGGCGGGCGTCGATCCTGCGTCGATCATCGTCAACGTCGACGGCCGCGCCGCGCGCACGACGTTCCGGAACGGCAGGATCACGATCGTCGCGGCGCGCGGCACGCACCGGCTCCTCGTCCAGGCCGCCGACTACCAGGAGTCGAAGAACATGGAGGACGTGCCGAAGATCCGTCCGAACACGGCGACGCTGACGACGACCGTCCGGGTCCGCTAACGGTTCTTGCCGTTCCGCGCGTCGCGGTCGTCGGTCGTCGGCAGCGCAGCGAGGTCGCGCTCGACCGCGCGCTGGAAGTCGTCCGGATCCGATTCGGGCTCGGGACGCACGACCCGGAAGCTGCGCTTGCGACGCGCGCGCTCCCGGCTCTTGCGCGCGTCGACGCCGACGCGCTGCTGGATGCGCGACCACTCCGCGGCGACGACGAGCGTCGCGGCGGCGATCAGCAGGACGACCGCGAACAGGCTCACGCCCGAAGGATACTCGCGCGTCGCATTCGATCCGTGGACGGCGCCGGTGTGGGGCTTGCGGTCACGGCCGCGGAGGACCCGCTGGCCCCCACCCCAGTGCGGCCGCGCCCGCCTCTCGGCGGGCTCCCCCAATGGGGGCGCGAAGTTCCCACTCGGAACGCTACCGCGCCCATATGCACGTGTCTGTCACGGCTTCGTCGATTCTTCGCGACTTCTGCGGATCCACGCGGCGGCCAGCCCACGGGCTGGGCCGCCCGGCGGCGCTGGCACACTGGCCGCGATGCCGATGCGCGCCGCCCTTCTTCTGCTGCTCCCCCTCGTCGTGGCCGCGTGCGGCGGAGACGCGTCGGAGACCGCCGACAGCGGCACGGCGGCGACGCCCACAGTGACCGTTACGACGACCGCTCCGTGGACCCCGACGACGACGGGAGAGACGGCCGCGCGCACGACTCTGGTCGTCTACTACCTCCGGGACGGCCGCGTCGCGCCGGTCCGGGTCGCGGTCGACAGGACGCCCGCAGTCGCGCACGCCGCTCTCGGCGTCCTTGCGGAGGCCCCGCCGGAGGGTTACTCGACCGAGCTCGAAGGCGGCGATCTCCGCGACGTCCGGATCGACGGCGGCGTCGCGAAGCCGGACTGGGGCGACCAGACGCACTCGCACGCCGCGGTCGCACAGGTCGTCTACACGCTCACCGAGTTTCCGTCCGTGCGGTCCGTCGAGCTCCCCGACGGGAAGCAGGTCCGCCGGTCGGCCTACGAGGATGTGACCCCGCCGATCCTGATCGCGGCGCCGCTCCCCGGCGACTCCGTCACACGCCCCGTCGGCGTCGCCGGCACCGCCAGCGTCTACGAGGCCACGCTCGTCGTGGAGCTCGTCCAGGCGGGGAAGGTGCTCGCGAAGAAGACGGTGACCGCGTCGACCGGCGCGCCCTACCGCGGCACCTTCTCGACCACCTTCGACACAACCGCGACCGGCGACGCGTCGGTCGTCGCGTTTGCGCCGTCGGCGGCGGACGGGTCCGAGCAGCACCGGGTCGAGGTGCCGATCCAGGTCCGCTGAGCGCGGCTCAGGCGCGGATCTGCTGCGCGAGCACCCACAGCCCGGCGACGGTGTAGCCGACCATCAACAGCACGAGCGGCAACTGGGCGGCGAGCGCGCGCGCCGGCGTCGTGCCGCGCAGCGCCAGCCGGTGCGCCGCGAACACCGCCGCGACGTGGCCCCACACGATCAGCAGCACCTGCATCCACCACACGAGCGCGGCCGGCGTGACGCTCTTCGTGATCCCGTACTCGCCGAGTCCGCCCGGGTTCCACCCTTGCGCGAACGGGTCGACGATCACGCCAAGCGTGTACTGCCCCGCGATCAACAGATACGCGAAGTAGTGCGCCGCGAAGTAGACGGCTGCGATCGGGATCAGCGTCGGCGCCAGCTCACGCGCCGATCCGCGCGCGATCACCAGGAACGCGACGACGAACAGCGCGACCACCGCGATGAGCGACAGCGTCTGCAGGATGTCGACGTGCTCCACGAGGGACGACCACCGCTCGTAGAACCACTGCTGGAACGACCCGAAGCGATCCGTCTGCGACCAGCCGTCGAAGACGACGGTCGCGAGTGCCGTCAGCACGAAAGCGCCGCCCGCCGCGGGCAGAGGCGGATCGGCCCGGAGGCCGGCGCCGTACGGCCGGAGCCGCACCGTCCGCTCCTCGGTCGGCGTGGCGAGCCATTCGTCCGGGTTCCTCGGCGCGAGCTCGAGCGGGCCGAACCGAGCGAACGCGCGCGCGAGGACGGTCAGCATCTCGACGTTCCCGAGCCAGGTCGCCGCGCCGAACAGCGCCGAACCGATCGCCGTAGCGATCAGGTACGCGATGACGATGAGCGCGAGCGTCCGCGGCTGCTTCGCGGGGTCCCAGATCAACTCCATCCACGTCCACACGAGGAGCAGCGCGACGGCCGGCCACTGGCCGAGCCGCTCCGGGTAGCGCAGCGGGTCGACGCCGCGCCGCGCCAGCGCGCGGTCGAGCGCACGCACGCCCGCCGACAGCGGCGAGACGAAGTCCCAGACGTACCCGACCAGGAACGAGACGAGGCCGAGGCCGACCCAGAGATCGACCCACGTCAGCACCGTCATCGGGTTTTCGAAGAACTCGCCTGCTTCGGGGCCGCGCGCGAAGAGACCGCCGGCGAGTGCGACGACGAGCAGCGCCGTCGCGAGGGCGACGCCGGCAGGCCGAAGCCAGCCGGGAGTCGCGAGCGGGCGCGACCGCCGCTCGCGCACAGGCGTCTCGGCGACCGCGAACGCCGCAGCGGGTGCCGAGAGAAGGACTGCCGCACCGCCCGCGCACACGTAGAGCCAGATCGGCAGCGGGAACTTGTACGAGACGGGCGCCGCGTGCGCGAGCAGCGTCAGCATGGTACGAGGCTAGCGAGCCGCGCAGCCGAAGCGGCGCGGAAAAGCCGCAGCACAGACGGGGAGAATCGCGTGCCGCCGCTGCGCTTCGACCGCCGCAAGCGCCGCTACAATGCCCCGCCGAGCGATCCCCGGTAGCTCAATTGGCAGAGCGACGGACTGTTAATCCGTAGGTTGTTGGTTCGAGTCCAACCCGGGGAGCTTCCGCCGCCGCAGCGCGCGCACGCAGGTCAGGTGAGGGCAGACACGGCCTCGCGCACCTTGAGCAGCGTCTCCTGAAGCTCCTTCGTGCGCTCGAGATCGGCATGCTGGAGCTCGCGCTGAAGCTCGCGGATCCGCAGCCGGAGCAGAAGCTCCGTTCCGGTCTCCTCGTCGATCTCCTCGGCCGATGCGGTCGCCGTCAGCTCCGCGAGCAGCCCGATCCCCTCCTCGTCGAGCGGCGTCCCGTCGACGAGATAGGCCCGGAGCGCGCGGTGCAGCGGCTCGTGGAAGTGCTCGCTCGGAAGCTCCGCCAGGAGCGGGACGAGGCCGTCGTGCGCCGCGACGCCGGCGAGCGCATTCCGCTCCAGCCTCACCGACGCGTCGAGGACACGGCGCGAGACCGCACCGCCGGCGCGACCCGCCGACGGAGCGGTCGACCGCAGCTGGAGCGTCATGTCGAGCCGGTCGTTCGCGAGCCGCCATGCGTCTTGCTTGCCCGGCGAGTCGGGGGCGCCGTCGAGCAGCCCATGGACGCGCACGAACGCCTGCTGGCGGTCCTCGGCGCGATCGATCTCGATCCGTGTGCGGTAGACGAGGTACGGCTCGGCCCGCGCGAGGCGCGCCTCGAACCCGCGCGGATCGTCCGCCGGGTCGATCCCCGGCGGCAGCGCAACGACGCGCACGTCGAATCCCTGCGTGACGGCGAGATCCATCCCGCGGAGCGCGGCCGATTCGCCCGCTGCGTCGCCGTCGAACGCGAGCCACAGCCGCTTCGTCAGCCGGCCGAGCTCCCGGAGGTGCTGCGCGGTCAACGCTGTGCCCATGGACGCGACCACGGGCTGGAACCCCGCCTGGCGGAGCGCGATCACGTCGGTGTTCCCCTCGACGACGCACGCTCGGTCGTCCTTGGCGATCGCGGCGCGTGCCTTGTCGAGGCCGTACACGATCGACCCCTTGTGGAAGAGCTCCGACTCGGGCGTGTTGACGTACTTCGCCTTCAGCGGGTCGTCCTCGTGGAGTCGCCGCGCCTGGAAGCCGACGACGCGTCCGCGCGCATCCGTGAGCGGGAACACGAGCCGTCGGCCGAAGAAGTCGTCGCCGCGCTCGCGCGTGAGCCCCGCGGCGCGGAGCTCGTCGACCGTGAACCCCTTCTCGACCGCCTTGCGGGTGAGGACGGTGCCGCCGAGGGCGAGGCCGAGCCGGAACTCGCGGCACGCTTCCTCGCTCAGCGCACGGCCGGCGAGGTAGTCACGCGCCATCGACCCCGCCTGCGAGTCCCACAGGTACCGCTCGTAGAAGGATGCCGCCTGCTCGAGCACGGCGTACAGCCGCTCCCGCCGCTTCCGCGCCGCGTCCTGCCCCGGCGATGCCTCCTCGTACTCGAGCGGGACGTTGAACCGGTCGGCGAGCCACTCGATCGCCTCGGCGAAGTCGAGCCCTTCCGTCTCGCGGACGAACGAGATCAGGTCGCCCTTCGCGCCGCAGCCGAAGCAGTAGTAGAGCTGCTTGACGGGGTTGAGCCAGAAGCTCGGCGTGCGCTCGTCGTGGAAGGGGCAGCGCCCGGTGAGCTCGCCGCCGCCGCCCTTCCGCAGCTGCGTCCGAAGCTCGACCACGGCCGCCATGTCGGCCGCGTGCTTGACCGCGTCGACGGAGGTGTCCTTGATCCGCGCCACTACCCGAGCTCGTCAGAGTACGAGAGCGCGAACCGGTCCGTCATTCCCGCGACGAACTGAACGATCTCGTCGGGCCCGTCGCCGCGGTCGGCGACGTGGTCGAAGATCCGGCGGATCGCGTGCCGCGCCCGCGCGTGTTCTGCCCGAGTCTCCGGGCCGAGGTAGACCCGCTCGAACATGAACTCGCGCAGGGCGAGCATCGCCGCGCCGACCTCCTCGCTCTGCACGATCTCACCCGCGCCGCTCGAGGTCTCGACCAGGTCGTGCACGAGCGTGTCGATCCGCAGCGCGCCGTTCGGTCCGAGGATCTCGATCTCCTCGCGCGGCAGGTCGGACTCCACGAGGATCCCGTGTCGCAGCGCGTCGTCGATGTCGTGGTTGATGTACGCGACGCGGTCGACGATGCGAACGATCTTGCCCTCGAACGTCTCAGGCTGACGCTCGCCCGTGTGCGTCAGGATCCCGTTGCACACCTCGTGCGTCAGATTCAGGCGCTCCGCGATCCGGAGGGACTGCTCGTTGTGGCGGAACCGGCCGCCGAAGCGGTCGCGCAGCGCGTCGTCGAGCGCGTTCTCGCCCGCGTGGCCGAACGGCGTGTGGCCCATGTCGTGACCGAGCCCGATCGCCTCGACGAGGTCCTCGTTCAGGCGCAACGCACGGGCGACGACTCGAGCGATCGCCGCGGTCTCGAGCGTGTGCGTCATCCGCGTCCGGTAGTGGTCGCCGCCGGGATCGATGAAGACCTGAGTCTTCCCCTTCAGGCGGCGAAACGGCTTCGAGTGCAGGATCCGGTCACGGTCGCGCTGGAACGGCGTGCGCACGCCGCACTCCAGGTCGGCGCGGTGGCGGCCGCGCGTCTCGTACGAACGCACCGCGAGCGGCGAGAGCGCGCGCTCCTCTTCGGCGCGGATACGCGCCTCGAAGGCGTCGGCAACTCTCCCAGCGACCTCGGGCATTGGCCCCAGCGTAGTCGCCACCCCGGCCGTCGAGCGCCGCGCCGAAAAAAGCACAGATTTGTCACACCTCCGTCACCGATGCGTCGCAGTTCGACCGCTATCGTCGACGCCGAGGGCGGAGGGACGGCGACCCCACCCAAGGGTGGGGGGCGGCCTGAGGCGCGCGCGCGGCGGGCCGCCTCGCGCCGTCAGACGATGATGGGGACGGTGCCGCCGTCGGCGCTCCACGCCGCGCCCGTGACGTAGCTCGCGCGCTCCGAGCATAGGAACACGATCACGGCGGCGATCTCCTCGGGCTCGGCCAGCCGGCCCAGCGGCCGCCCCGCGGCGACCCGCGCGAGCACCTCGTCGCGGTCGCCCTGCTGGTCGGCGAGACCGCCCTCGCCGAGCCAGGCATCGGTCGCCGTCGGTCCGGGCGTCACCGCGTTGCACCGGATGCCGTCCTTTGCGTACAGATCGGCTACGAGCCGCGACAGCGACAGGAGCGCGGCCTTCGTCACCGAGTAGTCGGGCATGCCCGTCGACGGGCGCTTCGCCGCCGTTGACGACACGTTGACGATGACGCCCTCGCGCCGCTCGCGCATGCCGGGCACCGCCGCTCGGATCGCGCGCACGGCGCTCATCACGTTCAGCTGCCACGACGTGTCCCAGTCGTCGTCTGTCAACTCGTCGAAGCGCCTGATGCCGGCACCGCCGACGTTGTTGACGAGGCAGTCGACGCGCCCGAACCGTTCGGTCGCGGCCGCGACGACCCGCTCGGGCTCCCCCGGCTGTGCAAGATCCGCCTGCACGTGCAGTTCGCCGCTCCCGCCCGGCCGGCGGCCCGACGTCACCACGTGTGCGCCCTCGGCTGCGAGCAGACGCGCCACCTCGAGGCCGATCCCCGCCGTCGAGCCCGTGACGATGCAGACCTTTTCGCCGAGTCCGAGCTCCACCGGCGGCTACCTTAGCCTCCGTGACGGCGATTCTTCTGGCACGCCACGGCGAGACCGACTGGAACCGGGAGGGCCGCTTTCAGGGCTGGGCGGACCCCCCGCTCAACGAGGCCGGCCGCGCGCAGGCGCAGGCCCTCGCCCAACGCCTTCGGGAGACGCCCTTCGACGCCGTCTACGCGAGCGACCTCCGGCGCGCCCACGAAACGGCGACGATCGTGGCCGCGCCGCACGGTGTCCCCGTCATCACCGATCCCGCGCTGCGCGAGATCGACGTCGGGTCCTGGTCGGGATTGACGCGCCCGCAGATCGAGGAGCGGTTTCCAGGTGCAGAGGATCACGACGGCGAGACGCGGGAGCAGCATCTCGTACGAGTGCTCGAGGCGGTCGAGCGGATCGCCCGCGGCCACCGTGGGGGGCGGATCCTCGTCGTCTCTCATGGCGGGTCGCTCCGCGCGCTTCGCCGCCACTGCGTCGGGGAGCCGGTTCACCCGCTCGAGAACTGCGGCGTCTACGAGCTCCGGTTCCGCGACGAGCAGCTCGTGGCAGCCGATCCGGCGGCGGCCTGAGCGCTGCGGCATCGGGTAGGTTGAGCAGCGCTCGTGGAGGACTACACGAACAAGTACAAGGGCGAGCAGGTCGAGGTCGCGCTCTTCGGCGGTGAGTACCAAGACGGCGTCCTCACGGCCTACTGCTACGTCGACGACGTCGCCCACATCGAGCTCAACGGACACATCCTCGTGCCGCTCCAGAACATCGCCTCCCTCCACTGCTCGAGCCGCTGCGACGCGCCGGAGCCGGACTGGCCGCCACGCGGGCTCGCCGAGGAAGACGGCGACGAGCCGTAGGCGCGATGCGCGGCCGGGTCGCAATCGCGCGCAACCTGCTCAAGTCCTGGCTCGTGCTCGTGGTTCCGACGGCCGCGATGGCGGCGGCGGGCTGGGGGCTAGGCGGGTACCGGCTGGCGCTCCTCTTCACGGGCAGCATCGTCCTGGTCGCGGCCGCGCTGTACGTCTATGCAGACCGGATCGCGATGGGGATGGTCGGCGCGCGCGACCTGCTGCAAGGCGAGGCGCCGGCGCTCCACAGCACCGTCACCACGCTCGCCACGCGCGCAGGCGTCGTCCCGCCGAAGCTCTACCTGCTCCCCGACGCGTACCCGCGCGCGCTCACCGCCGGCCGAGGAGCGCAGGGCGGCGCGGCACTCGCCGTCTCGGCTGGGCTCCTCGGCGTCGCGACGCCGGCGGAGCTGGAGGCGATCGTCGCCCACGAGCTGGCGCACCTGCGCCGCCGCGACGTGCTCGTCCAGACGATCGCCGCGGTCGGCGCCGGGGCGATCGTCGAGGCGTCGCGGGTGGGCGGCTGGTTCCAGCGGGCGCTGCTCGCGATCCTCGGGCCGCTCGCAGCGGCGTTCGTCCACCTCCTGCTCTCCTCGAAGCGCGAGTACGACGCCGACCGATTCGCCGCCGAGCTCTGCGATTCGCCGCACGGCCTCGCCGACGCGCTGCTGCGGCTGGAGCAGGCGATGGAGCTGGTGGCGTTCGAGGCGAGCCCGGCGACCGAGCCGCTCTACACGACGAACCCGTTCGCGGAGGACGGCCTCGCGGCCATGTTCGTCACCCACCCGCCGCTCGGCGAGCGCGTGCAACGGCTGCGCGACCTCGATCCGGAGTGGCGACAGCGGCTGCGCGCCGCGTAAGCCGCGAAGTTTGGCCGCCTCCGCGCGCGGTACCTGAGCGTCGTGGAGTGCCGCTGCACCAACGTCACCGAGCTTCATGGCGCCGAAGCGGGCGATTATGTGACGGGACACCTGCGGCCGGACGGCGAGGCGTACGTCTGCCCCGACACGGGCAGGCGGTGGGCGCTCGACGACGGCGATCCCGTGCAGACCCGCCTCGTGCAGGTCTGAGCTTCACGTCGTCGGCCGCGATGTGTACGGTCGTCGCCATGTCGGCCCGCGTGCTGGCGATCGCGCTCCTCGCTTCCGCCCTCGCCGCGGCGACGGCGGCGGGCGCTCCGGCGAGCTCGAAGACCCTGCGTTACCACCTCGCCGGTACGGCGTGGGAGCTCGGCGTGAGCGCCGACTGTCCCGACGGTAGTGTCCGCTACGGGATCGTCAACGGCGACGGCAACGCAGTCGGCACCGCGACGATCTGCGTGCTCTTCTCGTCGCGGAGCGACGGCAGCGGGGGGAGCGTCGTCGTGACGGAGCGGGTCGTCGAGACTGACGCCTTCGCGCGCGGTTGGCTGAAGACACGGTCGACGTACGTGTATCGGACACCGGCCCACGGCACGACGGCGAGCATTTCCGTCCGCGGCACCGTCGCCGGCGGGACCCGCCGTTACGCCGGTGCACGCGGCACCGTCACCGGCGCCGGCTCTCGGCGCGGACGGTCGATCGACGTCGCGCTCACCGTGCGGCTGCGCTGAACGACGTAAGGCCCCTCTCGGGGCCTCACGTGAAGAAAATGGGCGGCGTCCTACTCTCCCGGGGGATTGCTCCCCGAGTACCATCGGCGCTAACGGGCTTAACTTCTCTGTTCGGAATGGGAAGAGGTGTTTCCCCGTCGCTATGACCGCCCAAGCTGTGAGACGGAGCTGCGCCGATCGCGCGCTCACCCTCAAAACTCCATAGCAGGTCGAAGTGTGTTCTAAATCAAGACCTCGAGCAATTAGTACGGGTCCGCTGAACACATTGCTGTGCTTGCACGTCCCGCCTATCAACGTGGTGGTCTTCCACGGCTCTTA
>DATHAE010000113.1:0-11378 GCA_035296805.1 Gaiellaceae bacterium | reverse complement strand
GTGTTCAGGCGCTGAACCCACGTCGTACCGGTCAGGCGGTGGCCGTCGGAGCCGGTCGTCGTCACCATCCCCTGCAGGAGGAGCTGCGCGATGTTTCCCGCCCCGCCGGACGCAGTCGCGGTGCGTGCGGCCTCGACGGAGCTCCCGTCGTCCGCCCTCCACACAGGCCGACCGGTGGCGAAGTTCAGGAAGTGCGTACCGATCGGCTTCGGGGCCCCGGACGTCTGGTACAGCGTCGCCTCGGGATCGGTGAAGAGCCAGGTGCCTGTCGCCTGGCAGGTGTACTTCTGCACCCCGATCGCGTGGGCGACGAGGAACAGCCGGCTCTCGGGGGCGTACGTCCGCGGATCGAGCGCGTCACCCGGCGCGGTCTGCGGCGCCGGAGCGGCGGACGCGGCCGCGGTGACGAGGCCGCACAACGCCAGGACGGTCGCACAGGCGACGATCAAGCGGGAGAAGCGGTGCTTCGTGGTCATGGAGTTCCTTTCGCGTGTCGAACTGCGTGATCCGCGCCAACGTACGACGCGGTGGGACGCCGCCGAATACCGAAGAGCCACAGTCTTTAAGGCGGGTTCGGCGTCAGTGGAGGCTCGTCTCCCGGCCGAGGGCGAGTTGGCCGAGGAACTCGTAGGCGCGGTTTGCGCCGAGGGGGTGCATGAAGGCGACGGCGCGGACGTCGCGATAGGCGCGCGCGAGCGGGCTGCCGTTCAGGTAGCCGGCTCCGCCGGAGAGGGAGAGCGCGCGGTCGACGATGCGGACGGCCGCCTCACCGATGAACGTCTTCGCGGCCTGGGCCTCCGCGAAGACGCGTGTGACGCCCTCGCCGGAGCCGTTCGACGACGCCTCCGCGGCGAAGTGGTCGTCGATCAGCGATGCCGCGCGGGACAGTACGGCGCGGCAGGCCGCCAGGTCGACGACGTTCTCTGCCGCCTGCATCCGCGTGCGGGCGTCCGGCTCCGCGCCTGAGCTTGCGAGCCGGCGCGTGATGAGGGTGTGCGCGCTCTCGGCGACGCCGAGCGCAGCGGCCGCATGGAAGAGGCCGGCGTCGACGTTCCGCTCGACGTACGCCGTCCAGTCGCCGACGGGAAAGCCGCCGCGGAGCGCAGTGGCCGGCAGGGGCACGTCCTCGAACGACACCGTGTTGCTGCCCGAGGAACGCATTCCAAGGGCGTCCCAGTCGTCGTGCACGATCACGCCGTCCGTCTCGCGCGGAACCATCGCGTACCCGTACCGCTCGCGCCCGTCGTCGCCGGAGAACGTCACCGCGGTGTAGAGCACGTCCGCCGCCGGCGACATCGTGCTGAAGACCTTGCGCCCGGAGACGATCCAGCCGTCCGCGGTGCGCGTGGCCGTCGTCGCGGGGCGCGTGAGGTCCTGCCGAATCTCGCTGACGGCGGACGCGAAGACGACGCCGTCGGCGGCGATCTGCCGTAGAGAATCTGCGAGAGGCTTCGCGCGCCGCTCGTTGCCGGACACCACGGCGGCGTGCCACCGGCGCACGACGTTCAGCAGGTAAGCGAAGTGCATGTTCACGCCGAGGGTCAGCGACGCGTCCCCGCGGGCGAGCCGGGTCGACGCGACGAGCACGTCGTGTGCGGACGTGACGCCGAGACCGCCGAGGTGCTCGGGGATCGGTGCGGTGAAGTAGCCGCTCCGCTTGACGGCTGCGAAGCTTTCGAACGGGTAGCTCCCGTCACGGTCGTGCTCGGCCGCGCGGGCACCGATCTCGTCGGCAAGCGCTTCGGCGAGCGCGACGAGCCGGGCCCCCGGCTCGGTCGTTGCTGTCAGCTCGATGGGCACGTTGTCCTCCGCGTGTGGAATGGGTTGGTCTTCCGGGCGAGCGTCCTGTAGGCGCGGCGGAAGTAGACGAGCGGCTCGCCGCCGCCGGCGATCCGCACGTCGCGAACGCGACCCACGAAGATCGTGTGGTCGGCGACCTGCAACTGCTCGGTCACCTCGCAGTCGAGATGGGCGAGCGCGCCGGCGACCGACGGGGTCAGACCCTGGCGGTCGGCATCGGCGAACCGCTCGAGGAACTTCGACGCGCCGCGCTTCGATCCGTGGCGAGCCACGGCACAGTGGTGCCGCCCGAGGATGCTGACGCCGAACCTCCCGCTCTCGTCGATCCCCTGCGCGGTCGCCGCGTCGGAGCGGAGCGAGACGAGGATGGTCGGCGGCTCGGCCGAGACGGAGGTGAACGCGCTGACGGTCGTGCCCCACGGGCGGTCGTCGACCCGGGTCGTCACCATCACCACCCCGCTGGCGAGCGCGCTCATCGCCTCCGTGAAGGCGGAGCGAGCGACGGTCGCCGACAGTCCGAGCGTCTGTGTCGAGTCGAGTGTCACGTGTCTCCCTCTGCGGGCGTACGGGCGGTGACCGCCCTCGCGGGCGGCCACCAGCGCCTGGCCCCCTAGGCCGTCGCCGCCTCCACGGTGACGGGAACTCCGTTGCGCACCATGTCGAAGACCGCCGACCGCTGCTGGGCGCGCGCGACGACCTCGCGCAGCTTCTCCTCGGGCGCATCGCCCTTGACGCGGAAGGAGACGCGGATGTGCTCGAAGCCGTTGCGGAAGTCGTCGGAGAGGCCGAGCGCCCCCTGGACGTCCATGTCGCCCTCGAGCGTCGACTCGACCTCCGTGAGGTGGACGCCGCGGGCGGCGGCGACGTAGACGAGCGACGTCGTCAGGCACGCGGCGAGCGCGTGCAGAAGGTACTCCGCCGGGTTCGGCCCCGTGTCGGTGCCGAGCAGGATCGCGGGCTCGCCGGCGTCGAGCACGAAGTCCTCGATCCGTGAGGTGTCCTCCTGGTTCGCGGCGTAGAAGTCGCGGATCGTGGTGCGATTGTGGGATCCATCGATCCAGCGGTTCTGCGCACGGAACTGGAACTTCGCGATCGAGGGGTCGCCCTTGATCGCGTCGAGCGTCCCGTACAGCTGCGTGCTGTCGACGCCGTTCCGGACGCTGTCTGCGGTTGCTGCCATGTCTCTCCTCCGTGTCGTCGCGGCGCCGTGCCGGGATTGGCCTCGCCGATGACGTCAGAAGCTACGGCCGCGCGCAGCTGCGCGAAATACCGAAGACCCACGGTCTTTAGGGCGCTATTCGCCGTCGGAAAGGCGGCGCGCGAGCTGCGTCCGCGACCGGACGCCGAGCTTCGCGTAGGCGTGCTTGAGGTGGACCTCGACCGTGCGGACGGTCACGAAGAGGCTGCGCGCGATCTCCTTGTTGGCGAGGCCTGCCGCCGCAAGCTCGGCGACGCGAGCCTCCGCCGGCGTCAGCTCGCCGGGCTGCTGCGCCCTCCGCCCGCCGACGCGCGCGAGCTCGGAGCGTGACTGCTCGCTCCAGCCGGGCGAGCCCAGCTCGTCGAACTCGGCCGCTGCCAGCTCGAGCGAGCTGCGGGCCGCGCCCCATTTCTTCAGCCGGCGCTGCGCCCGTCCGAGGCAGAGCAGCGAGCGAGCGCGGTCGAAGCGGAGTCCGAGCGCCGCGTAGGCGTCGGCCGCGTCGCCCAGCTCCGTCGCCGCCTCCTCGTCGTACCGCTCGGACGAGAGCCGGATGAGCGCGCCGCAGCGTTTCGCGCTCGCGAGCCCCCACGGATGCTC
This sequence comes from Gaiellaceae bacterium, assembly GCA_035296805.1. Classification (GTDB taxonomy): domain Bacteria; phylum Actinomycetota; class Thermoleophilia; order Gaiellales; family Gaiellaceae; genus PALSA-600. Next base: position 7,783 of record DATHAE010000113.1, on the reverse strand, counting down.
CTGCTCCTCCGCCAGCTCGCGGAGGCGCCGGGTCACAGCCCGCGCTTCCTCGAGCTCGCCGAGCTCCACGAGCGCCTCCACGAGATCGGGCGCGACCGGGAACACGCCGGGCTCGTCGACGCCTTCCCGCTCGGTGTGCTCCCACACCGCACGCAGGCTCTCGGCCGCCTGCAAGGGGTCGCGGGCGAGGAGCGCCGCGATCCCGCGCGCCCGCCAGGCCTCGAGGACGTCCCACTGGAGCCCGGTTCGCTGCGCCTGCGCGATCGCCTTCGCCGCCGACCGCTGCGTCTCCTCGGGGAGACCGCGTCCGGCGGCGAGGAGCGCACGCACGCGCTCGTAGCACGGCCAGCCGAGCAGCTCGCCGTCACGAAACCACTCGTCGAGGAACCGTGTCACCTCGTTCCACTCGCCCGCGCGCAGCTCGAGCTCGCAGAGGTGCAGGCGCTGCAGGGCGTACGAGATCGGCTCGCCGCGCTCATCCGCGACCGACAGCAGTTGACCGAGCCTCGCGCGCGCCGCGACGACGTCTCCCCGCCACGCGAGCCTCTGGGCGGCGGCACGCTCCGGGGACGCGGCCAGGTGCGGGGCGACGCGCGACAACTTGCGGAAGCGCTTGCACAGGTCGTCGACCGCGTGTCCACGGAGGCTGCGGGACCAGGCGAGCGCGTATACGGCCGGCAGCTCGACCTCGGGGCCGGCGTCGCGCCCCGTCTCGACGGCTTCCGTGGCCCGCGCCTCCGCGTCGCCGATCTCCTCGACGCGGGCCAGGACGTCGTTGACCGCGAGCTCCGTCAGCACGATCGCGCGGAGCCGTACGTCGTCCGCGCTCTCGGCCAGCGCGGCGTCGAGGTAGCTCCGGATCTCGTCGTTGGTGGTGATCGCGCCCTCGGAGAGGAGGAGCAGTGCCCGCACCCGCGGCTCCCCCGACGGCAGCGTCTCGATCTCCGGCGAAAGCAGGTCTGTGACCCGCTGCGTCTCGCCCGCTGTCACGAGGTACGCGCCGAGCGCGAGCACGCGCTCGTCGCGCTCCGCCCAGTCTGGCGGCGTGAGGCGCAATGCGTGCTCGGCGAGCATCACGGCGTCCTGGCGCGCACCGCGCGCCGCCGCGCCCGCGGCTGCGCCGGCGATGGCGGCGGCGAGCTCCCCGTCCGGCTGGTCGGCCGCGAGCGCGAGGTGCAGCGCTCGCGACTCCTGGTCCGCGGCGAGCTGCGCCAGAACGACGTGGAGCCAGCGCTGCTCGCCGGCGGGGGCGCGGCGCTTCACGGCCGTCGCGAACAGCGGGTGCGCGGGGCGCACCCGCTCGTCGTCGAGTGCGAGCGCACCCGAGGCTACGGCCTCGTCGAGGGCGCCCGCCGCGGCGATCTCCGCGACCTGCGACGTGCGCAGCTCCCCGCTCAATGCCACTGCCAGCACGAGCCTTCGCACGGCGTCCGGCAGCGCTGCGACGCGCGTCGAGAGCAGCGCGTCGACCGTGTCCGGGAGCGGCACCTCCTCGCGGATCCCAAGCGGCCCGCGGCTCGCGAGCTCGCGCCCGAGCTCCAGCGCGAACAGCGGATTGCCCAGCGTCGACTCCATGACGCGGTGCAGCACATGACGCGAGAGCCGCAAGCCGAGCCGCTCGGCCAGGAGCCGCTGCGTCGCGACGAGGCTGAGCGGGCCGACATCGAGGTGCTGCAGCCCCTTCGGTCCGTACGCGCGCTCGAGCAGCGGCGAGAGGCGCGAGGTCGCGGCGAGCAGGAAGCGGACGGGGTGCCCGTCGAGCCGGCGGGCCGCGAACGCGACAGCCTCGGCGGACGCCGCGTCGAGCCACTGCACGTCGTCGACCGCGACCAGGACGTTCTCGCGAGCGGCGAGTGCGCGGACCGCGTTCAGGAAGCCGACGCCGATCGCCGGCTTCGGCGGAGGCTCGCCCGTCGGCTCCGCACGGAAGAGCGCGAGCTCCAGGGCATGTCGTTGCGGCGGCGGCAGCTCGTCGAGCTCCTCCGGGCGAACGGCGTCGAGCAGGTCGATCAGCGAGGCGAACTCGAGCTGTGCCTCGGCGCCGTTCGCGCGCGCAGCGAGGACGCGCAGCCCGCGCCGCCGCGCGAGGTCCACGCCCGCCTCCCACAGCGCCGTCTTCCCGATCCCCGGATGACCCGTGAGGACGAGCGCCCGCGGCGAATCGGGCGAAGCGAGAAATGCGTCGAGCACGGTCAACTCCGCCTCGCGGCCCACGATCTGCCCGACCAGCTCCGAAGTTGTCTCCACGGCCCTGGGCGCGGCATACCACAGCGCCGATTGGGCCGCAACACCGCGGCGCGGCGGCCCTCTCGACTAGGCGGCGTAGAGCACGAGGCGGTCTCGGTGGACGGCCTCCAGGTTCGCGGGACGGCCCGCGAGCTCCGACGCGTCGACCGAGGCGATCCCGCGGCCGACAGCGGAGCCGTCCGGGCCGCACAGCTCGATGCCGTCGCCGGCGCGAAAGTCGCCGTCGCAGCGGGTGACGCCGACCGCCAGCAGGCTGCGGCCGCCCGTCGCGACCGCGGCCACGGCGCCCGCGTCGAGGTGGACGCGGCCGGCGATGCGCTTGCCGTGCCGCAGCCAGAGCTTGAAGGCCGACTCGCCGCTCGCCGCAGGCTCGAACCAGGTGCCGCGGCGCTCGCCGCGCGCGACCGCACCGAGCACGCCGTCGTCCGTTCCGGCTGCGATCACCGTCGGGATGCCTGCGCCGGCCGCCAGCTCCGCCGCGGCGATCTTGCTCGCCATGCCGCCCCTGCCCTCGGCGTTCGCGCGTCCGATCGTCGCACCCCGCGCATGCGCGCCGTCGGCGATCACCTCGGCGCGCTCGTCGCCGGGCGGATGCGTCAGGACGCCGTGCACCGACGTCAGGAGCACGAGCAGTTGCGCGCCGGCGAGCACCGCCGTCTGCGCCGCGAGCGCGTCGTTGTCCCCGAAGGTGATCTCGTCCGTCGCGGTCGCGTCGTTCTCGTTCACGACCGGAACCGCACGTGCCGCGAAGAGCGCCGTGAGCGTGTTCCGCACGTTGACGTAGGCGCGGCGGTCGGCGATCTCCGCCGAGGTCAGCAACACCTGCGCGACGCTCGGGCCGAACGGGGCGAACGCCTCCTCCCACGCGCCCTGCAGCGCCCCCTGGCCGAGAGCCGAGGCCGCCTGCAGACGCGGCAGGCTGCGCGGCCGGCGCGTGAGGCCGAGCTTCGGCAGGCCGAGGGCGATGGCCCCGGACGAGACGAGGCAAACGGGTGTCCCGCCACCGACGAGCTCGGCGATCTCGCCGGCGCGGGCACGCAGTAGCTCCGCGCGCGGGGAGCCGTCGGCCGCCGCGACGAGGCCTGAGCCGAGCTTGACGACGATCGGGCGCGTCACCGCCGCTGCGTCGCGTCGCCGACCACGACGTACTGGCGCAGCCACAGGTCGCGGTAGGTGACCGGCCCGCGGGGGCCGGGCACGCTGTCGACGTTGATCCCCGTCTCGGGCGAGCCGGTGAGCGCGAAGCCGTCGGTGAAGCGCGTCGTCGCGTGCCAGAAGACGGCGGTGCCGCGGTAGCGGTCGATGAACGCCCGGGCGACGGCGGCGTCCTCGGCGACGATCCCGGCGGCGAGCCCTGAGGTCTCGCGGTTCGCGACGCCGACGGCCTCGGCCACGCCGTCGACCTGGTGCACCGTCACCGTCGCCACACGATCGGCGTCGTTCGCCCACTCGTGGCCGAGCGGACCCTCCGCCTCCGCGACTCCGGCGCGTGCGAGCGTCTCGCGAAGCGCCGCGAGCGGCCCGTCGGCGCCGCGGTCGACGAGCAGGAGGTTGAGCCGGTTGCAGACGCCGAGCCGGTCGAGGCTCGCCTCCACGATCGCGGCGGCGCGCTTGGGATCGGCCGAGCGGTCGACGTAGAGGACGCCGCCGCCCTCGGCGTGCGCGAGCGTGCGGACCCCGTGCTCGGCGGCGAGCTGCGCGAGCGCGGCCGTCGTCGGGCCGCTTCCGCGCAGGATGACGAGCGGTACGAGTCGTGGGAGCGAGACGAGCACGCGCGCGCCTTCGCGGTCCGGCGAGCGGACGAGGCCGACGGCGCCGGGGGGCAGCCCGGCCGACGAGAGCGCCGGCCGCAGGACGTCGTCCACGAGGGCCGTCACCGTCCGGATCGCCGCGCCGCCCGTACGCAACAGCGCCGCGTTCTGGCTCTTCAGCAGCTGGCCGGCGACGTCGACAGCCACGTTCGGGCGCGCCTCGAAGTTGGCGCCGACGACGCCGACGGGAATCCGCCGCTCCTGGACGCGGAGGCCGTTCTCCAGCGTCCAGGCGTCGATCTCGCGCTCGAGCGGCGGCAGCGCGGCGAGGATCCGCAGCTGGTCGCCGATCGCGGCGACGCGCGCGTCGTCCAGCCGCAGGCGGTCGAGCGCGCCCGCGTCGAGCCGACCCGCGGCCTCGGCGATGTCTGCGGCGTTCGCGGCGAGCACGGTCGTCGCGCGCTCCTCCAGCAGAGCGGCCGCGGCCGAGAGCGCGGCCTCGACGGCATCGTCCGCGAGCGCCGCGAGCGCGTCGTTCGCCGCCTGCGCCTCTTCCTCCACCGTCATGCGTAGCTCGTCCATCGCACGCAATGTAGAAGAGGGAGGGATGAGCGTCGCCTCGGACTCCGTCGACCCGCTGCGGCGGGACGTCCGCCTGCTCGGCGCAATCCTCGGGAACGTCCTCGTCGAGCAGGAGGGGAGCGGCCTCCTCGACGCAGTCGAGCGCGTGCGCGTGCTCTCACGCGGGGCGCGGAGCCGCGGCGAGACCGACACGACGGTCGCGCGCCTCACCGCGACCGAGCAGGCGCTCGTCCTGCGTGCGTTCGGCCTCTACTTCCAGCTCGCGAATCTCGCCGAGCAGCACCATCGCCTGCGCCGGCGCGCGGACTACGCACGCGAGGGGCGGGCGCCGCCCGAGTCGCTCGCCGCCGCGTTCGACCAGCTCTCCGACGTCCCGCCGGACGAGCTCGGACGGCGCGCGCGGGCGACACGCGTCGAGCTCGTACTGACGGCCCACCCGACGGAGGCGACGCGGCGGACGAGGCTGCTCGCGCACGTCCGGATCTCCGCGGAGCTCGACCGGCTGGACGACCCGCTGCTCTCGACGGCGGAACGGCAGGACGTCGATGACCGGCTCGCGGAGGAGGTGACGCTGCTCTGGCAGGCCGACGAGGTGCGGCACGACCGGCCGCGCGTCTCCGACGAGATCCGCCACGGGCTCTGGTTCTTCGAGCACACGCTGCTCGAGACGGCACCGGGCCTGCTGCGCGACTGGCGGCGGCACCTCCCCGACGCACCGCCGCCGCTCGCCTTCGGGACCTGGATCGGCGGCGACCTCGACGGCAACCCTGCCGCCGGCCCCGAGACGATCGCCGAGGCTCTCGACCGGTCACGCGAGCTCGCGCTCGCGCGCTACGCCGCACTCGTCCGCGACCTCGCGGTCACGATCGCCTCGCACCGCGCGCTGGTCGGCGTGTCGGAGGAGTTCGACGAGTCGCTCGCGCGCGACGAGCGGGAGCTACCGGCGTACGCGGCCGAGATCGGCGCGCAAAACGCGCGCGAGCCGTACCGGCGCAAGCTCTCGTTCATGTGGTGGCGGCTGACGACCGAGGGGTACGCGGAGCCGGAGGATCTTCTCCGCGATTTGGCCACGATCCGCAGAAGCCTCGCGGCGAACGGCGGCCGCCGCGTCGCGGACGGGCGCGTCGCGGCGGTCGAGCGCGCGGTCGAGATCTTCGGCTTCCACCTCGCAAAGCTCGACGTCCGGCTGCATGCGCGCGACCTCGGAGGCGACCGCGCTCGCGAGGTCGTCGCGGCCGCCGCCGACGCGCGCCGCCGGCACGGGCCGCGCGCGCTCGACACGCTGATCGTGTCCGGGACGTCGAGCGCGGACGACGTCTTCCGCGCACTCGAGCTCGGCGACGATCCGCTCGCCGTCGTGCCGCTCTTCGAGACGATCGACGATCTCGCCGCCGCGCCGCGGATCCTCGACGAGCTCCTCCGCGACGGCCGGATCGTCCGGGACGGCGGCGTCGAGGTGATGGTCGGCTACTCCGACTCCGGGAAGGACGGCGGCTACCTGGCGGCGCAGTGGGCGATCCATCGCGCGCAGGAGGAGCTGTTCGAGACGGCGCGCGTGCACGGCGTCGAGCTGACGGTCTTCCACGGGCGCGGTGGGTCGACGGGCCGCGGCGGCGGCCCGACGCACGCGGCGATCGTCTCCCAGCCGCCCGGCCATCCACCGGGGCGCGTCAAGGTGACCGAGCAGGGGGAGACCGTGTCGTTCAAGTACGGGCTCGCGGGGCTCGCGCGGCGGAATCTCGAGGCCGCAGTGGCAGGAACGCTCCTCGCGACGTTCCCGGAGCGCACCGCGCGGATCCCGACCGCCGAGGAGCGCGAGACGCTCGACGAGCTGGCGCGCGCGGCCCGCGACCGGTACCGGGCGTTCGTCTGGGAGGACGATGCGTTCGTCGGGTTCTTCCGCGCGTTCACGCCGGCCGACGAGCTCGCGCTGCTCGAGATCGGGTCGCGGCCGGCGCGGCGGCCGGACGACGCTGAATACCTCGCCTCGCTGCGCGCGATCCCGTGGGTCTTCGCCTGGACCCAGAACCGCGTCCTGCTCCCGGCGTGGTACGGGTGCGGCGAGGCGTTCGAGGCGGCGGGCGGCGATGCGCTGCGCGCGCTCTACGACGGCGTGCCGTTCTTCCGCTCGCTGGTCGACAACCTCGAGATGACGCTCGCCAAGTCGAGCCTCGAGGTCGCGCGCGGCTACCTCTCGCTGGTCCCCGACACTGAGCTCCGCGAGCGTCTGTTCGCGGAGATCGCCCGGGAGCACGAGCGGGCGGTGGCCGGCGTCCTGGGCGCGATCGGGGTCTCGGAGCTGCTCGAGCGGCAACCGGTCCTGCGGCGGTCGATCCAGCTGCGGAACCCCTACGTCGACCCGATGAACGCGATCCAGGTCGAGCTGCTCCGCCGCCACCGCGCCGGCAACGAGGCGGCGCGCCTGCCCCTGATGCGCTCGATCGCCGGCATCGCGGCCGCGCTCCGCAACACCGGCTGACGCGCTCAGCCGAGCGAGAGCGCGTCGACCCGAGATGGATGCGCCGCCTCGTACGCCGAGATCTCCTCCTGCCGCTGAAGCGTGCGCGCGACGTCGTCGAGGCCCTCGAGGAGCGTTGTCTGCGCGAACGGATCGAACGCGAACCGGAGCCGGAGCCCGTTCGGATGCGAGAGCTCGAGCGCCTCGAGATCGACCGTCAGCTCGTTCCGCTCCGCCACGGCGGCGACCACGTCGGCGAGGTCGTCGGGCGGCAGGGCGAGGGCCGCGATACCGGTCTTGAGCGCGTTCGTCCGGAAGATGTCGCCGAACGACGGAGCGAGAACGACCCGGAAGCCGTAGTCCTCGAGCGCCCACGCGGCGTGCTCGCGCGAGGAGCCGCAGCCGAAGTTGCGCCCGCTCACGAGGATCGAGGCGCGCTCGTATTCGGGCCGCCGGAGCTCGAACGCGGCGTCCTTCATCCAGTCGTGGAACAGGAACTCGCCGTAGCCCGACCGCTCGATCCGCTTCAGAAATTGCTTCGGGATGATCTGGTCGGTGTCGACATCGGCCCGGTCGAGGACCGCGACACGTCCGGTTACGGAGCGCAGCGGCCTCACGCGAGCTCCCGCACGTCCGTGAAGCGGCCGGCGACGGCGGCGGCTGCCGCCATCGGCGGGCTGAGGAGGTGCGTCCGGCCGCCGCTGCCCTGCCGGCCCTCGAAGTTGCGGTTCGACGTCGAGGCGCA
>DATHAE010000112.1:0-2037 GCA_035296805.1 Gaiellaceae bacterium | reverse complement strand
GCCGTCTGCGTCGACCGCCACCTCGCCGTCGACCACGACCAGGTGCGCGCGCTCGTGGACCTCGTGATCCTGGAGGCGCTCGCCGGCGGGCAGTTGGATCACGATCGTCCGCGACTCGCCGCGCGACGAGTTGAGGATCTGCGGCTGATGCGGCTGCACGTCGAGCGTGCGGAGGTCCCAGTGCTCCATGCCACGACTGTATAGCTCCGCCGTCTGCCTCGGCCGGAGGCCTCGCGACCGGCTTCGCCTCGGCCCCGACTCAACCGCCCTCGTGCTCCTGATCGGCCTCCTCGCGCAGGCGCGCGATCGACTGGCGGATCAGGCGCGAGACGTGCATCTGCGAGACGCCGACGCGCTGGCCGATCTCGGACTGCGTGAGGTCCTCCTCGAACCGGAGCCGCAGCACCTCGCGCTCGCGCTCCGACAGCACGCGCATCAGCCGGTCGACCGTCGCCGCGTCCTCGGCGTGCCCGAAGCCCGGATCCTCCGCGCCGACCGCGTCGGCGAACGAGTCGCCCTCCTCCTCGTCTTCCGAGCGCGGGCGGTCGAGCGAGACCGCGCGGTAGGCGGCCGACGCCTCGCGCGCCTCGAGCACCTGCTCGAGCGACGTCCCGGTCCGTTCGGCGATCTCGCCGGGCGTCGGCGCGCGCCCGATCTCACGCGACATCTCGTCGGCGATCCGATCGACCCGCACCGCCATCTCCTGCAGGTCCCGCGGCACGCGCACCGACCAGCCCTTGTCGCGGAAGTGGCGCTTGAGCTCGCCGAGGATCGTCGGCACGGCGAACGAGGAGAAGGCCGTCTCGCGCCCCGGGTCGAAGCGGTCGATCGCCTTGAGCAGCCCGAGCGACGCCACCTGGATCAGGTCGTCGAGCTGCTCGCCGCCGCGCTGGTAGCGGCGCGCGAGCTGGCGCGCCAGCGGCAGGAAGCGCTCGACGAGCTGTTCGCGTGCGGCGGGATCGCCCTCGCGGTGGTACCGGACCAGCAGGCGCCGGTCCTCCTGGGCACGAACGGCGCGCTCGCCGGACGGCGGGTATCCTGGTGCGCCGCTCTTGCGGCCCTCGTCTGTCGGTTCTTCGATGCTTTCCACGCCCACCATCACGCAGTTCCCTCGGGATGTGCGCGCCGGGGCGCAAGGGCGCGAAAAGCGGTCGGACGGGGTGCTGGGCCCAACCGCCGGACATTCTACCGTGAGGTCTTGATGGCGACCACGGGCGGCTCCGGCACGGGACGACATCTCCGCGTTCTGATCGCGGACGAGGACAGGGACGCGCTGCAGCACCTCGGCGCCGTCCTGGAGGGCCTCGGGCACGAGGTCACGCCGTACGTCGTCTCCGTCGCCGAGGCGATCGACCTGATCTCGACCGAGGACCCCGACCTCGCGATCGTCGTCGTCCACAAGGACGACGAGCACGCGCTCGCGCTGATCCAGGAGACGGTCGAGTACGCCTCCGGCCCGGTGATCGCCCAGACGCGCGACGGCGACGTCGAGTTCGTCGCGCAGGCCGCCGAGCGCGGGATCTCCGCGTGGATCGAGTCCACGTCGCCGGAGATCGTCCAGGGCGCGATCGAGGTCGCGCTGCGGCGCTACGAGGAGGCCTCGCGGCTGCAGGTCAAGGTCGACCAGCTCGAGTCGGCGCTCGAGCGGCGCGCGGTGATCGAGCGCGCGAAGGGCATCGTGATGGAGCGCCACGGGCTCGACGATCGCGCCGCGTTCGAGCTGATGCGCGACCACGCGCGGGCGCAGAGTCGGCGCGTCGTCGACGTTGCGGTGGCCGTCGCGGGCGGTCACGCGCTCCTGCCCAAGCGCCGCTAGGGCGCGCACCGCAACGTGCCGGCGCGCCCGCGGTTGGCTCGTTAGGGCGCCGTTCGCGCAGGGAACAACCCGGGGCAGCACATCCGTCATCCACCTAAGGAGCGTGCTCTAGCAATGATCGGCATCCTGATCGCCGTCCTCTTGGCGGCGCTGGTGTACTTCCTGTGCATGGCGCTCGGCCTGCCGGCAATCGTCGCGATCATCGCCGCCGTGCTCGTGCT
>DATHAE010000111.1:0-15561 GCA_035296805.1 Gaiellaceae bacterium | reverse complement strand
GCGGTGCTCGCCGACGCCGGAGACGCGGCACTGTTCGTCGTCGGCGGCGACGCGGTCGGAGGCGCATTCCCGCGCGAGACGGTCGAGCGCCTGCAGAGTCTGGGAGACCGCGCGCGCTGGCTGCGCGGGAACGCCGAGCGCGAGCTGGTCGAGCAACCGCCGCCGCGCGAGGGCGGGCCGCCGCCCGGCTACGCGGAGGAGCAGCTGAAGGCGCTCGGCCAGGAGCTCGCTTCGTGGCTCTACGCGCTCCCGGAGCGCCTCGAGCTCGAAGTCGACGGTCTCGGGCGCGTTCTGTTCTGCCATGCGGTCCCGCAGAACGACCTCGACATCGTCACCCCGCTGACACCAGACGAGCGGCTCGCGAGGATCCTCGACGGCGTTGAGGCCGACGTCGTCGTGGCCGGCCACACGCACATGCAGGAGGACCGCACCGTCGGGGGCGTTCGCTGGGTCAACGCGGGCAGCGTCGGGATGCCGTACGAGGACACCGACGGCGCGTTCTGGGCGCTCCTCGGCGAAGGCGTCGAGCTCCGCCGCACCGACTACGACCGCAGCGCCCTCGGCGGCTACGAGTATCAGCGCGCGACGCGTCGAGAGGCCGCCGAGTACTTCGAGACCCTCGTCCATGACTGAGCGCGTCGCCGTGGGTCGCGTCGGCCGCCCGCACGGACTCGACGGCTCGTTCGTGGTCGAGGACGCGAGCGCCGACGAGCGCTGGTTCGCCGTCGGCGCGCGCTTGCTCGCCGGCGGGGAGGAGGCCGAGGTCGTGGCCGGGAAGCGCGCGGGCGGCCGCCCGGTCGTGCGGCTCGATCGCGCGGTCACGCGCGGCGTGCTGCTCGAGGTTCCGCGGTCGGCGCTCCCGCCGACGGACGAGGACGAGTTCTACGTCTTCGAGCTGGTCGGGCTCGAGGTCGTGGAGGAGGCGGGCCGTCCGCTGGGAAAGGTGACCACCGTGACCCCGGGTGTCGCCAACGACGTCCTCGAGCTCGACTCGGGGCTCGCGCTGCCGATGGTCGAGGACTGCGTTCGCCGCATCGATCTGGAGTCGGGACGTATCCTTGTCGCCTCCGGCTTCTCCGACCCCGACTGAGGCTCCCTTTGCAGCTCGATGTCTTCACCCTGGTTCCGCACGCCTTCGCCTGGCTGACCGAGCAACGTCCCGTGGCGACCGTGCTCGGGAACGAGCTCGACCTGCGGCTCTTCGCGTACCGCGACTTCACGCCGCTGCGCGCTGGGCAGATCGACGACGAGCCGTACGGCGGCGGAGCGGGGATGGTGCTGCGCGTCGACGTCGTCGCGGCCGCGCTGGACGCCGTGTACGGCGAGGCGCCTGCGCACCGCGTGGTCGCGCTGACGCCGACGGGCCGGCAACTCCGGCAGGCGGAGGTCGAGGAGCTCGCGGGCGAGGAGCGGCTGACGCTGCTGTCGGCCCGCTACGAGGGTTTCGACGAGCGGATCGTGGAGCACCTCGCGGCCGACGCGATCTCGATCGGGCCGTACGTGCTTTCGAACGGCGACCTGCCGGCGATGGTGCTCGTCGACGCGATCGCGCGCCGGCTGCCGGGTGCGCTGGCCGAGGGATCGGGCGAGCTCGAGTCCTTCTCCGAGGCGTTCGAGGGCGGCCGCGAGCATCCGCACTACACGCGCCCGGCCGACTTCCGCGGCTGGACCGTGCCGGAGGTGCTCCTCTCGGGCGACCACGCGCGGGTCGACCGCTGGCGCCGCGAGCAGGTGGTGAAGCCGCGCGTCGGCGAACCGGACCAGTCGAAGGCGTCTGGCGGAGCCGGGGGGTTCCCCCAGCGAATGGGCACCACATGAGGAACCCCGTCGACCGGCTCACGCACGGCATGCCCCATGGGTGGCGCGTCACGATCGACTGGCTCGTGACGATCGTCGGCGCGATCGTGATCGTGCTGGCGATCAAGGCGTGGGTCGTGAATCCGTACCGGATCCCGTCCAGCTCGATGGAACCCACGCTGCACTGTGCCCGCCCGGGCTCCGGCTGCGAGGCGCGCTTCTCCGACCGCGTGCTCGCGTGCCGCTTCTGCTTTCGCTTCGGAGGGCCGAGCCGGTTCGACGTCGTCGTCTTCGAGACGCCGCCGCTCGCGCTGCGTCGCTGCGGCGCGGGCGGGACGTTCGTCAAGCGCCTGATCGGTCTCCCGGGAGACACGTGGGAGGAGCGGAACGGCGTCATCTACATCAACGGCAAGCGGCTCGACGACAACGGCTACGTGCGTCCCGAGCGGCGCGATACGCGGACGATCAACCCGAAGAAGATCCCGCCCGGGCAGTACTTCATGATGGGCGACAACCGCACCTCGTCGTGCGACTCGCGCGAGTGGGGGACGGTGCCGAAGAAGAACCTGATCGGGAAAGTGTTCGCGACCTATTGGCCGCCGGATCGGCTCGCCGTCGGCCGTCCCGGCTGAGCCGGGCTCGGGGGGTCGACGCCGCAGCCGGAGCGGCCTTCGGCTACCATGCGCGCGCGCCGCCCGCGCCCTTTGCAGATGAGCACCACGATCCAGGAACTCGAGCGCCGTCAGCTGCGCGACGTCCCGCGTTTCAAGGCGGGGGACACCGTGCGCGTGCATTTCCGCGTGATCGAGGGGAACCGGCAGAGGATCCAGGTCTTCGAGGGAATCGTGATCAAGCGCCAGGGCGCCGGCGCGCGCGAGACGTTCACCGTCCGCAAGAACTCGTTCGGCGTCGGCGTCGAGCGGACGTTCCCGTTGCACTCGCCGAAGATCGACAAGATCGAGGTCGGCGCGATCGGCGACGTGAACCGAGCGAAGCTGTACTACCTGCGCGGCAAGGTCGGCAAGAAGGCTCGCGTCCGCGAGCTGCGCCAGCGCTAGCGGTCGCGCGGCCCTCCGCCGCGGCCCGCGCGGCGACAGTGTGACTTCTTCGCAAACTCCGCCTCGGGCGGCAGGATGCACGCCGGACCCGGCGCTATCCTCGGCGCGTGGCGAAGCGGACGGGGCAGAAGCTGCTGCGGTTCGACCGTGGGCTCGGCGCACGCTTCGTCGCCGGCGCGGACGAAGCGGGTCGCGGGCCGCTCGCCGGGCCGCTCGTGGTGGCGGGCGTGCTGCTCGACTACGAGTGCCTGCGCGACCACCGCGTGCGCCCGCTCGCGCTCCTGAACGACTCGAAGCAGGTCGGCGCCGCGACGCGCGAGGAGCTGTATCGCGCCGTGATCGCGTGCGCACAGAAGGTCTCGATCCATGTCTTCCCGCCGGCGGTGATCGACCGCGACGGGCTGCACCGGTCGAACCTGCGCGGCCTCCGGGAGGCGCTCTGGGCGTGCGGCCCGGCCGACATCGCGCTCGTCGACGGCTTCAAGCTCGGCCCGACCGCGCCGCCGCACCGCGCGGTCGTCGACGGCGACACGAAGAGCGCGGCGATCGCCGCCGCGTCGATCCTCGCGAAGGTGACGCGCGACCGCTACATGCATACCGCCGACGCGCTGTACCCGGCCTACGGATTCTCGTCGCACGTCGGCTACATCACCCCGGCGCACAGCGCGGTCGTTCGCGAGCGCGGCCCGTCAGAGATCCACCGCCGGTCGTTCCAGGCGCTCTGCTACCGGAGAGATGGCGTCGCCGAGCCGGCGGAGCTCGTCGCGGCCGAAGCCTAGGAACGCCGCCGAGCGCCGCGCCGCCCGGTGGTACCGCCTGCGCGGCTACCTGATCCTCGACACGAACCGCTGGATCGCCGGGAACGAGCTCGACCTCGTCGTGAGGCGCGGGCGCACGCTCGTCTTCTGTGAGGTGAAATCGAAGTCGAGCGAGTCGTACGGCGACCCGCTCGAGATGGTGACGCCGACGAAGGTGCGCCGCCTCCGCCATGCGGCGGAGGCCTGGCTCGCGGAGCATCCGGAGGTCGGCGGGCTCGACGTTCGCTTCGACGTGATCGCCGAGCGCGGCCGTCGCCTGGAGCACGTCCCGGACGCCTTCTGAGCGCGGTCGCGGTCGAAGAAAAATCACCCAAACGGCACGCGCCCGTCACCCCTACGGCACAGATTCGCGGCTAGCCTTGACAGCGCGGGTTGTGGGAGGAAACCCCCGGGTTGGGTGGGGCGCGGACCGTCGCACGCGCGCGCGAGGCGATCCCGCCGAGTCGCCGTTGATCCTCGGCGGTCGGTGTGGACGAGATGTCACAGCTTCGGCACCGATCCGTGACAGACGCGTCACACGCTCGCGCCTACGGTGGGCGGGATGCTTGCGCGCACCGTCACCCATGCCCTCGTCGGCCTCGATCCCCGGCGCGTCGAGGTCGAGGCGCACCTCCAGTCCGGCGTGCCGGCATTCAGCATCGTCGGCCTCGCCGACCGCGCCTGCCAGGAGGCGAAGGAGCGCGTTCGGAGCGGCATCGCGTCCGCAGAGCTCGAGTGGCCGGTCCGGAAGCGGATCACCGTGAACCTTGCGCCGGCTGGGCTGCGCAAGGAAGGATCGGGATTCGACCTGCCGATCGCCCTCGCCGTCCTCGCGGCCTCGCACCAGCTACCGGCCGGATCGCTCGCGGGCCACGCGGCCGTCGGAGAGCTTGCCCTCGACGGTCGGCTCAGGCCGGTCCCGGGAGCGCTCGCCGCCGCCGAGGGAGCGCGTCGGGCCGGGCTCGACCGGCTCGTCTGCCCGGCGCAGTCGGGCCCGGAGGTCACGCTCGCCGGCGTCGAGCCCGTGCCGGTCCACCACCTCGCGGAGGCCGCGGCGTACTTCCGCGACCGGCGTGAGCCGCCGACGTGCCCGCGGCCGCCCGACGCCGACGACGGCGGCCGGACACCGGATCTGGCGGACATCCGCGGACAGGAACGCGCGCGCCGCGCCCTCGAGATCGCGGCGGCCGGTGGTCACAATCTGCTGCTCGCCGGCCCGCCGGGGATCGGGAAGACGATGCTCGCCCGACGCCTCCCGGGAATCCTGCCGCCGCTCGCCGACGAGGCGGCGCTCGAGGTGACGAGGATCCACTCCGTTGCGGGCACGCGCCCGCCCGGCAGCGGGCTCGTTCGTACGCCTCCGTTTCGCGCACCGCATCACACCGCCTCCGCTGCGGCGATCGTCGGGGGTGGAGCGCCGCCGCGGCTCGGCGAAGTGACGCTTGCTCATCGCGGCGTGTTGCTCCTCGACGAGTTGCCGGAGTTCGCCCGGCCGGTCGTGGAGGCCCTGCGGCAGCCGCTCGAAGACGGGATCGTCGCAGTCGCGCGTGTCGGCGGCCGCGCCGTGTTTCCGGCGCGGTTTCAGCTCGTCGGCACGATGAACCTGTGTCCCTGCGGCGCCCGCGGCGATGCAGCCGTGGAATGCAGCTGCTCCGCTCAACGCCTCGACCGGTACCGGGACAGGCTGTCTCGGGCGCTCCTCGACAGGTTCGACCTCGTGATCGCGGTGCCGCGGCCGCGTGCGACAGATCTTGCGTCCGAGCCCGGCGAGCCGTCAGCGCCCGTGCGAATGCGAGTACTGGCCGCGCGCGAGCGCAGCGAGATGGCCACCCGCCGCAGGGAGCCGGAAGCAGACGATCTGCTCACGCGCGCCGTCGAGCGCCTGCCGCTGTCGGGGCGGGGTCGCGCCCGTGTCGCTCGCGTCGCACAGACGGTCGCGGCGCTCGCGGGTGCCGACGTCGTCCGCGCAGAGCACGTTGCGGAGGCGCTCTCGTATCGATCGCCGACGGAGCTTCGCGCGACGTGAACGAGCTCGCACTCGCCGCCTTCGCAGCTGCACGCGACGAGCACGCGGTGGATCACGCCGCGCGGAGCCGGCGTTTTGCGGCGTTCTGCCGCAACTTAGATCGCGACGAGTACCTTGGTCGCCTCGAAGCGCGCGGCATTCGGTGGGTCGCGCGGAGCGACGCGAGGTTCCCGACGCGACTGCGCTCGATCCACGACCCGCCGCCGGGGCTGTTCGTGCGCGGCGCGCGCGACGTCGATCTCCTCGAGCGGCTGGGCGTCGCGATCGTCGGCGCGCGGAGCTGCAGCGACTACGGCGCGCACGTTGCGCGCTCGTTCGCAGAGGCGCTCGGCCGGAGCGGAGTCGTCGTCGTGTCGGGCCTCGCACGCGGCGTGGACGGGTGGGCACATCGCGGCGTCCTCGACGCCGGCGGTGACACGATCGCCGTTCTCGGATGCGGCATCGATCGCGATTACCCTCGCGCGCACTCCGCGCTGGCGACGCGCATCATCGAGTCGGGACTGATCGTGTCTGAGTACCCGCCGGGCGTCGAGCCGGCGCCATGGCGCTTCCCGGCGCGGAACCGGATCGTCGCCGGCCTCGCAGCGGCGACCGTCGTCGTCGAGGCGCGGGAGCGAAGCGGGGCGTTGATCACCGCGGATCTCGCGCTCGAGGAGGGACGCGAGGTGCTCGCCGTTCCGGGCGAGATCACGGCGCCGCTGTCACGTGGGTCGAACGCGCTCCTCCGGGCTGGTGCTACACCGGCGACATCGGTCGCGGACATCCTGGCCGCCGTCGGCGTGGAGCCCCCGGAGTCGACGCCACCATCACTGACGCCGGCGGCCGAAGCTGCTCTCGCCGCGCTTGGTGCAGGTGCGGCGACGGCCGACGAGGTCGTGCGCGTGACGTCGCTCGAGCCGCCCACCGTCGCAGCCGCGCTGATGGAACTCGAGCTCGCCGGAGTAGTGCGCGAGGCCGCCGGTGTCTACAGGAGGTGATGCACGCTACGAACTTCGCGGCGCGCGGCGTTGTCGAGACATCGTAAAGCGAGCCGCGGCCGGCGTCCTCCGCGCGGGCCGGTCAGGCCTTACCGTCGAGGCAGACCTTCAAGCCCCGGGCGTGCTTGTTCCCCACGTCGTCAGGACCTTGACCCCCAGGACATCTCTTGATCCGCGACGATCGGCACCTTCCTCGGGTCGCGGCAGGTCGTGCCCGCCCTGGAGGTCGCGTGAACGCGCTCCTCCGGCTCGGCTGGCGAGATCACGGCGTAGTAGCGCGTATTCCCCGCTTCGGTCATCCATCGACCCCCGACGTGAGCTTGCCGGCCGGGATCGTGAGGTATTCGTCGCCGCCGTGCAGTGGCGTGGGCGGCATGTCCTTGCCGTCGATGAAGACCTTGATGTCGTGTGGTCGCGGCGGTGGCGCCCACGCCGCCCGAACAGCCCGCGACTGCGCCGCCTGCTTGTGCGTGTTCGAAAAGCGACGTGGCGCGGGCTAGCATCGCTGCGTGTCCGAGTCCTTCTGGCTCGCGGACGCGGCACCCGCCCTCGCTTCGCGGGCACGCTCGGGCCGCGCCGACGTCGCGGTCGTCGGAGGCGGCGTCACCGGGTGCTCCTGCGCGCTCGCGCTCGCGCTCGCCGGCAAGCGCGTGCGACTGCACGAGGCGCGCGCGATCGCCGGCGGTGCGAGCGGCCGGAACGGCGGCTTCGCGCTGCGCGGACTGGCGGAGCCGTACGACCGCGCGCGGGAGCGTCTGGGACATCAGATCGCGCGATCGCTGTGGAAGTTGACGGAGCGGACGCTCGACCGCCTCGAGGAGCTCGCCGGCGAGTCGTTCCGACGCGTCGGCAGCCTTCGCCTCGCGGCGGATCCCGGCGAGCGTCTCGCGCTGGAGCGCGAGCACGCGGCGCTGCTCGAGGACGGCTTCGACGTCGAGTGGATCGAGCGCCTCCCGCGTCCGCTCGACCGCCTGTTCCACGCCGCGATCCTGCACCCGGCGGATGGCGCTCTGCACCCCGCGAGATGGGTCCGCCGCCTCGCGGAAGCAGCCGCCGCGGCAGGCGCCGAGATCGTCGAGGGTCGATCGGTCGACATCGACGCGCTCGACGCGGACGCGATCGTTGTCGCGGTCGACGGCCTGACGTCGGCGCTGCTTCCGGAGTTCGCGGAGGTCGCGTGGCCCGTGCGGGGTCAGGTGCTCGCGACCGAGCCGCTCGCCGAGCTCGTGTTCCCGCGCCCACACTATGCGCGGTGGGGCTACGACTACTGGCAACAGCTTTCCGACGGACGTCTCGTCGTCGGGGGACGACGCGACATGAGCCTCGCCACGGAGGACACGGCCGACGAGTCGACGACGGCGGCGGTTCAGGAGCAGATCGAGTCGCTCGTCGTCGATCTCCTCGGGCGGCTCCCGAAGGTCACGCACCGCTGGGCGGGCGCGTGGGGAACGACGCCGGACCTCCTGCCGCTCGTCGGGCGCGTCCCGGGCCGCGACCGGGTCTGGGTCGCCGGCGCGTACGCAGGGCACGGCAACGTGCTCGGTCTCGCGTGCGGCGACGCCGTGGCGTGCGCGGTGCTCGGGGAGCCGGTGCCGGAGATCGCGCCGTTCGATCCGGCGCGTTTCGTCGCCGCCGACCGTGTCTAGAGCGGGACGCGCGGCACGTCGTCGAGCTCGTCGAGACGCTCGAGCGCTGCCAGCGCGACCGCGAGATCCTGGATCGCGAGGCCGGTGGAATCGAACAGCGTTATCTCCTCGTCGCTTCTGCGTCCGGTCGCGCGGCCGACCAGCACATCGCCGAGCTCGGTGATGTCGGCGCGCTCGAGGAGCCCGCGCTCCACCGCGTGCTGGAGCTCGCCGCCGTGGCTCGCCTGCTCCCAGTCGTCGCAGAAGACGTGGCAGCGCGCGACCTCAACAGGCGCCACCTCCGACTTGTTCGGGCCGTCCGCGCCCATCAGGCTCACGTGCTGGCCGGGGAGGAGGCTGCCCTCGCGCAGGAGCACTTCGTGTCCCGGCGTCACCGTGACGACGACGTCGCACCCGAGGGCCGCGTCCAGCGACCCTGCAACCTCGCCGCCGACCTCCCGGGCCACCGTCTGCGCCCGTTCGAGATCGACGTCCCACAGAACGACCCGGCGGCCGCGGGTGTGCAATGTGCGCGCGACTGCGCGGCCGTTGACGCCTGCCCCCACCACCGCGCACGACCGCGGCTCGCTCCTGCCGAGCGTCTCGGCGGCGAGCACCGCTGCCGCGCCGGTTCGGAGCGCCGTCACCGACGCCGCGTCGAGGACCGCGCGAAGGCTCCCGTCCGTCGCGTCCGAGATGAGCACGACGCCGCTGACCGTCGGCAGCCCGCGGCGCGGGTTGTCCGGAAACGAGGTCACCCACTTCAGGAGCGCATGGCCCGCGCCGATCGCGGGCATCGCCCTGAAGTCGCCGGTGGGGTAGTTCGTGACATACACCTTCGGCGGCATCTTCCAGTCGCCGCTCGCGTACGCGACGAAGCCGCGACGCACGGCCTCCACCGCATCGTCGGGCGAGACCGCGCGCTCGACGTGGTGCGCGGCCAGCACCGGGACGCCCGCCGTCACAGCCCCTTGACGTCGCCGACGAGCTTGACCACCGACTCCTTCGCGTCGCCGAAGAGCATCACTGTCTTCGGGTCGAGGAAGAGCGGGTTGTCGATCCCGGCGAACCCGGGGCTCATCGACCGTTTCATGACGACGATCTGTTTCGCGTGGTCGACGTCGAGGATCGGCATGCCGTAGATCGGGCTCGAGGTGTCGTTCCGCGCCGCCGGGTTCACGACGTCGTTCGCGCCGATCACGAGCGCGACGTCCGTCTGCGGGAACTCCGGGTTCACCTCGTCCATCTCCTTCAGCGCCGGGTACGGCACGTTCGCCTCGGCGAGCAGCACGTTCATGTGCCCCGGCATCCGGCCCGCGACGGGGTGGATCGCGTAGTCGACGTTCACACCCCGCTTCTCGAGCTCCTCCGCGAGCTCCCGCACCGCGTGCTGCGCCTGCGCCACGGCCATCCCGTACCCCGGTACGACCACGACCCTCGCCGCGTACGCGAGCATGATCGCGACGTCCTCCGCCGTCGCGGAGCGCACCGTCCCGTCGGTCACGGCCGCGGCGCCGCCGCCGGCCGAAACCTGGCCGAACGCCCCGAAGAGGACGTTGCCGATCGACCGGTTCATCGCCGTCCCCATCAACATCGTCAGCAACGTCCCCGAGGCGCCGACGAGGGCGCCGCTGACGATCAGCACGTTCGATTCGAGCTCGAATCCCGTCGCGGCGGCGGCCAGCCCGGTGAACGCGTTGAGCAGCGAGATCACGACCGGCATGTCGGCGCCGCCGATCGGCAGCACGAACAGCACGCCGAAGAGAAGCGAGCCGACGATCACCAGCACGAAGAGCCACTCGCTCTCGGCGCCTGCGACGAGTGCGATCCCCGCGACGACCACCGCGCCCAGCAGAACGAGGTTCCCCACCTGCTGCCCCGGATACGTGATCGGCCGTCCCTGGATGAGCTCCTGGAGCTTCGCGAACGCGACCATCGACCCGGCGAACGAGACGGATCCAATCAGCGCCGATGCCACGATCGCCACCGACACGTCGCCGTGGAGCCGCCCCGGGTCGGGCGCACGGTTGTGGAACTCCGCGAGCGAGACGAGCGCGGCCGCGCCGCCCCCGACGCCGTTGAAGAGCGCCACCATCTGCGGGATCGCCGTCATCTTCACGCGGCGTGCCGCGACGA
The DNA here is from genome assembly GCA_035296805.1 of Gaiellaceae bacterium. Classification (GTDB taxonomy): domain Bacteria; phylum Actinomycetota; class Thermoleophilia; order Gaiellales; family Gaiellaceae; genus PALSA-600. Next base: position 5,145 of record DATHAE010000111.1, on the reverse strand, counting down.
GTCCGAAGACGCCACCGACGATCGCCCCGACCACGATGCGCCAGTTGAGATGGACTTCCTCGAGCGCGAGCGTGACCGCGACCGCGATCGCCATCCCGACGGCGCCGATCCGGTTTCCGCGCCGCGCGGTCGTCGGTGACGACAGGAACCGCAGCGCGAGGACGAAGCAGATGATCGTGACGAGGTAGAGGACGCTCGCCCAGTTCTGACTCATGCGCGCGCCTCGCCGGCGACCCCTCCCGGCCGGCGGAGCCGGCCTCCGACGCTCGCGTCCCCGGCCGAGCTCGGCTCCCGCCGGGCAAAGCGCGGCTCCGCCGAGCGCTCGCGCTGCTGGACTGCGCTCTGTCGCGCAGGCCGTGCAAAGCACTGTCCCGCCCTCCGCCGCTCGCCGGCGACGCGCCAGGAACACGAGTCCCCGGCTGGCGCCGCTCGCGGCACGGTGCTCTCCCGGGCCGTATACCCACACTGTCCCCTCCGGCCCCGCACCGCGACCGACGCCCGAGGAGCGAGCGAACCGCTGGAGGTTGACACACGTCTCATGCGTCGTCCTTCGGGCGGGGCGGCTCGCGTTTCTTGAACATCTCGAGCATCCGGTCGGTGACCACGAACCCGCCGACGACGTTCGCGGCGCCGAGCACGACCGCCGCGAACCCGATCCAGCTCGTCAGGAGATCGGGATCGGCGGCGCCGGCGACCAGGATCGCGCCGACGACCACGATCCCGTGGATCGCGTTCGTCCCCGACATGAGCGGCGTGTGCAGCAGCGTCGGCACCTTCGAGATCACCTCGAAGCCGAGGAAGATCGCGAGCGCGAGGATCGTGAGCTCGACGACGAGCTGCGCGAAGTGGCTCACGCCGCGACCACACGCCTCGTCACGCACGTCGCGGACGTGATCTCGTCGTCCCAGTCGAGCGCCAGCTCGCCGTTCGGCGCGAGATGCCCCAGCAGCGAGGCCACGTTGCGCGCGTAGAGCTGGCTCGCGTGGAAGGGCATCGTGCTCGGCAGGTTCAGCGGCCCGACGATCGTCACGCCCCCTGCGTCGACGACCTCGCCCGGCCGCGTCAGCTCGCAGTTGCCGCCGGTCTCGGCGGCGAGGTCGACGATCACCGATCCGAGCCGCATCTTCTCGACAGCGGCCGCCGGAACGAGCCTCGGCGCGGGACGTCCCGGGATTGCCGCCGTGGTGATGACGGCGTCGAAATCGGGGATCCGCTCCTCGAGCGCCTCCTGCTGCCGCTCCTGCTCCTCCGGCGTCAGCTCGCGCGCGTACCCGCCCTCGGTCTCCTCGCCGACGATCCCGAGGTCGAGGAACGACGCGCCGAGCGACATCACCTGCTCGCGCGTCGCCGGCCGGATGTCGAAGCCCGCCACGACGCCGCCCAGCCGCCGCGCGGTCGCGATCGCCTGCAGCCCAGCGACCCCGGCGCCGAGCACGAGCACCTTCGCGGGAGCGATCGTCCCGGCCGCCGTCGTCAGCATCGGCAGGAACCTCGGCAGCCGGTCGGCCGCGATGAGCGCCGCCTTGTACCCCGCGACCGTCGCCTGCGACGAGAGCGCGTCCATCGACTGAGCGCGGCTGATGCGCGGGATCGACTCCATCGCAAAGCCGATGACGCCCGCAGCGCCGAGCCGGTCGATGCCCTCGCGGTCTGTCAGCGGCTGCAGGAACGCGACCAACACCTGACCGTCCGCAAGTCGCCGCGCCTCGTCCGGCGTCGGCGCGGCGACCTTCGCGACGACATCCCCGCCCGTCCACGCGTCGTCGACCATCGTCGCACCGGCTTCCGCGTACGCCTGATCGGAAAATCCCGCAGCCAGCCCAGCGCTCGACTCGACGCTGACCTCGACGCCCGCGAGACGAGCGACGACGTCGGGGACGAGTGCGACGCGGCGCTCGCCCGCGGTCGTCTCTCTCGGAACGCCCACCCGCATGCGGCCGCGAGGCTATCGCATGATCGGCGGGCACACGGTGCGGACGGCCGACGCCAGGGCGGCGCTGGAGCGGCCACTCTCACGGCCCTAGACTTGGTCGATGACCGACCTCCTGATCGAGCACGGGCTGATCCTGCTGTTCGTCCTCGTGGCGATGGAGTCGGCGGGGGTCCCGCTGCCGGGCGAGACGGCGCTCGTGGCCGCGGCGATCCTCGCGCAGCGCGGTCACTACTCGCTCGTCGCAGTGATCGTCGTCGCCGCCGCCGCGGCGATCGTCGGGGACAACGTCGGCTACTGGATCGGCCGCAAGGGCGGTCGCGCCCTCCTGCGGCGGACGCCGATCGTGCGCGGGTACTTCGAGCGAGCCCTGCCTCCGTCCGAGCGGTTCTTCCGCCGCCACGGCGCAAAGACGGTCTTCCTCGGCCGCTTCGTCGCGATCCTCCGCGTCACTGCGGCGTGGCTCGCGGGGATCAGTCGCATGCCGTGGTGGCGGTTCCTGGTCTGGAACGCGGCCGGCGGCATCGCGTGGGCGGTCGTCGTCGGGGTGGTGGCCTACAAGTTCGGCGAGGCCGCCGCCGAGGCGATCACCAGGTACGGCTTCATCGGTGCCGCCGCCGCCGTCGTCGCGGCGGCCCTCATCTTCATCGGGCTGAGGGTGTGGCGGAACCGCGCCTTCGAGGGCGCCTGAACCGCGCCTACAGGGTCGCCCACACCTCGAGCTTCGTCCTCGTGCGCCGGATCACCTCGTCGGTGAACTCAGTCGTCGACGCGTGGCCCGAGAGGTCTGCCGTCTTCACGCCCTGCGAGACCGCCTCGAGCGCCGCCTCGCGCACGGCGCGCCCCGCCTGACGCGCCTGCTCGTCGTCGGTCTGCGAGAGGAGCGCGGCGGCGGCGAGGATCATCGCCAGCGGGTTCGCGACGTTCTTGCCCTGCAGCGACGGCGCCGTTCCGTGCGCCGCCTCCGCCATCAGCGCCTTCGGCTCGAGGTCGTCCTCGAACGCGACCAGCATCGACTCCGAGCCCGCGATCGAGCCGAAGAGCGGCAGCACCAGGTCGGAGAGGATGTCGCCGTCGCGGTTGAGCGCGGGGATCACCATCGGATCGCCCGTCGAGGCGACGAGCAGCGCGAAGGTCGCGTCGATCAGTTGCGGCTCGTAGACGACCTCCGGATGCCGTCCCGCGGCCGCATCCATCTCCTCCTTCAGCATCCCCTCGTAGGTCGGCGAGACCGTGTACTTCGGGCCGCCGAAGACCTTCGCGCCGGTGCGCGCCGCCTGCCGGAACGCGAACTCGGCGACCGCGCGGCAGACGCGCCGCTCGATCCTTTCCGTCCGTAGTGCCACCTCGTCGTCGCCCTCGCCCTCCCGCCACTCGCGTGCGCCGTACGCGTCGCCGACAGCCATCCGAACGATCGAGATCGGCGCGTGGACGCCGCCGAACGGCACGATCCCGGGGATCCGACGGCCCGTGCGCACGATCACCTTGCCGCCGATCTCCTCGCGCAGGATCCGGTTCGGCGACCCGACGTCGCCGCGCGCCTCGGGGGTGACGGTCGCGGCCTTCAGTCCCAGGCCGTGCTCGCGGATCGCCGCGGCCGCTTCGTGGACGACGGCGTTCTGCGTCGCGCGCCGCGATTCGAGCGAGAGGTCGAAGCGCGGCAGGTCGATCTCGAGCCCGACGACCTCCGGCGCGAGCACGCGCAGCGCCTCCTCCAGCAACTCCTGCCCCGTCTGGTCGCCCTCGAGGACGACGATCGTCCTGCACTCCATCGCGCGCGGAGATTAGCGACCCCGGCCATGGGCAAACCCCCCGACCATGGCACACCGCAGCGGGTGGCGGCGTACGGGGTCCAAGCGGCGCTTCCGCTACCTCGACTCCGCCGGACGGGAGATCACGGACGAGGAGAAGCTCGAGCGCGTGCGGGCGCTCGCGATCCCTCCTGCGTGGACCGACGTCTGGATCTCGCCGAGCGCGCGGTCGAAGCTGCAGGCGACGGGAGTCGATGCGGCGGGCCGGAAGCAGTACCTCTACCACCCGTCCTACCGCGCGCGGCAGGAGCAGGCGAAGTACGACAAGCTGATCCGCTTCGCCGAGAAGCTCCCCGACCTCCGGCTCGCGATGGCGGACCACATGGAGGTCGACGGCCTGCCGTTGGACAAGGTCGCCGCGATCGCAGTCCGGCTGATCAACGTCGGCTGGTTCCGCGTCGGCAACGATCGCTACGCAAAGGAGTCGCGCACCTTCGGGATCACGACCCTGCGCAAGTCGCACGTGCGTGTTCGCGGCAAGCGGGTCGCGTTCAACTACCGCGGCAAGCACAAGATCATGAACCGGAGCGTCATCGTCGACGCTGAGCTCGCCGCCGCGATCCGCGAGCTGATGGCGACGCCCGGGACTCGCCTCTTCCAGTACGACGCCGACGGCGAGTGGGTAAAACTCGACAGCCGTAAGCTGAACGAGTACATCCGCACGCATCTCGGCGACGAGTTCACCGCCAAGGACTTCCGGACCTGGGGTGGGACTATGCTCGCGGCGATCGCCTTCGCGGAGCACGAGCCCCCGCGAACCGACGCCGAGGCGAAGCGTCGCATCGCCGCCGTCATGCGCCAGGTCGGCGAACGCCTCGGCAATACCGCCGCGGTCGCGCGCACCTCGTACGTCAGCCCTGCGGTCGTGGAGCAGTACCGCGACGGGAGAACAGTCGACGATTTCCGCCCTCGCCATTTGCGCGTCGTCGGCGCGCGCGACGTCGGTCTCGATGCAGAGGAACAGGCGACCTTGAGCCTGCTCCGCTCGTGGAGAATTCGGTCGTCGCGCGCCGCCGCCTGATTGTCTCTAAGCTGCCGCCGGGGTATTTCGACCGAAGGAGGGTTCTGGCGTTGGCTAGGAGAACCGTTCTCGTCTGCGACAATTGCGATCAGGAAGTCGGCGAAAACAAAGGTGCGACGTTGCGGATCACCTTTACGGACGCGCGCCGCGGGTCGAAGGTGGCCGACCTGTGCGACGACTGCGCGGGCAAGATGCCCGGCAAGGCCGCCGCGCGTCGCGGCCGCCGGCCGAAGAGCATCGCCGCGTAGGCCGTCTCGGACACGGCGCCGGAGTCTGACCGGGCCACGTCCCGAATGGACGGGAGCGGACGGCGCGCCCTGGTTTTCCCCGGTCTTCTCCACACCGGACGCGTCCGCTGGGGACATCTTGTGGGTCCGGAGCCG
>DATHAE010000110.1:0-9956 GCA_035296805.1 Gaiellaceae bacterium | reverse complement strand
GACGTTGACGCCGCGCTCGCGCAGCTCCTCCGGCGTCCCTTCGGGCTGCTCCGCGAGCGCGAAGACGACGCCCGTGCCGTAGGCGATATGGCACGTCGCGTTCTCGTCGAAGAGCGTGTCGAAGAAGATGAGCCCCGTCTGTCCGACACGTGAGCTCCCGTCGACGAGCGCGACCTCGCCGAGCGCCGCCGCGCCTTCGTCGAGCTCGAGCTGCGCGCGTACGGCGTCGGAGCGCGCGGAGGCGCTGACGTCGACGACGCGGCCGCCGTCGAACCGCAGCTCGAGGTCGCGCACGATGGTGCCGCCGAGCGCGAGCGGCCTCGTCGACCGCACGACGCCCTCGGTGCGGCGGTGGTCGGGGCAGGTGAAGACCTCCTCCGTCGGCAGGTTCGGGACGTGGTCGATTCCCGTCTGCGTGGAGAGGCCGCCGCCGAGCCAGCGCGAGCCCTCGAGGAGCCCGATCGTCAGATCGGTGCCGTCGCCGGCGAAGCGGACGGCGTCGAGCTCGAGCTCGTCGAGCCTGGCGGCTCGCCGCCGCAGCCGCGCCACGTGCTCGCTCCAGGCTGCGACCGGATCCGGCTCGTCGAGGCGCACCGAATAGGCGACGGCCTCCCACAGCCGCTCGACGTCCGGCTCGCCGAACATCGCTTCAGCCTGGCCCGCCGTCGGGTGCGCCGCGAGCGTCCAGTTCAGCTCGCGGTTGTTGACGCCCGAGAGGTAGCGGCGGCGCTGATCGACGGGCCCCGCCTTCCCCACGCGCGTCTGGTCGAGGTCCGCGAACAGGTCGGGCTCGGCCTCCCCGAGGATCCCGATCTGCGCGCCGCCGTCGAGCGCGGCCTCGAGCCGCGCCAGGGACCACGGCTGAGTCTCCGTCAGGACCTCGTCCGGCGCGGATTCGATCATCGCGCGGCGTGCGTGCGCGTCGGAGTAGACGACGTCGACGTAGCGCGCGCCGGCGCGGTATGCGGAGCGCGTCACCTCTCGAGCGAGGTCGGCGTGCTCGAGGGGCGACGTCACGAAGACGACCTGGCCCGGCTGCACGTTTGCGCCGACGCGGACGATCAGATCCGCATAGCGCCCGAGACGGCTCGTTGCCACGGCGCAACCCTACGGCAATAGCGGATCGTCTACCACAACATCCTTCATGATTCGAAACAGGCGTGCCCGGCTAACTAAACGCATCCGCCGCCGTCCAACCACGTTGGCAGGAGCAATGCCGCCTTAGAGCGGCTGTGGCAATTTCGAAAGGAGCATGTCGTTGAGGAGCAAGCTATCGGTGGCGTTTGCCACTGTGTTGGTCGGTCTGCTCAGTGTCTTCGCCTCGAGTGCGGCCGCCAAGAGCGGCGCCAAGCAGGGCGGGACGCTGCGCGTCGACCTCTTCACTGACGTCGACTACACGGACCCCGCGCTCGACTACCTGTCGACCGGCTGGGAGATCCAGTACGCGACGTGCGTGAAGCTCATGAACTACCCGGACGTCAATGGTCCGAAGGGGTCGCAGCTCACCCCGGAGGCGGCAACGGGCTTCCCGAAGATCTCGAACGGCGGGAAGACGTACGACTTCACCGTCAACGTCCCGTTCACGAAGTTCTCGAACGGCGGAGCCGTCACGGCCGCGAACTTCAAGGCCGCGTTCGACCGCAACGCCGACCCGAAGATGCAGTCCCCGGCGACGGCGTTCATGGACGACATCGTGGGTGCGGACAAGACCCCCGTCTCGGGTGTCCGCGTCAGGGGCAAGCACCTCGTCATCACCCTGAAGCGGGCGGCGCCGGACTTCCTCGCGCGCGTCGCGATGCCGTTCTTCTGCGCGATCCCGGTGAACCTCGCCCGTGACCCGAACGGCGTCGAGACGCTGCCGGGCGCCGGCCCGTACTACATCGCCGAGCGCACCGTCAACAAGACGATCGTGCTGAAGAAGAACCCGAACTACAAGGGCAAGCGCCCGCACAACCTGGCCCAGATCGTGTACACGGTCGGGAACTCGCTCGAGGCCATCCGGCTCCGCGTCGAGCGCGGCGAGTCCGACTACGCGGCCGGCGGTATCCCGTCCGCCTCGTACGCCGAGGTCGCGCAGAAGTACGGCGTGAACAAGAGCCAGTTCTACGTGCGGCCGCAGCTCGGCGTGTCGTACCTCGCCATGAACAACGAGCGCCCGATCTTCAAGGGCAACACCAAGCTCCGCAAGGCGATCAACTTCGCCATCGACCGCAAGGCCATCCTCGCTCAGGGCGGCTACCTGGCCGGGAAGCGCACCGACCAGATCCTCCCGCCGGGGATCGCGGGCTTCCGCGACGCCGACATCTACCCGCTCAAGGGGCCGAACCTCGCCGCCGCCAAGAAGTGGGCGAACGGGGCGACCCGTGAAGGCAAGATCGTCTACTACACGTCGAACACGGCCACGTCGGCCGCGGTCGCGCAGATCCTTCAGTTCAACCTGAAGCAGATCGGTCTCGACACCGAGATCAAGCAGTTCGCCCGGGCCGTCCAGATCGAGAAGGAGGGCACGCGCGGCGAGCCGTTCGACATCACGTCAGAGGGCTGGATCGCCGACTACGCCGATCCGTACGACTTCATCGACGTGCTGCTCAACGGCAAGAACCTCCAGCCGGCGCACAACAACAACGTCGCGTACTTCAACAGCCCCGCGTTCAACAAGAAGATGAACGCTGCGGCTCGCCTCAGCGGCGCGGCGCGGTACAAGGCGTACGGCAACCTCGACATCGACATCTCGAAGAACGCCGCCCCGTGGGCAGCGCGTAACAACTTCAACAGCCGCATCTTCGTCTCCAACAAGGTCGGGTGCTTCACCACCAACCCGATCTACACGGTCGACCTGGCTGCGCTCTGCCTGAAGTAAGTAGCTCGACGAGCAGGCAGTAGTTCCGAGAAGGGGCGCCGGCGACGGCGCCCCTTCTGCGTCCAGAGGCTCTCCGCGTCAGGTGTCGAGCGGCACGTCGTCCCAGCTCGAGCCGAGGCCGGTGAGCCAGGCGAGCGCGTGGTGGCGCTCGGCCGCGATCGAGTGCGCCTCGGAGTGCTCGGGCGGGGTGAGCAGGCGGTAGACCTTGCCGAAGGCGCGGAAGTCCCCGCGGACGGGCGCCGGCAGGAGCCCCTGCTCGTACCCGCGCATGGCCGTCGCCGCCACGAGCTGGTCGAACGACTCCCAGCGCTCGGGTAGCTCGACCTCCGGATCTCGCACGAGCGTCGTCGTCCGCGCGCGCCAGTGCCAGAGGCGCGCCGCGTCGCGCTCCTGCTCGACCTCCTCGAGCTCGCGCAGCCGCCCGGCCTCAGGTTCCGTGTCGACGATCTCGGCGTGATCGAACGGCTCGTCGTAGGGCGGCAGCTCGGCCAGGTCGAGCGCCCACAGGAGCGCGCCCAGCGCCTCGCCGCGCCAGACGGCGTCGACGACGGCCGGATCTTCCGGCTCGTCCTCCACCCGCGCAAGCCCGGCCCGGACCTCGTCCGCGAGCGCGCGGCAGCGCTCGACCACCTCCCGCTGGCTGCGGAGCTTCGCGCGCGGCACCCTCCCTGAGGCTAGCTGAGGGTCCGGTCGTCCCCTCGCTCCGTCGGGGACGCTGTGGACGAGCTTTTGCAGTATCGGCGCGAATGCCGTCGGACGAGGCGCGTACCCTGGCCCGATGGCGAAGGTCGCGGCCGTTCAGCACGCGTGCACGGAGTGCGGGTACACGTCCGGCCGCTGGCTCGGGCGGTGCCCGGGCTGCGGCGAGTTCGGCACGCTCGTCGCGGAGGCTCCCGCGGCGCGCGGAGCCGACGGCGGGCGCGCGCGGACGCCTCTGCGGCTCGTCGACGTCGAGGTCGAGGACGCGGGGCGGATCCCGACCGGCGTACCGGAGCTCGACCGCGTGCTCGGCGGCGGCCTCGTCCCGGCGTCGCTCGTGCTGGTGGGCGGCGAGCCCGGTGTCGGCAAGTCGACGCTCCTCCTGACGGCGCTGGGCGCGATCTCGCGCGAGCGCCGTGCACTGCTCGTGACGGGGGAGGAGTCGACGGCGCAGGTGAAGCTCCGCGCGGAGCGCCTCGGGGGCTGCGACCGGGTCGAGATCCTCGCGGAGACCGAGCTGGAGGCCGTCTGCGCGACGCTCGAGGCCGAGCGCCCCGAGGTCTGCGTGATCGACTCGGTGCAGACCCTGTACTCGTCGGAGATCGGATCCGGCCCCGGGTCGGTGTCGCAGGTGCGGGAGGCGGCGGCGCGGCTGCTGCGCGTGGCGAAGGAGGCCGGCGTCGCGACCTTCCTCGTCGGCCACGTCACGAAGGACGGCTCGGTCGCAGGCCCACGCGTGCTCGAGCACCTCGTCGACTGCGTGCTCCAGTTCGAGGGCGACCGCTACCACGCCCACCGCATCCTTCGCGCGGTCAAGAATCGGTTCGGCTCGACGAACGAGCTCGGCGTCTTCGAGATGACGGGCGCGGGGCTCGTCGGCGTGCCCGACCCGTCGGCGATCTTCGGCCGCACGGAGGCCGGCGAGGTCGGCGCAGCCGTCGTCTGCACGCTCGAAGGGACACGGCCGCTCCTGCTCGAGGTCCAGTCGCTGGTCGCGCCGACCGACCTCGCGATGCCCCGCCGCGTGGGCACGGGCGTCGACCCGAAGCGGCTCGCGATGATCGTCGCCGTGCTCTCGCGCCACGCGCGGCTGCCCCTCGGTACCGCCGACGTGTTCGTCAACGTCGCCGGCGGCGTCCGGATCGACGAGCCGGGTGCCGACCTGGGGATCGCGCTCGCGATCGCCTCGGCAGCCCGCGGCACGGCGCTTCGCGAGGGCCTCGCCGCCTTCGGCGAGATCGGCCTCACGGGCCGCCTGCGGCCGGCGACGCAGGCCGACCGGCGCCTCGAGGAGTGCCGCAAGCTGGGTCTCACCGCGGTTGTCGCGCCTGCCGGCACGAAGGGAGCCTCCGTGGAGGCGACGACGCTTGTCCGCGCCCTCGACGGCGCGATCGCGAACGCCGCGTAAGCAGGGATTTCGCACCAAAATCCCTGCAAAAGTGGCGCTTTTCGGCCGGTTCTGCTACCCTGGTCTCAGTTCGCCGGTGCCTCGTGGTCGCCGGCGCTTTCTGCGACTACGGACGGAAAGAGGAGTCAGCTTGTACAAGGTCGGCGACAAGGTGGTGTATCCGCACCACGGGGCAGGCACGGTCGTAAAGCGTGAGAAGAAGGAAGTTCTGGGCGAGAAGCGCGAGTACCTCACGATCAAGATCGACCACAACGACATGACGGTGAACGTCCCTGCCGAGAACGCCGAGCGCGTCGGGCTTCGGAAGGTGATCGACGAGGATGCGGTCAAGAAGGTCGTCAAGTACCTCACCTCCGGCGGCACCGAGATGCCGAAGAACTGGAACCGGCGCTTCAAGCACAACCGCGACAAGATGAAGACCGGCGACATCTTCGAGCTCGCCGAGGTCGTGCGGAACCTCGCGCTCCGAGACGGCGAGAAGGGCCTCTCGACCGGCGAAAAGCAAATGTACGTCAAGGCGAAGAAGATCCTCGCCTCCGAGCTGATGTACGCCAAGAACATGAACGAGGACGAGACCTTCGAGTGGCTCGAGGGCGTTCTCACCGGCACGGTCGAGGAGCCGGTCGCGCCGAAGAGCGCGCCGAAGCCGAAGGCACCGGCCAAGGCGGCGGCGCGCCCCGCGAAGAAGGCCGCGGCGTCGTCGAAGACGGCCACCGCGAAGCCGACGGCGGCGAAGAAGCCGGCCGCCGCGAAGAAGAAGACCGCGGCAGCCGCGTAGCGTGTCGGTGTGGGCCGTCCTCGTCGCCGCGGGGCGGGGAGAGCGGCTCGGGGCAGACCGGCCGAAGGCGTTCGTGCGCCTCGGCGACCTGCCGCTGCTCGCGGAGCCGCTGCGCCGGCTCGACGACAGCGAGTGGGTGGATGCGATCGTCCTCGTCGCCCCGCCGGAGTGGGAGGAGCCGGCGATTCTGTGCGCGGAGGAGGTCGGCGCCTCGAAGGTATCCTCGTGCGTCGCCGGCGGCGAGGAGCGCGTCGAGTCGGTGCGCGCGGGTGTCGCCGAGGTTCCGGGCGAGGCAGCCGTGATCCTCGTCCACGACGCGGCGCGACCCGTCCTGCCGCCCGACGTCGTCCCGCGCCTGCTCGAAGCGCTCGGCGAGGGCTACGACGGCGCGGTCCCCGCGCTGGCGGTCGCCGACACCGTGAAGCGCGTCCGCGACGGATCGGTCGTCGAGACGCTCCCGCGGGACGAGCTCTGGACGGCGCAGACGCCGCAAGCATTCGTCGCGCCCGTTCTGCGGGCGGCGCTCGAGGCTTGTGACACAGTGTCACAAAGGTTGGTTACCGACTGCGCTTCGCTCGTCGAGGCGCGCGGTGGCCGCGTCAAGGCCGTCCAAGGAGACGAGCGGCTGTTGAAGGTCACGACGGCCGCCGACCTGGAGCGGGTGTCGGCGTGGCTGTGACGGCGGTCGTGTTCGACGTGGGCGAGACTCTCGTCGACGAGACAGCGATGTGGGAGCGTGCGGCCGACGCGGCCGGCGTGCCGCGCTTCACCCTCATGGGCGTCCTCGGCGGCCTCGCCGCTCGCGGCGAGCGCCACAGCCGCGTCTGGGACATCGTCGGTGTCGAATCGCCCGCGACGTCGTGGGACGGCGAGGGTTTCTACCCTGACGCGCTGCCGTGTCTCGACCGGCTCCGCGCCGACGGATTTCGCGTCGCGGCCGTCGGCAACACGCCACAGGCGACCGAGGAGGCGCTCGGCCGGCACGTCGACGTCCTCGGCTCGTCCGAACGGTGGGGCGTCGCGAAACCGGCAGCGGCGTTCTTCGAGCGGATTCTCGTCGAGCTCGGGGAGGAGCCGGGCGCCGTCGCGTATGTCGGCGACCGCGTCGACAACGACGTCAAACCCGCCCTGCACGTCGGGATGGCCGCGGTCCACCTGCGGCGGGGACCGTGGGGGCTGCTGCACGATTCACCGGCCGAGGGGATCTCGATCAACTCGCTCGACGAGCTTCCGGCGGCCCTGCCGTGACGGTTCGCGTCGGGATCGGCGTCGACGCGCACGCGCTTGCGGAAGGCGTGCCGCTCGTCCTCGGCGGTGTCGAAATCGACCACGCACGCGGCCTCGCCGGCCACTCCGACGGCGATGTGATCGCGCACGCGCTGATCGACGCGCTGCTCGGCGCCGCCGGCCTCGGCGACATCGGCTCGCTCTTCCCCTCGACCGGCGCGACTCCTCAGCGCGTCTCGTCGCTCGCGCTCCTCGGCGACGCCTATGCCCAGGTCCGCCAGGCGGGGTGGAGGCTCGTCAACGCCGACTGCGTCCTCGTCGCCGAAGAGCCGCGCATCGCGCCACACCGCGACGAGATGCGCCGGCGGCTGGGCGACGCGATCGGCGAGGGCGAGGTCAACGTGCGGGCGACGACGACGGACGGCCTCGGCTTCGCGGGCCGTCGCGAGGGCCTCGCCGCACACGCGGTGGCGCTGCTCGAGCGGCGATGACGTACTCGGTTCACCTCCACTCGGAGCGTCCGGACCTCGCCGCGCGCGCCGCCGAGTTCGGCGCCGAGATCTGGCCGGAGTACAACCTCCACGGCGACGTCACGAATCGCGAGTGGCGCCGAATGCGACTCGAGTTCCCGGAGTACCAGTTCGTGCTCTACGACGACGCGGCCGACGCGATCGTGGCCGAAGGTCACACGCTGGCGGTGCCGTGGGACGGATCGGTCGAGGGCCTCCCCATGGGGTTCGACGGCATCTTCGAGCTCGGCTTCGGGGACGAGCCGAAGACGGCGCTGGCTGCGATGGCCGCTGAGATAAGGCCCGGATTCCAGGGCGGCGGGCTCGCGGTGCGGCTCCTCGAGCTGATGCGCGATCTCGCGCGCAGCCACGGCCTCAGCGACCTGATCGCGGCGGTGAGGCCGAGCCTGAAGGAGCGGTACCCGCTCGTGGCGATCGACGAGTACGTGCGGTGGACGCGTGGCGACGGCCTCCCGTTCGATTCCTGGCTGCGCGTGCATGCGCGGATCGGCGGGCGGACGCTCCGGCCCGAGCCGAGGTCGCTCCGGATCAGCGGCACCGTCGCCGAGTGGGAGGAGTGGACGCAGATGGCGTTTCCCGTCTCCGGCGATTACGTCTTCCCGCGGGGCCTCGCGCTCGTCTCGATCGACCGCGACGCCGACCTCGGGCTGTACTACGAGCCGAACGTCTGGGTGGCGCACGCCGTCCCGCCGCTCACCGACACGTAACCACCGCTCAACCGGATCTCGGCCCCGGCGTGCGCCGAAGCGGGGCAGCCTGCGTCAATGCTCGAGATCCAGGCGCACCGCGGCAACAGCGAGCCGGCCCTGCGGTCGTTGCTCGCCGCGTCCCCGACGTCGGTGGAGATCGATGTCGGCGTGACCGCGGACGGCGCCGTCGTCGCGAGCCACGAGGTGCGCGCGACGACGGTCGAGTGCCTCCGCTCGCCGCTCCTCGGCGATCCGTGGCGCGAGCTGTCGGCGGTCGACGCACGGGCGCTTGGGCGGCTCACGCTGGACGAGGCGCTGGCGATCGCGGGTCCGACCCCCGTGATCGTCGAGGCGAAGTCGTTCCCGCCGCACACGGCCACGCCGCGGGAGTTCGCGCGCGCGCTCCAGCCGTACCTGTCGCGGATCTCGCTCTGCTCGTTCGACAAGCGCGTCCTCACCCACGCGCGCCGGCTGCATCGTTCGCTGGAGACGACGTTCCTGTTCGAGGTGCCGGTGCGCGTCGCGACCGCCGCGCGAACGCTTGGGCCGCGCGCGGACCTCGTCACGCGCGACCTCGTTCACGCGGCACACGCCCTCGAGATGCGCATCGTCCCGTGGACGGTCAACGACCCACGCGAGATGCGCGCGCTGATCGACCTCGGCGTCGACGGGATCGTGACCGACGAGCCCGCGCTCCTGTACTCGGTCGCTACGCGGGCAGCGCCGCAGCGCCTTCGCGCAGCGTAACCAGCCCGTCGCGAGCGAGCGCGGCGAGCGCCTCGTCGTCATCGGGCTGCTCTCCCGCCGCGACCGCGCGCAGCGCTGCGGCCCGGCGCTGGCGGAACGACCCCTCGAACGGGGACTGCTTGCGCACGGGCTCGTAGCGCGAGCCGCGCGACGGGCAGCGCTCGGCAAGCGGACAGACGCCGCAGCGCGGGACGCGTGCCAGGCACACCGTCGCCCCGAGGTCGAACAGCGCCTGTGCGCATGACGACCCGAACGTCGCGCCCGTCCGCTCCTGAACGCGCGCAACGTTCGTGTCGACCGGCAGCACGTCGCGCCCGAACGCGAAGTTGCCGACGGCGGCGGCCGTGTACGGCCCGACGCCTGGAAGCTGCGTCAGGTCGACGGGCCACCCGCTCTCCGCGACGGCCCGCGCCGCGCGGTGGAGGTTGAGGGCGCGGCGGTTGTACCCGAGCCCTTGCCATTCGAGGATCACGTCCGCAGCCGACGCGCCTGCGAGCGCCTCGGCCGTCGGCCACCGCCAGAGCCACCGGAGGTACCGCGGGATCACGCGCTCTACTTGCGTCTGCTGCAGCATGACCTCGCTCACGAGGATCGCGTAAGGGTCGCGCGTCTTCCGCCACGGCAGGTCTCGCGCCGCCGTCTCGAACCACGAAAGGACAGCGCCTTCGAGCAGCGGTCTCACGCGGCGCACGGAGCGTAAGGATCGACCGCGACGGCTCGGCCGCCGCTACGCGGCGCTCGGAGCTACGTCCGACGCGCGCACGAGGTGCTCGCGATGCGCGAGCGCAACGGCCTGCGCGCGGCTGTGGACTCCGAGCTTGCCGATCACGCGTTGGATGTGCGTCGCGACCGTCTTGGGGCTGATGAAGAGGCGGCTCGCGATGCCTTCTTGCGAGATCCCGGCCGCGAGCAGGCGCAGAACCTCACGCTCACGCCGCGTCAGGTCATACCCCACGCCCGACGGCCGGCGCGCGGACCGGGACGCGAGCCGCCGGACGCGCGCGAGCAGCTCGTCGGG
>DATHAE010000109.1:0-2642 GCA_035296805.1 Gaiellaceae bacterium | reverse complement strand
GCGACGTCCTCCTGCGTGAGCGGGATCGTGCCGTCGGGGTAGATCCGAGCGAGCTCGAGCAGCCGCCGGCGCACGCGACGATCGGCGTCGACGTGGTACGCCTCGATCACGCGCTCGTTCGAGCGGCGAACCTGGTCGGCGAGGATTGCGACGAGCACGCTGTTGACTCCGGGGTAGCGCTCGAGGAGGCGCGTGAAGTCGTCGCGGAGGATCGTCCACGTCTCCGACTGCTCGAGTGCGCCGACGGTCGCCGAGCGGGAGGCGCCGCCCCCGACGAGCGCGAGCTCGCCGAAGCTGTCGCCTGCGCCGTAGACGGCGATCAGGACGGTGTCTCCGGCCGGGGTCGCGATCCGCGACGCGAACCTGCCGCTGACGACGAGGTGCAACGTGTCGCCGGGGTCGCCGCGGTGGAAGACGACCTCGTTCCGCCCGAAGGTCCGCCGGCGCGCGATCGAGAGCACCTGGTGGAGGTCGTCGACCGGAACGTCCGCGAGCAGCGGCCATTGCACGTGTGACGAGCTTTACACAACGAGGGTGACGCGCGTGACAGACGCGGCGCCGAGCGGCGCGTACGGTCGAGCCATGACTACTCACCTGAACAGACGGAAGGGCATGAGGCGCATCGCGATCGGGCTCGCGCTCGCATCGATCGCAGCGGGCGCCTCGGCGACGACGGCTTCGCCGAGCATCTGCCTCTGTGACGACGGCGGCGGCAACGTCGAGCGGTACGCGACGCCTCAGGGCGCGCCGGCACTGCACAAGGCGGTGCCGACGACGAAGGCGAAGAAGACCCGCACGACGCGGCGCTAAGAAGCCGATTGGGCGCACGACGGGGCCGCCTGCGGGCGGCTCCGACGTGTGCGGAGAACGAGCGGGCTCAGTAGGCGGAGCGGCGAGCGCGCTTGCGCGCGGCGCGCCGGTGGCCGGCCCAGCGCGTGAGCTCTCCGAGCGCGACCACGGCGAGAAAGATCAGCCCCACCACGAGCATCGCGAGGATGATCCGCCCGCCCTCGGTCGCCGCATCGAAGATCACCGCTGTCCTCATCTCTGGGTGGCGACTCTAGCCGAGTGGCGCGCACGCGCGGCCTCCACCTCGTCGGCCGATGCGTCGCCGCCGAGCGCGCGCGCCGCGTCGACCCACGCCTCGCCGTCCGGGCCTCCCTCGGCGGCGCGGGCGGCCGCGCAGCGCGAGATCAGCTCGGCCATCGCGGCGACGGCGTCGACCCCGCCCGCCTCGGCGATGCGGACGAGGCCGTGCGCGTACAGGTAGTCGCCGAGCAGCACGACCTCGTCCTCCCCTTGCGGGTCGAACAGCCGCGACCGCCCGTAATGCACGAGGTACGCCTCGTACACCGTCTCCAGCCCGAGCGCGAACCGCTCCGGCGCGAGCTCCGAGAAGACCGGCTCCCAGTCCGCGGCGGCGCGCAGCGCGTCCGCCCAGAGCGGACTCTCGCGCCGCGCCTCGCCGGCGATCGTCTCAGCCGCCGAGGTCACCGACAGCCTCGATCGTGCGGTCGATCTCCTCGTCGCCGTGGGCGAGCGACGGGAACAGGCACTCGTACTGGCTCGGCGCGACATAGATCCCGCGCCCGAGCAGGCCCCGGAAGAGCTCCGCGTACGGCTCAGTGTCGAGCTCGCGGAAGCGGTCGACCGGCTCCTGGAAGAGCGTCAGCATCGCCCCGACGCGCTGCACGACGCCGAAGGGCGCAAGGCCCGCTTCGAGGCGCGCCGCGCGCCGTTCCAGCTCCTCGTAGACCGCCGGGTCGCGTAGGCGGCGCAGCACCGAAAGCCCCGCCGCGGTCGCGAGCGGGTTGCCCGAGAGCGTTCCGGCCTGGTAGACCTCGCCCGCCGGCGCGAGCCGCTCCATCACTTCGCCGCGGCCGGCAAACGCCGCCAGCGGGAGCCCGCCGCCTACGATCTTGCCGAGGATCGTCAGGTCGGGCAACACGCCGAAGCGCTCCTGCGCGCCGCCGCGGGCGACGCGGAAGCCCGTGATCACCTCGTCGAAGACGAGCAGCGCCCCGCTCGCGTCGCAGAGTGCGCGCAGCGCCTCGAGAAACCCCGGCGCGGGCGGCACGCAGCCCATGTTCCCGGCGACGGGCTCGACGAGGATCGCGGCCAGGCCTTCCCCGTAACGCTCGACCGCAGACGCGACCGCGGTGACGTCGTTGTAGGGAGCGACGATCGTGTCGGCGGTGACGCCGGTCGGGACGCCCGGCGACGACGGGATCCCGAGCGTCGCGAGGCCCGAGCCCGCGTTCGCGAGGAAGGCGTCCGCGTGGCCGTGGTAGCCGCCGGCGAACTTGAGCACGCGGTCGCGGTGCGTGTAGCCGCGCGCGAGCCGGATCGCCGACATTGCGGCCTCCGTCCCCGACGAGACGAGCCGCACCAGCTCGGCCGACGGAACCGCGTCGACGATCTCCTCGGCGAGCTCGACCTCGGCCAGTGTCGGCGCGCCGAAGCTCGTCCCCAGCGCGGCCGCCTCGCCCACGGCGGCGACGGTCTCGGAATCGGCGTGGCCGAAGATCAGCGGCCCCCACGACTGCACCCAGTCGAGCAGGCGCCGGCCGTCGACCGTCTCGAGGTACGCGCCCTCGCCGCGCGCGACGAAGAACGGCTCGTCGACGCCGACCGCGCGCATC
>DATHAE010000108.1:0-4051 GCA_035296805.1 Gaiellaceae bacterium | reverse complement strand
CTCCTCGTCGCCGGTGAAGACGTCCGAGTACGTCTCGGAGAAGTGCTCTGCGCGCACGGACGACGCGATCGTGTCGCCGACCTCCTGCGCGCTCGGCCAGAGGTCGCGCAGGAAGACGTCGTCGCCCTTCCGGTCGACGCCAACGGGCTCGTCGTCCCACTCGATGTCCATCCGCCCGGCGAGCGAGTACGCGACGACGAGCGGCGGCGACGCGAGGTAGTTCGCCTTCACCTCGGGGTGGATCCGCGCCTCGAAGTTGCGGTTCCCCGAGAGGACGGAGCAGACGACGAGGTCGCCCTCGGCGATCGCCTCCGAGATCTCCTCCGCGAGCGGGCCCGAGTTGCCGATGCACGTCGTGCAGCCGTAGCCGACGGTGTTGAAGCCGAGCTCGTCGAGATAGCGCTGGAGACCGGCCTGCTCGTAGTAGCGCGTCACGACCTTCGAGCCCGGCGCGAGCGACGACTTCACCCACGGCTTGCGCTCGAGGCCGAACTCGACCGCCTTCTTCGCGAGCAGCCCTGCTGCGACCATCACCTGCGGGTTCGACGTGTTCGTGCACGAGGTGATCGCCGCGATCACGACCGAACCGTGCTCGACCTCGTAGTCGGTGTCGCGCACCGGGACGCGGTGGCGCGCCGGCTCCGCGACCGCGACCGGCACGGGCGTCTCGGGCAGCTCCTCGCCGCCCGGTGCCTGCTCCGTGGTCGGGTCGGAGGCCGGGAAGGTGTCCGCCACGGCCTGGTCGTGCGTCCCGTTCGTGTAGTCGACACCGAACGACTCGAGTTGCGCCAGGAACGACTGCTTCGCCAGCGCGAGCGGCACGCGGTCCTGCGGGCGGCGCGGGCCGGCGAGCGACGGCTCGACGTCGCCGAGGTCGAGCTCGCACACCTGCGAGTACGTCGCCTCCTCGCCCGGATCGTGCCAGAGCATGTTCTCCTTGCAGTACGCCTCGACCAGCGCGATCCGCTCGGCGCTGCGGCCGGTGAGGCGCAGGTACTCGAGCGTGACGTCGTCGACCGGGAAAAAGCCGCACGTGGCGCCGTACTCGGGGCTCATGTTCCCGATCGTCGCGCGGTCCGCGAGCGGCAGCGCGGCGAGGCCGGCGCCGAAGTACTCGACGAACTTGCCGACGACGCCGGCGCGGCGGAGGATCTCCGTCACCGTCAGGACGAGGTCGGTTGCCGTCGCACCCTCGGGCAGCGCGCCGTGGAGGCGGAAGCCGACCACCTTCGGCACGAGCATCGAGAGCGGCTGCCCGAGCATGGCTGCCTCCGCCTCGATCCCGCCGACGCCCCAGCCGAGCACGCCGAGCCCGTTGATCATCGTGGTGTGCGAGTCCGTGCCTACGAGCGTGTCGGGGAACGCGACGCCGTCACGATCCTCGACGACCCGCGCGAGGTACTCGAGGTTCACCTGGTGGCAGATCCCGGTCCCGGGCGGCACGACCTCGACGCCGCGGAACGCCTTCTGGCCCCAACGCAGGAAGACGTAGCGCTCGCGGTTGCGCTCGAACTCGAGCTCGACGTTGCGCTCGAACGCGCCGCGCGAGCCGAAGAGGTCGACCTGCACCGAGTGGTCGATCACGAGCTCGGCGGGGATGAGCGGGTTGATCTTCGCGGGATCGCCGCCGAGGTCGGCCATCGCGTTGCGCATTGCCGCCAGGTCGACGAGCGCCGGCACGCCGGTCAGGTCCTGCAGCAGGACGCGCGAGGGCGAGAACGAGATCTCCTGCGACGGCTCGGCCTTCGCGTCCCACGTCGCGACCGCGCGCACGTCGTCCTCGTCGCCGTTGCGCAGCACGTTCTCGAGCAGGACGCGCAGCGTGTACGGGAGGCGCGCGACGTCGTACTGCGACTGGAGCTCGTCGAGCCGGTGGATCTCGTACAAACGGTCGCCGACGGTGAGCGTTGAGGCGGCCATGTCTCGATTCAATCAGACGTCGCTCGGCTACCGCCGACCCGCGCCTGCAGCGGCGCACCCACGTCAGGTGACGAACTGCGCTGCAAACTCGACGAACTCGCGTTGCTCCGGCGCGATGCTGTGCAGCGTCAGGTGCGTGAACCCCGCATCGCGCCACTCGTCGACCTTCTCGCGCCACGCGCCCGCGTCGTCACCGAGCACGAGTGCCTCCTC
This sequence comes from Gaiellaceae bacterium, assembly GCA_035296805.1. Lineage (GTDB taxonomy): Bacteria > Actinomycetota > Thermoleophilia > Gaiellales > Gaiellaceae > PALSA-600. Next base: position 1,918 of record DATHAE010000108.1, on the reverse strand, counting down.
GAGGTCCTCCTCACGCACCGTCTGTGTCGCCGCCTCAAAGTCGCGCGGCAGCGCCAGGTCCTGCGACAGCGAGCCCCCGAGCGCCATGTTCGGCCACCGCTTGCGCGCGAGGCGCAGCGCCTGTTCCCGCGACGGCGCGAAGCAGCCCGTGACCTTCCCGTACATCGGCCCGCCGCCGCCGGCCTTCCGATACTCCTGCACGACCTCCTCGTCGGGAGACGTCGCCATCAGGCCGTCGCCCTTCTCGCCGGCGAGTTGCGCGGCGTTCGTCGCGGCGGCGGCGATCACGATCGGCGGCGGCTCCTCCGGCAACGTGTACAGCCGTGCCTGCTCGACGGTGTAGTGGGTGCTGCGAACCGTCTGGTAGTCGCCCTCCCAGAGCTGCCGGATCGCGTCGACCGCCTCTTCGAGCATCTGCAGGCGCACGTCAGGCCGCGGCCACTTGTCCCCGAGGACGTGCTCGTTCAGGTTCTCGCCGGTTCCGACGCCGAGGAAGAAGCGGCCGTTCATCATCGTCGCGGACGTGGCCGCGGCCTGCGCAACGATCGCCGGGTGGATGCGGATCAACGGGCACGTGACGCCGGTGCCCAGGCGGATCCGCTCCGTCGTCGCCGCGATCCCGCCGATCACGCTCCAGACGAACGGCGCGTGCCCCTGCTCGTCCACCCAGGGGTGGAAGTGGTCGGAGATGACGAGATGCTCGAACCCCGCGTCCTCGGCCGCCTTCGCGTGTGCGACGAGATCCTGCGGCGCGTGCTCCTCGGACGAGAGCCAGTACCCGATCTCCATCTGCCGCAGGTACCGATGCTCGCGTCTCGTAAACTCCGGGCGCGATGGAGCGGCACATCGTGGGCCTCGGCGGCGGCGGCGACACGCCCGCCGAGACCATGCGCCTGTACGACTACGTCCTCGCGCTGACGGGGAAGGAGCGGCCGCGCCTGCTCTACGTGCCGACGGCGATCGGCGATGCCTCCGACGGGATCGCGATGTTCTACGAGCGGTTCGCGCGCCGCTGCGAGGCGTCGGTGCTGAAGACGTTCCCGTGGCCGCCGGAGGACCTGCGCGAGCTCGTCCTCGCCCAGGACGCCGTCGTCGTCAGCGGCGGGAACACGGCGAACATGCTCGCGATCTGGCGGGTGCACGGGATCGACGCGACGCTGCGCGAGGCGTGGGAGCAGGGGGTCGTGCTCTTCGGCGCGAGCGCCGGGATGATCTGCTGGTTCGAGCACGGAGTGACCGACTCGTTCGGGCCGCACCTCGAGTCGATGGACTGTCTCGGCTGGCTGCCCGGGAGCGCGTGCCCGCACTACGACGGCGAGGAGCGCCGCCGGCCGCGCTACCGCGAGCTCGTGGACGGCGGGCTCGCCGACGGCATCGCGGCGGACGACGGCGTCGGGCTCCACTACGTCGGGACGGAGCTGCGAGAGGTCGTGACGTGCCGCCCCGGGGCGGCCGCCTACCGCGTCACGCGCGAGGGCGAGGAGCGCCTCGAGGCGCGGCCGGTCTAGTCGCTCAGGCGGTCGACGATCTCCTTCAGCTGGCGGCGCTCCGGGCCGAGGTCGGCGTGGACGCCGGCGAGGCGCGCCTCGCCCTCGCGCGTCAGGCGGAGCTCGACGACGCGGCGGTCGCTCGCCGACGGCCGGCGCGTGACGAGGTCGGCCTCCTCCGCTCGCTGCACGAGCTCGGTGACCGCGCTCTGCGTCAGCTGCAACCGGTCGACGAGCTCCGACACCGTCGAAGTCCTGGCGTCGGCACCCGCGATCATGAGCAGGAGCATGTGCTGCTGCGGCGTGAGTCGGTGCGTGCGCGCGCACTCCTCGCTGCGGCGCAGGAACCGCCGCAGCTCTGCCCTGAATGCGGCTGCTTCGGCGTATTCGGTGGGCATCGCCGAAATCGTCGCACGTTTCCGGCCGGCGAT
>DATHAE010000107.1:0-9060 GCA_035296805.1 Gaiellaceae bacterium | reverse complement strand
AGTTATCAAGTGGTAACAGTTACTCGCTCGCCTACGAGGGAGCGGACGTGGCCGGAAGGGCGGGGGCATTCCTCTCCCGCGGCTGATCCCGTGCCTCGACGTCGCGGGCGCGCGCGTCGTCAAGGGCGTGCGGTTCCGCGGGCTGCGCGACGTCGGCGACCCCGTCGAGCTCGCGGCCGAGTACTCCGATCGCGGCGCCGACGAGCTCGTGTTCCTCGACGTGAAGGCGACGCTCGAGGACCGGGCGACGCTCGTCGACCTCGTGCGGCGCGTCGCGCAGCGGATCGCGATCCCGTTCACTGTCGGCGGCGGCGTCCGCGCGACCGCCGACGCGGAGGCGCTGCTGCGGGCGGGCGCCGACAAGGTCTCCGTCAACTCGGCGGCGCTCGAGCGGCCCGAGCTCCTGACCGAGCTCGCCGACCGGCTCGGATCGCAGGCGGTCGTCGTCGCGATCGACGCCGAGGGCGGCCGCGTCCGCTCCCGCGCCGGCACCGCCGCGACCTCGCGCGGCGCCGCGGATTGGGCGCGAGAGGCGGAGGAGCGCGGCGCGGGTGAGATCCTGCTCACCTCGATCGACGCCGACGGGACACGCGCCGGCTACGACCTGGAGCTGACCGCGGCCGTCGCGGCCGCAGTGAACCTCCCCGTGATCGCCTCCGGTGGCGCCGGCGAGGCGGCCCACGTCGCCGAGGCGCTCGAGGTCGCGCAGGCGGCCCTACTCGCGTCGATCCTGCACGAGGATCCGGCGCGGCTCGAGTCCCTGCGATCCGAGCTGCGCGGCCTCGGGGTGCCGCTTCGCGATGCCGCCTGAGCTGCGGCCCGCGATCGTGCAGGATGCCGAATCCGGGCGCGTGCTGATGCTCGCGTGGATGGACGGCGAGGCCGAGCGGCTCACCCGCGAGACGGGCGAGGCGTGGTTCTGGTCGCGCTCGCGCGAGCGCCTCTGGCGCAAGGGCGAGACGTCGGGCAACACGCTCGCCGTCGAGGAGCTCCGCGACGACTGCGACGGCGACGCGCTGCTCCTCCGCGTCCGACCCGCCGGACCGACCTGCCACACGGGCTCCCTCTCGTGCTTCGCGCCCGCGCTGTGGCGAACGGTGACGCAGCGGGCGCTCGAGCGCCCGGAGGGTTCGTACGTCGCGTCGCTCCTCGACGAAGGCGTTCCTGCGGCTGCGCGCAAGGTCGGCGAGGAGGCGGTCGAGACCGTGACGGCGGCCCTCGCGGAGACCGACGAGCGCCTCGCCGAGGAGGCCGCCGACCTCGTGTTCCACCTCTACGTCCTGCTCGCTGCGCGCGGCGTCGACCTCGCCCGCGTCGAGGACGTGCTGGCCTCGCGCGCCGTCGGCCGCTGACGGATTCGGCCCCCGGCGCCGTCGCAGCGGACGGTGCTCAGCGCGCTTCGGATGACGTCTCGGCGACTGCCTCCACCGAATGGCCCTCATGCTCGCCTTCGACGCGGGCGACATCGGCCCGCGGCGCGACCACGCGCGTCTGCGCGAGCGCGGCGGGCCAGTCGTCCAAGAGGCGCCGCGCGACCTTCGAGCGCGTGTGGCGCAGGTGGCGCTCGACGAGCTCGCGTAGCTCGTCGGCGTCCGCGGGCGCGAGCGCGACGGCTTCGGCGAGATCGTCGTTGACCCGTGTCTCCAGTACCGCCGGATCGCCGACGACGAACGCGCGGCCGCCCGTCATGCCGGCGGCGAAGTTGCGCCCGACCTCGCCGAGTACGACGACGGTGCCGTTCGTCATGTATTCGCAGCCGTGGGCGCCGACGCCTTCGACGACCGCGACCGCGCCGGAGTTCCGGACGGCGAAGCGCTCGCCCGCGCGGCCGGCGCAGTAGAGCTTGCCGCCCGTCGCGCCGTACAGGACGGCGTTCCCGAGCAGGTGCGGCGCCCCAAGCGTGTCCGGGGGCGGGACGACGACGATCCGGCCGCCACCCATGCCCTTGCCGACGCCGTCGTTCGCCTCGCCCTCGAGATCGAGCTGGACGCCCGCCGACAGGAACGCGCCGAAGCTCTGGCCGGCCGTGCCGCGGAAGCGCGCGCGAATGCGGCCGGGCGGAGGGCTCGCGCCGAAGCGTGCTGCCACGGCTCCCCCGATGCGGGCGCCGACGGTCCGGTCGGTGTTTGCGATCTCGTAGGCGGGCTCGACGAGCGCCGGCCCGTCGAGCGCCGGCCCGGAGTCGATGTGCAACCGCTCGTCCAGCTCGCCTCCCGGCGCGTCGGGGACGGGCGCGCCGACGAACCGGCGCTCGCCCTCGACGCGCGCCAGCAGCGGCTCGAGGTCGAGCGTCGCGGCGCGACCCTCGCGGGGGCGTGCCACCAGCAGGTCTGCGCGGCCGATTGCCTCGTCGAACGAGCGCAGGCCGAGCGCCGCGAGCAGCCGGCGCGCCTCCTCGGCGACGTAGAGCAGGTACGCCTCGACCATCTCCGGCGTCGCCGCGAACTTCGCCCGCAGCTCCGGTCGCTGCGTCGCGATCCCGACCGGACAGGTGTCGACGTGGCACGAGCGGACCATCAGGCACCCCTCGGCGAGCAGGAGCGCGGTTCCGAAGGACACCTCGTCCGCGCCGAGGAGCGCCGCGATGACGACGTCGCGGCCGGTCTTGATGCCGCCGTCGACGCGCAGCCGCACGCGGCCGCGCAGCTCGTTCGCGACGAGCGTCTGCTGCGTCTCGGCGAGGCCGAGCTCCCACGGCGCGCCGGCGTGCTTGATGGACGAAAGCGGGCTCGCGCCGGTGCCGCCGTCGGCGCCGCCGACGTGAATCACGTCCGCGAGCGCCTTCGCGACACCGGCCGCGACCAGCCCGACTCCGGCCTCCGCGACGAGCTTCACCGACACGGCGGCGTCGGGTGAGGCTCGGCGGAGGTCGAAGATCAGCTGCGCGAGGTCCTCGATCGAGTAGATGTCGTGGTGCGGCGGCGGCGAGATCAGCGCGACGCCGGGCTGCGTGTGGCGCAGGCGCGCGATCTCCGTGGTCGCCTTGTGGCCGGGGAGCTGACCGCCTTCGCCCGGCTTCGACCCCTGCGCGATCTTGATCTGAAGCTCCTGCGCCGCCCTCAGGTAGGCGGGCGTGACGCCGAAGCGCCCCGACGCCACCTGCTTGATCGCCGAGTTGCGCTCCGTCCCGAAGCGGGACGGATCCTCGCCGCCCTCACCCGAGTTGGAGCGCCCGTGCAGCCGGTTGAACGCGATCGCAATCGTCTCGTGCGCCTCGGCCGAGAGCGAGCCGTGCGACATCGCGCCGCCGGAGAAGCGCCGCGCGATCTCGGCCGCAGGCTCGACTTCGTCCAGCGGGACCGGATCGGCGTCGGAGAACCCGAGCAGGTCGCGGAGCTCGAGCGGCTCGCGCTCGTTGACGAGCGCGGCGAACCGCTCGTAGAGCGCGACCCCGTGACCGTTCAGCGCCCGCCGCAGCGCGTGCGCCGCCGCCATCTCGTGTGCGGCGTCGACGACCGGCGGCTCGGTCGCGTGCGCCTCGCCGCCCTTCCGGAACTTGAGGTAGCCCGGGTGCTCCAGCACGGGGCGCGGCGAGGCGAGCCGCGCGACGCGCGCGAGCACGTCGGCCTCGAGGTCGCTCCACCCGATCCCGCCGAGCGGCGACGGCGTGCCGACGAAGGCGTCGTCGACGAGGTCGCGCCCGAGGCCGATCGCCTCGAAGACCTGGGCGCCGCAGTAGCTCGCGACGTCGGCGATCCCCATCTTCGAGAGCACCTTCAGGACGCCCTCCTCGACGGAGCGGCGGTAGCGCTGCTGCGCCTCGGCCGGCGAGGGTCGGTCGCCGCCGAGCTTGTCGTCGGCCGCGAGCGCGGCGACGGTCTCGAGCGCGAGCGTCGGGCAGATCGCCTCCGCGCCGTAGCCGAGCAGGGAGGCGAAGTCGTGCACCTCGCGCGCCTCGGCGGTCTCGACGACGAGAGTTGCGCGGGTTCGAAGACCGAGCGCGACGAGGCGGTGATGCACGAACCCTAGGGCGAGCAGTGCCGGAACCGGCGGCCGCTCGACGGTCGCGGCGCCGTCGCTGAGCACGAGGATGCCGCCCGCGCGTGCGCCCTCGACCGCCTCGGCAGCGAGGCGCTCGCAGCCGGCGCGCAGTCCTTCCTCGGCGGTGAACGTCGCATCGAGGATGCGGACGCCGAGACCGGAGAGAGCGTTCGGGAAGAGGAAGAACGACTCGAGCTCGTGCCCGGCCGCGGCCTCGGGCGACTCCTCGAGCAGCGGCGTGCGGGCGCCGAGGAGCGTCTCGATCGACATCGCGTCGCGCTCGCGGAGGTGGTCGATCGCCGGATTCGTCACCTGCGCGAACCGCTGCCGGAAATAGGACGTGAGCGGCCGCGCGCGGTTGGCGAGCGGCGGGATCGCCGTGTCGTCGCCCATTGAGGACGTAGGCTCGTGGCCGCCCGCGGCCATCGGGCGCAGGTGCCCGAGCACGTCCTCGCGCGTCCAGCCGTGGAGGAGCTGCCGCGGGAGGAGGGCGTCGGACGGAACGGAGACCGCCTCGCCGACGGAGACCGCAGCGCGGCGCTCGTCGAGCCACCGCCCGTACGGGCGACGGCGCGCGAGGCGGCGCTTCACGGCCGCGTCGCCGTCGACACCGAGCCCCGGCTCGACGGCGACGATCTGACCCGGCCCGAGCTTCGTCCGCTCCACGGCGCCGTGTCCCTCCAGGTCGACGAGGCCCGCTTCGGAGCCGCAGACGACGAGGCCGTCGTCGCAGACCGCGAGGCGGAGCGGCCGCAAGCCGTTGCGGTCGAGCGCCGCGCCGACCGCGCGGCCGTCGGTGAAGACGAGCGCGGCGGGCCCGTCCCAGGGCTCGACGAGGCCGGCGTGGTAGCGGTAGAAGTCGCGCACCTCCGGCTCGAGCTCGGGGTCGCGCTGCCACGCGGGCGGCACGAGCATCGTCACGCCGTGGCGCACGTCGCGCCCGTGGCGGACGAGCAGCTCGAGCACGTTGTCCAGCATCGAGGAGTCCGAGCCGTCCTCGTCGACGACCGGCCGCAGCTGCGCGTCGTCGGACGAGCCGAGGCGGCCCTCGCGGGCGCGCATCCAGTTCACGTTGCCCTGGAGCGCGTTGATCTCGCCGTTGTGGCAGAGGAGGCGGAACGGCTGCGCGCGCTCCCATGACGGCTCGGTGTTGGTGGAGAAGCGCTGGTGGAAGATCCCGAACGGCGCGACGAAGCGCGGGTCGCGGAGGTCGGCGTAGAAGAGCGCGAGGTGGTCTGCGGCACAGAGCGCCTTGTAGGTGACGGTGCGGAAGGAGAGGGATGCGACGTACGGCCCGGCCGCGCGCTCGATCCGCTTGCGTGCGTGGAACGCGCGGAGCTCCGCCTCGTCGTCGTCCCCACCGGACGGGCGCACGAGGAGCGCCTGCTCGATGGTCGGCATCGTCGCCCGCGCGTGCGGGCCGAGCTCGTCCGGGGAAACGGGCACAGCGCGCCACTCCGCGACGGCGATGCCCTCGGCGGCGCACTCCTCCTCGACCGCGGCGCGATCGCCTGCGCTACGCGAGAAGACCATCGCGATCCCCTCGCCGTCGCCCGAGAGGTAGGGCGGGATCGGGACGAGGACGCCGGCGCCGTCGCCGGTACGGCCGTCCGCGACGGTGGCTCCGCGATGCCGCACCCGCCGGAGCGCCTCGAGCACCGACTCGACGATCGCGCGCGAGGGCGTCCCCCCCGCATCGGCGACGAAGCCGATGCCGCAGGAGTCGAGCTCGTGCGTCGAGTCGTACAGGGTGGCGCGAGGCGTCACGCGGGCCTTTCGTCAGGAGGAAGCCGAACCCGCCTCTGTGGATCTAGCTAGCCGGCGGGGCGGGGTTAGTCGCCGGCTAGCGTGCGCGCGTAATAAACGCGGGCGCGCCGGCAATGATCGAAACGAGAAGGAGGCTGCCGGCTGCGCGCATCGCTACAAAAAGAATAGTGGCCGCGGCGGACGAGGGCAAGACCGTCGCCGAGATTCGTGGGCGGCCGCCGATTCCGCCGGAGTACACTGCCGCACGTGACGAGGCGGACGATGAACGACGTCCACAACGAGAGTTGTGCCGTCGCCGCCACCGCAGAGCTGATCGGGTCGAAGTGGACGTCGGTGATCGTCCACGACCTCTCCGAGGGCCCGCGCCGCTTCACGCAGCTCGAGCACGCGTGCCCGGGGATCAGCCCGCGCACGCTCTCGGAGCGGCTGCAGATGCTGGAGCACGAGGGGATCGTGATCCGCCGCAGCTACCCGGAGTCGCCGCCGCGCGTCGAGTACGAGCTGACGCCGAAGGGACGCGCGCTGCTCCCGATCGTGAGCGCGATGCGGAGGTTCGGTCGCTCGTGGCTCGTCGAGGCGCCGCCTGCCGAGGCGCTCGTCGCTGCGGCCGGCCGCTGACGCCTGCTCCGCGAGCGTCTTCGGCTCCGCGAGTTGACAAGCCGGCGCCGCCGGTCCAGACTGGACTGCAGATGACGGCTCCGGCTTCCACGGTCTCTGCCTCGGTCTCGCCTCTCGGCGACCGGCTCGTCATCCTCGTTATTTCGATTGTCCCCCTCTAGGGGGGACACGCGCTCACGCGGTCGCGAAGACCGCATACGTCGACACCGCTTCGGGAGAGGTGCGTGTCGGGTCGGGCCGCCGGCGTCGCCGAGCGGCAGGAGCGCGGAGGAGGTACGAGATGAATGGCAGCAAGAAAGTGGCATGTCTCGCCGGCGACGGCGTCGGGCCCGAGCTGATGGCCGAGGCGACGCGTGCGCTGATGCGGGTGTCGCAGCTGCACTCGCTCGCGCTCGAAGACGTTCACCTGCCGTTCGCGGGCGAGGCGGTGACGCGTGGCGGACACCCGCTGCCGCCTGCGACGCGCGACGGGTACAAGCAAGCGGACGCCGTGCTCGTCGCGGCGCCCCACGAGCCGGCGCTCGACGGGGTGAAGGCCGACCTCGAGCTCGCCGTCCGGCTCTCGCGGGTGCACCTGCGCGGCGGCGACGTCCTGGTCGTCGGCGCGGTCGGTGCGTGGGCGGACGAGCTGGCGGTCGAACGCGCGTTCACGAGCGCCGCGGCGCGGCACGGACGCTTGACGTCTGTGGGCTCGTCGCCCGCGTGGCGGGCGCTGGTCGACACCGAGCAGTCGCGCTGGGGCGGCATGACCGTCGAGCACCTGACGCCCGGCGAGGCGCTCGTGCGCCTGCGCGAGGCGCCGCTCGAGGTCGACGTGCTCGTGACGGAGTCGCAGCTCGCGGCAGCGGTCGCGGACGCGGCTGCGCACCTCGCGGGCTCGGCGCCTGCGGTCGCGCACGCGTGGCTCTCCGAAACCGGGCCGGGGCTGTTCGCCCCCGGGATGTGCGACGACGCGGAGGTCGCCGGCTTCGGTGTCGCCGATCCGACGGCGATGCTGCTGACGACGTCGCTCATGCTCGCCGAAGGCCTCGGCCGGCGCTCGGCCGCGCGCACGCTCGAGCGCGCCGTCGGCGCCGTCGCCGGACTGAACGGATCGCGCCCGACGGGCACGCGGCCGTTCACCGATGCGGTCCTCGAGCTCCTGCCAGAGACGCGGACCGACCTCGAGCTCGACGCGGAGGCATGGCGTTGACCCGCATGCTCGGGTCCGACGCCATCCTCCGCTCGCTCGAGCACGAGGGAGTCGACGTCGCCTTTGGCCTCCCCGGCGGCGCGATCCTGCCGACCTACGACGCGATCGCGCGCGGCACGACGGTGCGGCACGTGCTCGCGCGGCACGAGCAGGGCGCCGGCCACATGGCCGAGGGCTACGCGCGCGCATCGGGGAAGGTCGGCGTCGCGATCGCCACCTCCGGCCCCGGCGCGACGAACCTGGTGACGCCGATCGCCGACGCGTGGGTCGACTCGACGCCGCTCGTCTGCATCACCGGGCAGGTTCGCGGGAGCCTGATCGGCACCGACGCCTTCCAGGAGATCGACGCGACGGGGATCACGATGCCGATCGTCAAGCATTCGTGGCTCGTGCAGGACGTCGAGGAGCTGCCGGGCATCCTGAAGGCGGCGTTCCACGTCGCGCGCACGGGCCGGCAGGGCCCGGTGCTGGTGGACGTGGCGAAGGACGTGCAGGAGGCCGAGCTCGACTTCCGCTACCCGGACGAGGTCGATCTGCCGGGCTGGCGGCCCCCGAGCACCGTCGACGCCGGCTCGGTGCGCGAGGCGGCACGCGCGGTCGCGGCCGCAGAGCGGCCGATCGTCTACGCGGGCGGCGGAGTCCTCAACGGCGAGGCGTGCGCCGAGCTGCTCGACCTCGTCGAGGCGGGGCGGCTGCCGGCGGTCGTGACGCTGATGGGGAAGGGATGCCTCCCCGACTCGCACCCGCTCAACTACGGCGCACCCGGGATGCACGGGTCGAAGTACGCGAACTGGGCGCTGAACAAGGCCGATCTCGTGATCGCCGTCGGCTCGCGCTTCGACGACCGCGTCACGGGGAAGCTGTCTGCGTTCGCGCCGGGCGCGCGCGTCGTCCACTTCGACGTCGACGCGGCCGAGGTGGGGAAGATCCGCGAGGCGCAGATCCCCGTCGTCGGGCCGCTCGCGCCCGCGCTCGCCCAGCTGGCCGCCGAGCTGCGGTCCGCTTCGGGAGACACTGCGCCGTGGCTGCGCCGGCTCGAGGAGTGGCGCGCGCGGTTCCCGTTCCGCTACTCGCGCGGCGACGGCTCGACGCTGAAGCCGCAGGCGGTCGTCGAGACGCTGCGCGACCTCACGGCGGGCAGCGACGTCGTCTGGACGACCGGCGTCGGCCAGCACCAGATGTGGGCGATGCAGTACCTCGTCTGCGACCGCCCGCGCTCGTTCGTGACCTCGGGCGGGCTCGGGACGATGGGCTACGGCGTGCCGGCCGCGATCGGCGCGAAGGCGGCGCGGCCGGAGGCGACGGTCGTCTGCATCGACGGCGACGGCTGCTTCCAGATGACGTCGCAGGAGCTCGCGACGGCGGCGCTCGAGCGGCTGCCGATCGTGGTCGTGATCGTCAACAACGGCTGGCTCGGGATGGTCCGCCAGTGGCAGGAGCTCTTCTACGACGAACGCTACGCGCAGACTCACCTCACGCACCAGGTGCCGGACTACGCGCAG
>DATHAE010000106.1:0-11145 GCA_035296805.1 Gaiellaceae bacterium | reverse complement strand
ACGGCGATCCAGCCCGTGTGGCGCCCCATCACCTCGACCACCATCACGCGATTGTGTGCCTCGGCGGTGGTGTGCAGCCGGTCGATCGCCTCGGTGCAGATCCAGACGGCGGTGTCGAACCCGAAGGTGTAGTCGGTGCCGGAGAGATCGTTGTCGATCGTCTTCGGAACGCCGACGACGGGCACTTGGAAGTCGTCGTACAGCCGGGCGGCGACGCCGAGCGTGTCCTCGCCTCCGATCGCGACGAGCGCACCGAGCGCGTGGAAGTTCCGGCGCACGCGCTCCACGCCCTCGTCGACCTTGTACGGGTTCGTGCGCGACGTCCCGATGATCGTCCCGCCGCGCGGGAGGATGCCCGAGATCTCCCGCGACCCGAGCTCCATCATCCGGGCGTCGACCATCCCGCGCCATCCCTCGCGCACCCCGACGACTTCGTGGCCACGCTCCCAGGCGCGCCGAACGACCGCGCGGATGACGGCGTTCAGGCCGGGGCAGTCGCCGCCGCCGGTGAGGATCCCGATCCGCATCGCGCGTGAGTCTAGGCGGCCGCTGCACGCTCACGCGGTCGCCGCCGTCAGCGCCCCGGCGGCGAACGCGAGCCCGAGCGTCAGCCACCTGAACGCGCCCGCGGGCACGCGCAGCCCGAGCGTCGTCCCGACGACGTTCGCAGCGAGGACTCCCGGCAGCCAGTAGACGAACGCGCGCGAGGCGTCGCCGTCGAAGTGGCCTTCGATGGCGAGCACGGCGAGGCCGAGGGCGCTCGCGGCGATGAAGTAGACCGCGAGGTCGGCGAAGAAGCTCGCCGCGGCCGCGCGCCGCCGCGTCAGCATCAGCGCGGGCGGGACCCCGATCAGCGACGTCGTCGTCCCGAGGACGCCGCCGAGGAACCCGGCCGCGACCGGCGCGGCGTCGCCGTGCTCGCGCGGCGGGTGGCGGTCCCCGTACGCAAGGGCGGCGGCCGCGGCCATGATCACAATCCCCACAGCGAGCTTGACGTCGTGCGCGTCGACCGCGGCGATCGTGCGCGCGCCGACCCAGAGCCCCGGCGCCGCGCCCGCGACGAGGAGCGCCACCCGGCGACGGTCGATCGACGACCGAAGTCGGTAGGCGACCGAGATCCGGGTCGCGAACGAGATCAGCAGGTTCACCGTCACGACGAACGGCAGCGAGAACCCGGTCAGCAGCAGCGCGGGTGTCGCGAGCAGCCCGAAGCCGAAGCCCGACGTCCCTGCGAGCAGCGCGATCGCCGCAGCCACCAATCCGCCGACCACGAGCACGGCTGCGGATCATGCAGCAGGACGCGCCGGTGCGATCGGAGCGGCCGTCCGCAGCCTCGTTGCGCGCCCTCCGACCGTACGCCGTGCCGCGACAGGGGGCGGTTGCACCTTTCTCGGCCGGGCGTTCGGGGTGACCGCCCGTGCGCGGCGCGAAGCGCTCGATGCCGGAGGTGGGGCTCGAACCCACACGCCCGCGAGGACACCGGATTTTGAGTCCGGCGCGTCTGCCAATTCCGCCACTCCGGCCGGCGGCGGTCATCGTATCGGGGCCTGCGCGCGCCTTCGCGGCGGCGCAGGATCCGACCCGAGTTGAAAGAAGAGGGTCGTGGCACGGATACTTCCGCGACGCTGAGTCAAACGGAGGAGGAAGAACCTGTGAAGTCACGCGCAGCTGCGATTGCTTTTGCACTACTCGTCGCGGTGCTCGCGCTCGCGGCGGCGGGATGCGGAGGCGACGACAACGAGAGCGAGGGCACGACCACCGAGGCGAGCGGGGGCGGTGGCGGAAACGCGAGCGCCGTCGACGCGCTGCCCGCTTCCTCGTGCAGCGCCGTCTACTACGAGGGCGACGGCGACCCCGACTACCTGATCGCCTCGGATCTGCCGCTCCAGGGCGCGGGGCGCACGCAGACGATCGAGATGACGAAGGCGATCAAGTTCCTGCTCAAGCAGCGGAACTTCAAGGTCGGCGACTACTCGATCGCGTACCAGTCGTGCGACGACTCGACCGCGCAAGCGGGCAAGTGGGACTCTGGGAAGTGCTCGGCGAACGCGAACGCGTATGCGCGCAACCAGGACGTGATCGGCGTGATCGGCACGTTCAACTCCGGCTGCGCCGAGATCATCGCGCCGATCCTGAACCGGGCGCAGAACGGCCCGGTCGCGATGATCAGCCCTGCGAACACGTACGTCGGGCTCACACACGGCGGTCCGGGAACGGCTCCGGGTGAGCCGGAGAAGTACGCGCCGACGGGGAAGAAGAACTACGCCCGCGTCGTCGCGGCGGACGACTTCCAGGGCGCGGCCGACGCGATCCTCGCGAAGCAGCTCGGCCTCACGAGCGTCTTCATCCTGAACGACAAGGAGGCGTACGGCCTCGGCGTCGCGACGAACTTCAGGAACGCGCTCGGCAAGCAGGGCGTGAAGGTCGCCGGCTTCACCGCGTGGGACGGGAAGGCGTCGTCGTACGAGGCCCTCGCGACGAAGATCAAGTCGTCGGGCGCCGACGGCGTGTTCCTCGGCGGCCTCGTCTGCGAGAACGGCGGCAAGCTGATCAAGGATCTCCGCGCCAATCTCGGCGCCAACGTCCAGATCATGGCGCCCGACGGCTTCACGCCGATCTCGGCGGTCGTCGAGGGAGCCGGCACCGACGCGGAGAACATGACCGTCAGCGTCGCGGGGCTGCCGAACTCGCAGCTCAAGGGCGCGGGCAAGACGTTCGTCTCCGACTTCAGCGCCGACAACAACGGCAAGGATCCGGACCCGTACTCGGTCTACGCCGCGCAGGCCGCCGAGGTGCTGTTCGACGCCATCGAGCGGTCGGACGGGTCGCGCGCGGCGGTCGCCGAGGAGCTCTTCAACACCGACGTGAAGGACGGCATCCTCGGCACGTTCGAGATCGACGAGAAGGGCGACACGACGTCGAACCCGGTCACGATCTACAAGATCAAGGGCGGCAAGCAGACCGACTTCAAGGTGATCACGCCGCCGACGAGCCTCGTGAAGGCGGCGTAGGAAAAGCCACCGACGCCGAGTACAGTCGCGGGAACGGCAAGCCCGCCGTTCCCGCGACGGCCCCACCGTGACGACGGAAGCCTCCCGCCACCCGCTCGCGTCGCTGCCCCGCCTTCCGAGCGGCGCGGGGAGCGTCGGGTTGCTGTTCGTCGCCCTGCTCCTCTTCTGGCTCGCGGTCAACTTCGTCAAGACGCCCGCCGACTTCGTCGAGGTGTTCCTGATCGGGATCACGACGGGGTGCGTCTATGCCCTCGTCGCGCTCGGCTACACGCTCGTCTACGGCATCCTCGAGCTGATCAACTTCGCCCACGGCGACGTCTTCATGCTCGGCGGCATGGTCTCGGCCACGCTCGCCGTCTCGTGGGGTCTCGAGGCGGGCCAGGCGTCGCTGTGGCCGCTCGTGATCCTGATCCTGCTGATCTCGATGGCGTTCTGCGGGCTGCTCAACGCGACGATCGAGTTCATCGCGTACCGGCCGCTCCGCAACGCGCCGCGGCTCGCGCCGCTGATCACCGCAATCGGGATGAGCTTCATCCTCCAGAACATCGCGCTCGCGTGGAAGGGGCCGAACTATGTCACGGCCCCGGATGTTCTCCCGACGGGCGACGTGTTCTCGATCGGCGGCGTCAGCTACACGTGGAACAAGCTGATCGTCGTCCTGATCACCGTGCCCGTGCTGCTCGCACTGGTCTGGCTCGTGCAGCGGACGAGGCAGGGGAAGGCGATGCGCGCGACGGCGCAGGATCGCGACGCGAGCGCGATCATGGGCATCAACGTCAACCGCACGATCTCGTTCACGTTCCTGATCGCGGGCGCGCTGGCCGGTTCGGCGGGGCTGATCTACGCGCTGTACGTCACCACCGTGCGCTTCGACCAGGGGTTCCAGCTCGGCCTGATCGCGTTCACCTCGGCGGTGCTCGGAGGGATCGGAAACCTCCCCGGTGCGGTGCTGGGAGCGGTCCTGATCGGCCTCGTCCAGGCGTTCAACGAAGGCCTGGGCTGGCACACGCCGGGATCCGACTGGACCCAGTCGATCGTCTTCTCGATCCTGATCCTGATCCTCGTCTTCCGGCCCGAGGGCCTGCTCGGGGAACAGACGCCCGAGGGCGGGTAGCGGTGTCCGAGTCGCCGCCGGAGCAGCCGAGGCACGTCGAGACGCGCGGCGCTGCGCCGGAGGTCGGCTACCGCAACCGGGCGCGCGCCGCCTGGCACAGTCAGTCGCAGGAGCGGCGGTGGGCGATCGTGATCGGCGCCGAGCTCCTGCTCGCGATCCTGCTCGGCCTGCCCGACACGTCGCTCGGCATCGGCGTCGCGCTGGTGGCGGCGCTCTTCTGGCTCCCCAAGGTGACGCCGATCCCGTGGCGGCTCGTGGCGGAGGCCGCGATCCTCGCGATTGCGGGCGCAATCGCGGGGGCCGGCAAGGCGCCGTGGTCGCTGCCGTTCGTACTCGCTATCGCCTTCGCCGCCTGGTGGATCCCGACGCGGTACCGCCGCTGGGCGATCCCGCTGCTCGTGATCCTCGCGGTCGTCTTCTACCCGTTCTACCTCCAGCGCCTGTTCGAGATGCCGCTCTTCGGCCCCTTCCCCGACCAGTCGACCGCGGTCGTGATGCTGGTCTTCATCATGATGGCGGTCGGCCTCAACATCGTCGTCGGCTACGCCGGCCTGCTCGACCTCGGCTACGTCGCGTTCTACGCGATGGGCGCCTACACGGCGGCCTGGTTCGCGTCGCTGCAGTTCGCAGAACACACGTGGCACTTCGGCGCCGTCGGGGTCTCGCCGACTCTCGCCGGGTTCCACGTCTCGATCTGGCTCCTGCTGATCCTCGCGGCGCTGCTCACGGCGATGACGGGGGTGCTCATCGGGTTGCCGACACTGCGCCTGCGCGGCGACTACCTCGCGATCGTGACGCTCGGCTTCGGCGAGATCCTGCCGCAGGTCGCGCGCAACGGCGACAACTTCTTCGGCACCGGGTTCAACCTCACGAACGGCCCGAACGGGATCACGCCGATCGACTCGCCGGGGTGGGGGAACCGGATCTCGGACGCGACGGGCGGCTTCCTGCCGTCGAATTACCTCCAGTGCTGCGACCGGACGCTCCTCGGCCACCAGGTTTCGTCGGCCGACGTCTTCTTCTGGACGGCGCTCGTGCTGCTCGGCATCACCGTCTTCTGCTCGCTGCGACTGCGCGACTCGCGGCTCGGGCGCGCGTGGGTCGCGATCCGCGAGGACGAGACCGCCGCGGCGGCGATGGGCGTGCCGTTGATGCGGACGAAGACGTGGGCTTACGCGACGGGGGCGTTCTTCGGCGGCATCGCGGGCGCCTACTACGGGAGCTTCAAGAGCGCCACGTTCCCGGGGGACTTCTTCTTCAACATCTCGGTCTTCATCCTCTGCATGGTCATCCTCGGCGGGATGGGGAACGTCTGGGGGGTGATCGTCGGCGCCGCGTTCCTGTCGTACCTCGATCGCGAGGGGCTGGCGAACACGGGGAGCTGGATCAACAGCAACATCAACATCGGCGGCTGGCATCCGAACATCGACGTGCCGCTGTATGCCTCGGGCATCTACGGCGCGATCATCCTGATCGTGATGCTCTTCCGACCCGAGGGGCTGATCCCGTCTCGACGCCGCGCGATGGAGTTCCACGAGGGCGTGCACGACGAGCCGCTCTACGACTCGACGGGATCCTGATGGCGACCAACGGTTTCGTCCTCGAGGCGCAGGCGCTGCGGAAGGTGTTCGGAGGGCTGGTGGCGGTCAACGACGTCGACTTCGTCGTTCCCCAGGGCAAGGTGGTCTCGCTGATCGGGCCGAACGGCGCCGGCAAGACGACGTTCTTCAACATGCTCACCGGGGTCTACAAGCCGAGCGCCGGGAAGGTCGTCTTCCTCGGCGAGGACGTGACCGGCAAGCCGCCGCACGCGATCACGGCGCGCGGGGTCGGGCGGACGTTCCAGAACATCCGCCTCTTCCAGAACATGACGGCGCTCGAGAACGTCCTCGTCGGGATGCACTCCCGGATGCACGCGAACCTTCTCACTTCGATCCTGCGCACGCGCGGCGTCAAGCGCGAGGAGTCCGAGGCGCGCGACCGCGCGCGCGAGTTGCTCCGCTTCGCGGGCCTGAACCGGCACGAGGACGAGATCGCGCGCAACCTGCCGTACGGCGACCAGCGCCGCCTCGAGGTCGCGCGCGCGCTCGCGACGGAGCCGAAGCTCCTGCTCCTCGACGAGCCGACGGCGGGGATGAACCCGCAGGAGTCCGCGGAGTTCACATCGTTCGTCGCACGGCTGCGCGAGGAGCAGAACCTGACCGTGCTGATGATCGAGCACGACATGCGCGTCGTGATGGGCGTCTCCGACCGCGTGTCGGTGCTGGACTACGGCGAGAAGATCGCCGAGGGGACACCGCGCGAGGTCCAGTCGGACGAGCGCGTGATCGAGGCCTACCTCGGGAAGGCGGCCGTCGAGGACATGAAGCGGCAGGGGCTCGCATGAGCGCGAACGGCGGGAACCGCGACGGCAACCTGATCCTCGAGCTCGACGACGTCCACACGTACTACGGCTCGATCCACGCGCTGAAGGGGATCTCGCTCAACGTGCGCGACGGCGAGGTCGTGACGCTCCTGGGTGCGAACGGCGCCGGGAAGTCGACGACGCTGCGGTCGATCAACGGCCTCAACCGCCCGCGGCAAGGGTCGATCAGGTTCGAGGGCCGCGACATCACCCAGACGGCACCGCACCAGATCGTGAAGCGTGGGATCGCGCAGTCACCGGAGGGGCGCCGGCTCTTCCCGCGCATGTCCGTGACCGAGAACCTCGAGATGGGCGCGTTCCAGAGGCGCGATCGCGCGGGGATCCGGGAGGACATGGACCGCGTCTTCGACCTCTTCCCGCGCCTGAAGGAGCGCCGGAGCCAGAAGGCGGGGACGATGTCGGGGGGTGAGCAGCAGATGTGCGCGATCGGCCGCGCGCTGATGGCGCGGCCGAAGTTGCTGCTCCTCGACGAGCCGTCGCTCGGTCTCGCACCGATCTTCGTCGAGCGGATCTTCGAGATCGTGAAGACGATCAACGACCAGGGCACGTCGATCCTGCTCGTGGAGCAGAACGCGCTGATGGCGCTCGACGCCGCCGACCGCGGCTACGTGCTCGAGACGGGACGCATCGTCCTCGCCGACGAGGCGCAGGCCCTGAAGACGAACGAGCAGGTGCGCAAGACCTACCTCGGCGAGTCGTAGCGGCGCGGCGCGTCGATGCTTGTGACACAGTGTCACAAGTAGCGACGCGGGAACGACTTCGCGATGGCGAGGAAGGTCGACCCGCACCGCCCCGACCAGATGTGGTGGCCCGAGCTCGGCCTGCGCAAGCGCCACGCGTTCGACTACTACGACGCGATCTGTCGCGTGCTCCTCCCGCACCTCCGCGACCGGCCGTTCACCCTCAAGCAGCACTACAACGGGCCGCGGTCGCCGTTCCGGTGGATCAAGGACAAGCCGCCCGAGGCGCCGGAGTGGATCCGGACGACGCCGCAGCCGGCGAAGTCGCGCGGCGGTGCGATCGTCGACTACGTCCTCGTCAACGACCGCGCGACGCTGCTCTGGCTCGTCGACTACGGCTGCGTCGACCTCCACGTGTGGACCGCGCGCGCCGATCGTCCCGACCGCCCCGACTTCGTGCTGCTCGACCTCGACCCGAAGGGTGCGCCGTTCACTGAGGTTGCGCGCGCGGCGCTGCTCGTTCGCGAGATGCTCGACGCGCTCGGCCTCGAGAGCTACCCGCTGACGACCGGCGGGGACGGGATCCACGTGCGCGTGCCGGTCGCGCGCCGCCACACCACCTACGAGGACGCCCGCGACTTCGCCCGCGTCGTCGAGAGCACGCTCGCGCGCGTCGGTCCGCGCGGCGTCAAGCTCGACGTGAAGATGAACGGGCACGGGCAGCAGGTCGTCGCGCCATATTCGATCAGGCCGGTCCGGCAGGCGTCGGTCGCGACACCGCTCGAGTGGGACGAGGTGAGCGACGATCTCGATCCCGCCGCGTTCGGGGCCGCGACGGTGCTCGAGCGCGTCGAGCGTCGCGGCGACCTCCTCGCGCCGCTCCTCCGCGGCCGGCAGACGCTCGCTGCCGCCGTTTAGGGGCGTCGCGGGAGGAGACGACGCACGCATGGCAGAAGCGAAGACAACGACGAACCACGACGAGATCCGGCGGTGGGCCGAGGACCGCGACGGCCGCCCGGCCCGCGTCAAGGAGACGGGCGGCGGCGACGACCCCGGCATCCTGCGCATCGACTTCCGCGATCCCGACGAGGGGCTCGAGGAGATCTCCTGGGACGAGTGGTTCGAGGCGTTCGACGAGAACCGCCTCGCGTTCCTCTACCAGGACGAGGGCGAGTCGCGGTTCAACAAGCTCGTCGCGCGCGACGGCGACTCGTAAAGGGGCGGCGGCTCAGGCCGCGTCGTTCTCGGCTTCCTCCTCACGGAGCCGGACGATCTCGTCCTCGATCTGCGTCAGCTCCTCGTCCGAGCGGCGCTCGAGCTTGACGAGGTCGCTGCGCGCGCGCTCCGTCCCGCGCAGGATCTCGTCGAGCTTGAGCTGGATCGCCCGCGTGTCGCGGTTCTGCGTGTACTGGAGGCTGAAGACGATCAGGAACGTCACGACCGACGCGACCGCCGACGGCACGAGCAGCCACGTGTCGGAGAACGCCGCGAAGAAGCCCCAGACGATCCAGAAGACGGTTAGCAGGATCGCGGTCAGGAACGCCCACGGCGAACCGACGACCTCGGGTGTCTTCGTCGCGATCCTGCGGATCAGGCGCATGCGTCGCCCGTACCCGCTGCCGCCTGCGTCACTCCTCGCCGGGAGCGGCCACCGCCGCACGTAGCTCGGCGGCGTGCACGAACGACCCGCGCGGCCGGCAGAGCCAGATCTCGTGCCCCGGGTGGGCGACGATCTCGAGCCCGGCCGAGCGCGCCATCGCCTCGACCGCCGCGGCGTTCGGCGCCCACCAGTTCGTCTTGTCGCCCGCGAGCTTGCGCTCGACGAACGCGACCTTCGGCCACCCGGGCTCGAGCATCCGCTCGCGCTCCTCGATGTCCAGATCGGCCGGCGGCTCGACCCGCTGGTCGCCGGGCATCGTCAGCGTCTGGACGACGAGCAGCCGCTGCACCGTCCGCGCGACGAGGTCGAGCGCGAGCAACGGGTAGCGCAGGTGGTAGAGCACGCCCATGAAGAGAACGAGGTCCCAGCGCTCGTGCGTGCGAGCGAGGTCGTAGACGGTGCCGTGGCGGAAGGCGACGCGGTCGGCGACGCCGAATTGCTTCGCCGCCCAGCGCGCCTGGTCGAGGTAGTGGTCGTCGATCTCGAGCCCGGTCACGCGGGCGCCGCGCCGCGCGAGCTCGAAGGAGTAGAAGCCGGCGTTGCAGCCGATGTCGAGCGCGGTCCAGCCGTCGAGGTCGGCCGGGAGGTGCGGCGCGATCTCGGCCCACTTGAACGCGGGGAAATCGCCGAGCGGGTGGTCCGGCGCGGTCTGGCGGCCGTCCGGGAGGTGGAGGTTGTGGAACCACGGTGCGAGCGCCGCGATCTCCGCGTCGTGGGTGGCGCCGGACTGGAGCGTCACGCGGCCACTCTCGCCGCTGCGGCGACATGGCCCTCGAGCTCGGCCACGCGGTGCTCGGCGGTGTGCTCGCGCAGGACGCGCTCGCGGGCGCGCGCGCCGATCGCACGCCGCTCGTGCTCGCCGAGCGCGAGGTGGCGCGCGACGTCGTCGCGGTCGTGCGCGATCAGGATCTCTCGCCCCGGCTCGAAGAACGCGTCGAGGCCGTCCCACCAGTCGGAGATGACCGGGACGCCGCACGCCGCCGCCTCGAACAGGCGAACGCTCGGCGACCAGCCGGCGCGAACCATGTCGTCGCGCGTCACGTTGAGCGTGAACCGCTGTGCGGAGTAGAAGCCCGGGTGCTCCGAGGGCGGCACGTTCTCGATCTTCGTCACGTTGGACGGCCACGCGATCTCGTCCGGGTACTGCGGGCCGGCGACGGCGAAGGTGCGCGCGGCGTCGCCGCGCGCCGGCTCGACGAGCAGCTCGTCCACCTTCGGCTGCCGGTCGTCGGAGTACGTCCCGAGGTAGCCGAGGTCCCAGCGCCGCGGGACGTCGACCGGCGCGTACCGCTCGGCGTCCGCGACGCAGTAGAAGGGCGTCGGGCGCCGCGCGCCGAGCCCGTCGAGGAACGGCCCGCCGGTGAACGAGAGGTAGAGGTCGAACCGCGGCACGAGCGCGGGGGAGAGGTACTCGAAGTCGTCGCGGGCGAGCTTCGCCGCGGTCACCGGCGTGTCGATGTCCCAGAACGCGGTCACGCCTCGCGCCGTCTCGAGCACCCACTCCGCGACGGCGCACCCCTCCGGGACGAACGAGCCGACGACGACGAGGTCGGCCTCGCGCACGTCGTCCCGCCACCGGTCGAGCTTGGCGGCGTCGTCGTAGAGGCGGACGTACGCAGCGTCGAAGTCGCGCTCGGCCGCGTACCACGGCCGGTCGCGCTCGAGGAAGAGCACGTCGTGACCGCGGCCGAGCAGGGCGCGCGCGAGCCCGCGGTAGTTCGTCGCGTGGCCGTTGCCCCACGACGACGTGATCGAGAGCGGGAACCAGACGGTCTTCACGCGCGCACTCCGAGCACGTCCTCGACCTGCTCCGCGCGCTGCGCATAGGTGTGCTCGCGTAGGACGCGCTCGCGCGCGGCGCCGCCGATCTCGCGCGCCCGCTCGAGGGTCAGACACTCGACATGGCTCGCGACGTCATGTCCATTCTCGGCGACGAGGACCTCGATCTCCGGGTCGAGGAAGAGCTCGATCCCTTCCCACGCGTCGGTGATCAGGCACGCCGCCGCGCCGGCGGCCTCGAATACGCGCGTCGGCGGCGACCAGCCGTTCGCGACCATCGAGTCGCGCGTCACGTTGAGGACCGCGAGGGGCGTCGAGTTGAGCGCGTTGTGGTCGCCCGTGCCGACATGGCCGAGGTGGCGCACGTTCGGCGGCAGCGGCTTGTCGTCCCAGCCCGAGCCGCCGAAGAGGAAGCGCCGCTCGCGCGCGAGCGTGGCGGCGCGGAGGAAGAGCTCGTCGACGCGCGCCTCGCGGTC
>DATHAE010000105.1:0-18070 GCA_035296805.1 Gaiellaceae bacterium | reverse complement strand
TCGATCGCGAGGATCACCGTCCCTTCCTCACGCGGCACGGCGACCGCCACCTGCGGCCGCGCGACGCCGACGATCAGCGCCGCGAGCGCCGTCAGGACGAGGAGCGGGGGAACGTGACGGCGCCAGCGCGGCGCGCGGTCGACCACGTTCGCGAGCATGGGGAGGTTCGTGAAGCGCAGCGCGTACTTCACCCCGCGCCGCTGCACGACCGCGTACGCGACGAGCAGGATCGGCACCAGCGCGAGCGCGGCGAGGGCGATCGGGAACGCGAACGTCATCGCCGCACCTTCTCGAGCTGCAGGAACCGCACGAGCGTCCGCAGCCAGTCGCCCGAAGTCGAGACGACGACGTGGGGGACGCGCGCCGAGCGGAAGGTGCGCGCGAGCTCGTCGCGCTCCGCTGCGGCGCTGTCGGCGAAGCGCGCGCGCATCCGCGCGTCGCGCGTGTCGACCTGGAGCTGCTCGCGCGTCTCCGGGTCGACGAGCCATACGGTCCCGACGTTGGGCAGCTCCTGCTCGCGCGGGTCGCGGATCTCAACGGCGAGGACGTCGTGCCGCGCGCCGAGACGCACCAGCTCTCGCCGCCAGTCGAGCGGGCCGCGGAAGTCGGACACGGCGACGACGAGCGAGCGGCGGCGCACGAGTCGCGCCGCGCGGGCGCACGCCTCGCCGAACGACGTCGTACCGAGCGGCTCGCCCGCCGGCTCCTGCCGCAACGTCTCGAGCAGCGCGAGCAGGCCGCGGCGGCCGTGCCGGTCCGGATGCGCCGAGGGATCGACGCCGCCGAACGTCGCGACCCCGAGGCGGTTGCCGCGCCGTGCCGTCACGTGCCCGACCGCGAGCGCAACTCCCTCGGCGACGTCCCACTTGCGGCGGTCGGCGGTGCCGAACGCCATCGAGGCCGACGTGTCGAGCAGGAGCCACGTTCGCAGCGCGCGCTCCGCGACGTGCACTCTCACGTGCGTCTCGCGCGTCCGCGCGGTCACGTTCCAGTCGATCCTGCGCACATCGTCGCCCGTGACGTAGGGCCTGACCTGCGCGAGCTCCGTTCCGTCGCCGAGCGTCGTCGCCCGATGGTCGCCTGCGAGCAGGCTGTCCACGCGGCGGCGGACGGTGAGGTCCAGCTTGCTGAGGTGCCCGTCGCGGATCCGTCCCGGGCCGGGCCGGTCCGGCGTCCGCGTGCGCGGCACGAGCTCGACGACGCTCACGACGCAGCCTCGTGGCGCACGAAGTCCTGCTCGGGCAGCTCGACCGCTTCGAGGACGCTGTCGAGGACGCCGTCGGGCGTGACGTCGTCGGCGAGCGCCTCGTAGCTGAGGACGATCCGGTGCCGGAAGACGTCCTTCATCAGGTCGCGAAGGTCGTCCGCGACGACGTAGCGCCGGCCGCGCAGGAGCGCGAGCGCCCGCGCCGCCAGCGCGAGGTTGATCGGGCCGCGCGGACTGACGCCGTACTCGACGTAGGAGCCGAGCGCCGGGAGCCCCGCCTGTGCCAGGTCGCGCGTCGCTGCCGCGAGCCGCTGCGCGTACCGCGTCAGCGCCGGGTCGACGTAGACCCTCCGAACCGTCGCCTGCAGCCCGGCGAGCTCCTCGAGCGACAGCGCCTGGTCGACGTCGACGGCACCGGCCAGTGCACGGTCGATGACGACGAGCTCGTCCGCCGCGTCCGGGTAGTCGACGAGCACCTTGAGCATGAAGCGGTCGACCTGCGCTTCGGGAAGGGCGTACGTGCCCTCGGACTCGATCGGGTTCTGCGTCGCCATCACGAGGAACGGCGGCGGGACGGGGAACGTCTCCTTGCCGATCGTGACGTGGCTCTCCTGCATCACCTCGAGCAGCGCCGACTGCACCTTCGCCGGAGCGCGGTTGATCTCGTCCGCGAGGAGGAAGTTGCAGAAGACGGGGCCGAGCTCGACGTCGAAGGCGTCGCTTCCCGACCGGTAGACGCGCGTGCCGACGAGATCCGACGGGACGAGGTCGGGCGTGAACTGCACCCGGTGGAAGGTGCCGCCGAGAACTGCGGCGACCGTCTTGATCGTCAGCGTCTTCGCGAGCCCCGGCACGCCCTCGATGAGGAGGTGCCCGCCCGCGAGCAGGCCGACGAACGTGCGCTCGAGGAGTGTGTCCTGGCCCGCGATCACGCGCCGGATCTCGTAGGCCGCGCGCTCGATCATGCGCCCGGCGCCGTCGCCGTCGTTGAGGGCAGTCAGGTGTCGGTGGTCGGTCACGATGCGGTCTCCTTTCGGTCTGGAGCGGGGCCGGAGAAGGCCGCGCCGGCGACCTTCTCCGGTCCCTCGTGGACTGCCTGCGCCGCGCTCGTCCACCTGGAGGTCATGCGCTCCAGCGAACCAGCGCCACCTGAACGTCAGGTCTCAGCGGGCTTGGACTTCGCTGTGAGCGGCCACTTGACTTCGCCCTGCGAGAGGTCGAAAGTGGACGCTCCCGCGAGCTGAGGGGGACCGATGCTTCCAGTACACATCGCGCTCGTGTCGTGGACGCGCAGGACCGACCCGCGCGATCTCAGTCACGTTGCGGCGGCGCTTCAGAAGCAGGCGATTCGCGATCTGGCGCCGATCTGGAGGGTGGCGGCGACGGTCGATGTCTTCCCGACGCTCCGCGCCGTGCCCGCCGGGTACTGGCCGGTCGTGATCGTGGACGACGTCAAGGGTGCGGCCGGCTACCACCAGGACAGCCACGGCCACCCGTACGCGCTCGTCGAGTACAGCCGCAGTTGGTCGCTGACGGCGAGCCACGAGGTACTGGAGATGCTCTGCGACCCGTGGGGGCGCCGCGTCGTCGCGGGCCGGTCGCCGAAGCTCGACCAGGGCCAGGTCGAGTTCCTCGTCGAGGCATGCGACCCTTGCGAGTCGTCGGCCTACGCGTACACGATCAACGGCGTGCTGGTCTCGGACTTCATCACGCCCTACTACTACGACCCGCGGCGGACCGTCGGCGCGCGCTACTCGTTCACCGGAGCCGTAACGCGGCCGCGCCACATCCTCGCGGGCGGGTACGTCTCGTGGTGGGACCCGCAGACGAATCACGTGTGGCAGCAGGTGTGGTTCGGCCCCGAGCGAGAGTTCGTCGACCTCGGCGAGGGGGGCTTCGCCTCCGGGATGTCGCTGCGGGAGTTCGTCGACGTGAACTCTCAGCACCCGGGCATCGACACCGGCCTCGACGAGGGCGACGGGATGCTCGCCGACGCGCGCGACGCCTGGCACGGCGCCAACGCCACCGCCGACGCACGCGGAGCGCGGCTCGAGGAGGAGCTCGCGCGCTGGGCAGCAGGCTAGCCAGGCCCTATGATTCACCCGCAGTCGTCAGTCGGCGCCGACCAAGGAGCTGAGATGCGCCACGCGTTCATGTCCATCGCGAAGGGCTTTGTGACCTATTCGGAGGATATGACGCGTGGCGAGGAAAGAGCTGAACCTTGGGATCCTGGCGCATGTAGACGCCGGTAAGACGACTCTCACGGAGCGCCTGCTGTACGAGGCAGGCGTCATCGCCGATCCCGGAAGCGTCGACCGCGGGACGACGCAAACGGACTCGCTCGCGCTCGAGCGCAGGCGCGGGATCACGATCAGGTCGGCCGTCGCGTCGTTCGCGATCGGCGACGTGCACGTGAACCTGATCGACACGCCGGGGCATCCCGATTTCATCGCAGAGGTGGAGCGTGTGCTGAGCGTGCTCGACGGGGCGGTGCTCGTCCTGTCGGCCGTCGAGGGGGTGCAGCCGCAGACGCGGATTCTGATGCGCGCGCTGCAGCGGCCGCGGATCCCGACGCTCCTCTTCGTGAACAAGATCGACCGCGCAGGAGCGAGCGACGAGCGCGTCTTGCGCGACGTGTCGGAGCGGCTGACGTCGGGAGTCGTCGCGATGGGGACTCCGCGCGAGCTCGGAACGCGTGCCGCCTCCTTCGCGGTCCCGCGCGAGGAGGACTCCGACTTCCGTGCGCGGCTGACGGAGGTGCTGGCCGAGCACGACGACGCGGTCCTGGCCGCGTACGTCGCGGACGAGGCCGGCGTCTCGTCGCGCCGCCTCAGCCAGGCACTGGCGAGGCTGACGAGGGAGACGCGCGTGCATCCGGTCTTCTTCGGGTCGGCGATCACCGGCGCAGGGGTGTCCGCGCTGACGGCCGGGATCGCCGAGCTCCTCCCGGTTGCGGGCGGCGATCCCGACGGTCCGGTCTCCGCGCAGGTGTTCAAGATCGAGCGCGGCGCAGGCGGCGAGAAGGTCGCCTACGTCCGGATGCTCTCCGGGACGATCCGGACGCGCGACAGGGTTCGGTTCGGCCGCGAAGACGAGGCGAAGGTCACCGCGCTCGCCGTCTTCGAGCGCGCGCAGGCCGAGCAACGGCCGTCAGTCTCCGCCGGCGCGGTCGCGAAGGTGTGGGGTCTCGAGGAGGTCCAGGTGGGCGACCGGATCGGCGAGGCCGCGCATGCGGGAGCAGATCGCCACTTTGCGCCGCCGACCCTGGAGGCGGTGGTCGTTCCGCGGAGCGCGGACGATCGGGCATGCCTCCGCGCGGCGCTCACGCAACTCGCCGAGCAGGACCCGCTGATCGACGTGCGGCAGGACGACACGCGCCGGGAGCTCTCCGTCTCGCTCTACGGCGAGGTCCAGAAGGAGGTGATCGAGGCGACGCTCGCGGACGACTTCGGCCTCGCCGTCACGTTCAGCGAGACGACGCCGATCTACGTCGAGCGCCCGCTCGGGACCGGCGAGGCGATCGAGGTCCTGCACGCGCCGACGAATCCGTTCCTCGCCACGATCGCCCTGCGCGTCGAGCCCGCACCCGTGGGAAGCGGCATCGACCTCCGCCTCGACATCGATCCTCGCACCGTGCCGCTCTACCTCTACAAGACGCTTGCCAGCTTCAAGGAGCACATGGACGCGTACGTCCGCCGGACGCTGCGCGAGGGGCTCTTCGGCTGGCAGATCGCCGACTGCATCGTGACGATGACGAAATGCATCTACAGCGTCCCCGACGGGCCGCCGTCGAGACGCGGGCCGCTCAGCACCGCGGCCGACTTTCGCAAGCTCACGCCGATCGTCGTCATGCAGGCTCTCCGGGACGCGGGCACCGTCGTCTGCGAGCCCACGCTCAGAGTCAGCCTCGAGATCCCGACGAGCTCGTTACGGACGGTGCTGGCAGCCCTGGCGCGACTCGGTGCGGGGGTCGAGACGCCGTCGCTGCAGAGCGAGCTCGCGGTCGTCGAGACGGTCGTGGCCGCGGCGCGCGTGAACGAACTGCAGCGGCAGCTCCCGAGGCTGACCAGCGGCGAGGGCGTGCTCGACTCGACCTTCGACGGCTACCAGCCGGTGAAGGGCGACCAGCCGAGGCGCCGGCGGACGACCGCGAACCCGCTCAACCTCGCGGAGTACACGATGGAGCTCGCGCGGCGCGCCACCGGGCCCGCCGCCGAGCGGTGAAGACCGCGCGAGCGCCCGTCACCACAGGCTCAGCTCCAGGTACCTCAGCGCCACGCAGCCGACGGAGCGATCGCCCGAGCGCGCGACGAGCAGGCAGCCGCGACGCGGAGCGTAGGCGCCGGGAAGCGTCGCCAGCTCGCCGTCGAACCACCGACCAAGATCGCCTTTCCGTACAGGCACGGCCGCCCGTGCAGTCCGATCGAGGTAGGTCTCACCGCACCTGACGATAGTCCTCATCGACCTTGTAACTCACCTGCGGCGATGCAATTCTCAGACTGCGGCGGGCGAGCCGCGGTTCTTTGCGGCGGAGTCGCGCTCGCCCGGCCGCGACTCCGCTTGACCCTGCGACCCTGCCGCGCGATCTGCGAAGATTGGACTGCGGCACCATGAACCGAACTGCGGCACGATGAATCGAGGCGATCTCGTCAGCCATGACGGGCGGTTGTACTTCGTCCGCGGCGTCGACCCTGCCGGCGTGTTCGAGGCGCGCGTGTACCTCGACGATGCCGAGACGGGCGAGCCTAAGACAATCCCGCTCGAGGAACTCCGCGAGGGCCGGCGCGTCCTGTACGAGGGCGAGCCGGGCCCCGGGCGAGTCGCGTAGCTCGCGACGACGAGGCCGGAGCCCCGCGGGGGGCCCCGGCCGTTCGTTCTCCCCCGTTACTCCGAGATCTGCTCTACGACCTCGCCCGTCCGGGCGTCGTCACCGTGGCGCGCCACGTCGGCCTGGGAGACGATGCCGACGAGCCGGCCGTCCTCCTCCACGACGGGGAGGCGGCGCAACTGGTGCTGCGCCATCAGCCGCAGCGCCTCGTCGAGGTCCTGCTGCGGGTCGATCGTCACGACGTCCTGCGACGCGATCTCGCGGACCGTTGTCTGGGCCCCGTCCCGGCCCTCCGCGACCGCGCGGATCGCGATGTCGCGGTCGGTGATGACGCCGGCGAGGCTGTCGCCTTCGGTGATCGGGACGACGCCTGTGTCCTCGTCGCGCATGATCTTCGCCGCGTCCTGGATTGTCTGGTCGGGCGAGACGGTGCGCGGATTCTCCGTCATGAGCTCGCGGATGGTCTGAGCCATGTATCCCCTTTCGTCTGTTTCCGGGATCTCCCCGCGTGACAACGGAGCCAAACAGGTAGAAGATGCGGGCATGACGCTTCCGCGCCCGCCCAGCTAGATCGCCCCGCGGCGCCGGCGCCGACTCGCCGGCTTCGTCACGATCCTGCTCGCGATCGAGCTCCTCGACGAGCTCGTCTTCGGTGCGCGCGAGGCCGCATGGCCGCAGATCCGGCACGACCTCGGGCTGAGCTACGCGCAGGTCGGGCTCCTCCTGTCCGTCCCGGCGCTCGTTTCGCTCGCGGTCGAGCCCGCGATCGGCGTCCTCGGCGATCGAGGGCTGCGGCGGCGGCTCGTGGTCGGCGGCGGCGTCGTCTTCGCGGGCTCGCTCCTCACGACGGCGCTGGCGCCGAGTTACGGGGTGCTGCTGGCGTCGTTCGTCGCGATCTACCCCGCGTCGGGCGCGTTCGTGAGCCTCTCCCAGGCGACGCTGATGGACGCGGACCCGGCGAACCGCGAGCGGAACATGGCGCGCTGGACGCTCGCGGGCTCCGTCGGCGTCGCAACCGGGCCGCTGCTCGTCGCGACGGGTGCCGGCTGGCGTGCGATCTTCCTCGTCTACGCCGTGTTCGCCGCCGTTCTCGTGGTGCTCGTGCGGCCGCTCCGGTTCGACGGCGGCGACGAGGAAGCAGGCGGCGGCTTCCGCGCGGCGGTCCGGGAGCTCCGCAACCCGCGGGTCGTCCGGTGGCTCGTCCTGCTCGAGCTGCAGGATCTCGGCGGCGACATCCTGTACGGCTACCTCGCGCTCTACTTCGTCGACTCGGTCGGCGTCGACGCGCAGGCGGCGGCGCTCGCGGTGGCGGTGTGGACGGGTGCCGACCTGGTCGGGAACGTGATCGTCCTGCGCGCGCTGCACCGCGTCGGCGGCCTCCGCTGGCTGCGCGCGACGGCGCTCGGCGTCGCGGTCGTCTTCCCGGCGTTCCAGCTCGCGGAGGGGCTCGTCCCGAAGCTGGTGCTGATCGCGCTCCTGGGCGCGCTCCATTCCGGTTGGTACCCGATCTCGAAGGCGCGGCTGTACGAGGCGCTGCCGGGCCGGAGCGGCTCGGCGATGGCCCTCGCCAGCACCACGGGCGCGCTGGGCGCCGTCATGCCGCTCGCGCTCGGCTTGCTCGCCGGACGCGTCGGCATCCACGACGCGTTCTGGCTCGTCCTGCTCGCCCCGCTCTCGATGCTCCTGTTCGTCCCGCGCCCGGGGAGGGTCTGACCCCGGACACGTCTGCTTGGGCCATGTCGAGGGTCTGGCCCGCAGTCCGCGGCGCCGCCCGTCAGTCGGCCTCCGGGATGTCTTCTGCATTCGTGTCGCCGTTCGTAGGATCCGGTACCGGCGAGTCCGGAACGTCGTCGTTGCGGTCGTCCTCGGGCGGCGCGCCGCCCGGGTTGAGATCGGGCTGGTAATCGGTCATGCCCGTCGCTACCCTTTGCCCATGATCGCGAACCGGACGACGACGACGCTTCGCCGCGCGCGGCAGCCCGTCGCCGGGTCGCGCGCGGCGTAGCGCAGAAGCGCCAGGCGACACCTCCGTCCATCCGACGTTCGCACAGGAGGTGCGTATCCTTGTCCGCCGTGAAAGTCGTCCTACCCGACAACTCCGAGCTCGAGCTTCCCGACGGCGCCACCGGCCTCGACGCCGCGCGCGCGATCGGCCCGAAGCTCGCCGAGCAGGCCGTCCTCGTCCGCTCGAACGGTGCCGTCCGCGACCTCCGGCTTCCGGTCGAGGACGGGGAGCGGATCCAGTTCCTGACCACGCGAGACAAGGACGATCCGGACGCGCTGTACGTGCTCCGCCACTCGAGCGCGCACCTGCTCGCCGAGGCCGTCCGCCGGCTCTACCCGGGCGTGAAGATCGCGATCGGGCCGCCGATCGAGCAGGGCTTCTACTACGACTTCGAGTTCCCCGAGCCGATCCACGAGGCCGACCTCGAGCGGATCGAGGCGGAGATCCGGCGCGAGCTTGCCGAGGGCCGCGAGTGGTCGCGCGCGGAGGTCTCCGCCGACGACGCGCGCGCCCGCTTCCGGGGTGAGGGCGAGCCGTACAAGGTCGAGCTCGTCGACACCGCCGAGGGCGCGATTTCCCTCTACACGCAGGGCGATTTCACCGACCTCTGCCGGGGGCCGCACCTGCAGAACTCGAAGCCGATCAAGGCGCTGAAGCTCACCGGGCTCGCCGGCGCGTACTGGCGCGGCGACGAGCGCAACACCCAGCTCACCCGCATCTACGGCACCGCGTTCTACTCGCAGGAGGACCTCGACGCTCACCTCGAGCGGCTCGAGGAGGCGCGCCGCCGCGACCACCGCCGGCTCGGGGTCCAGCTCGACCTATTCCACTTCGACGAGCACTCGCCGGGGTCTCCCTTCTGGCACCCGAAGGGGATGGCGATCTGGAACGAGCTCGAGGACCTGCGCCGGCGCGAGAACGCGAGGCGCGGCTACAGCGAGGTGAAGACGCCGCTGATCTACGACCAGGCGCTCTGGGTCACCTCCGGTCACTGGGAGAAGTTCCGCGAGAACATGTTCCTGATCCCGCTCGGCGGCGACGCCGAGGGTGGGGAGCAGGTGTACGGGATCAAGCCCATGAACTGCCCCGGGCACATGCTCCTCTTCGGCAGCGGCCTGCGGAGCTACCGCGAGCTGCCGCTGCGGTACGCCGAGGCGGCGCCGCTGCACCGGAACGAGCTCGCCGGTGCGCTGCACGGGTTGACCCGCGTGCGGCACGTGACCCAGGACGACGCGCACATCTTCTGTACGCGCGAGCAGATCGCGTCGGAGCTCGACGGGTGCGTCGATTACCTGCGCTACCTGTACGGCATCTTCGGCCTCGAGGCGAGAGCGGAGTTCTCGACGCGGCCCGACGACAAGCTCGGGAGCGACGAGGAGTGGGACTTCTCCGAGGGCGAGTTGCAGGCGGCGCTCGAGCGCAACGAGATCCCGTACGAGGTCGGCGCGGGCGAGGGGTCGTTCTACGGGCCGAAGATCGACCTGCACGCGACGGACGCGCTCGGTCGCTCGTGGCAGCTCGGGACGATCCAGCTCGACCGGCAGATGCCTGCCCGCTTCGGCCTCACATACGTCGGGCCGGACAACGCCGAGCACCCGGTGTTCGTCATCCACCGCGCGCTCTTCGGCTCGCTCGAGCGCTTCGTCGGCATCATCACGGAGCACTACGCAGGCGCGTTCCCGTTCTGGCTCGCGCCGGTGCAGGTGCGCATCCTTCCCGTCGGCCTCGACCACCGCGAGGCGGCGCGCGGGCTCGCGCGCAGGCTCGCGCCGTACCGAATCGAGGTCGACGAGTCCGACGAGACGGTGGGCAAGCGGATCCGCAACGCCGAGGTGGACAAGGTGCCGTTCGCGATCGTCTACGGCGACAAGGAGAGCGACGGCGCGCTCGCGGTCCGCGAGCGCGGGGGCGAGCAGACGACGGAGTCGCTCATTGATCTCCGGGCGCGTCTTGCTACGCTGGAACCCTGGCAAGCAGGGGCGGAACCGTCTCTCACCTCCTAGCATCGAGCTTCGGAGGTTCAACCGAGCGGGTTGACGAGACTGTTCGCCGCTGCCTGACAGCGGTTTTTTCATCTCCGAAGGAGGACGCAGAGAGCTTGGTGACCAGAATTTGAGGCCGCGGCGAGGCTTCAACGAGCCGCCGCGCCGCCCCGAGCCGCAGACGCGGGTCAACGACCAGATTCGCGTGCCGCGGGTGCGCCTGATCGACGAGAACGCCGGTCAGCTCGGAATCAAGACGACCGACGAGGCCCGCGAGTACGCCTATTCGCGCAACCTGGATCTGGTCGAGGTTGCAGCGCAGGCCGATCCGCCGGTCGCGCGGGTGATGGACTACGGGAAGTACCGCTACGAGCAGGAGCAGAAGGCGAAGCTTGCGCGGAAGCACCAGACGCAGATCCACGTCAAGGAGATCAAGCTCAGGCCGAAGATCGGAATCCACGATTACGAGACCAAGAAGGGCCATGTCGAGCGCTTCCTCAACCAGCGCGCGAAGGTCAAGGTCACGATCATGTTCCGGGGCCGCGAGCGCGAGCATCCGGAGCGCGGGCGCGACCTCCTGATGCGCCTCCACGAGGACGTGAAGGAGATCGGCCAGATCGAAACGCCGCCCCTCCTCGAGGGCCGCAACATGACCATGGTTCTCGGGCCGACGAAGAACGCAGGAGCGAAACGAGACGATGCCGAAACAGAAGACACACTCCACGTCGAAGAAGAAGTTCACGGTGACGGCAACCGGAAAGCTGCGGCGGCGCAGCCAGATGTCGGGCAAGCTCGGGAACCAGTCGCCGAAGCAGAGGCGGGCGTTCAGTAAGGAGAAGCCCCTCTCGGGCGACAGCAGAAAAAAGGTCAACCGTCTACTCGGGAGAGGATGAGCCATGCCGCGCGTCAAGCGTTCGGTCCACGCGCGCAAGAAGCGCCGCAAGGTCCTCGAGCAGGCGAAGGGCTACTGGGGGATCAAGAAGAGCTCCTACAAGTACGCCAAGGAGCAGGTCGAGCACTCGCTCGTCTACGCCTACCGCGACCGCAAGAACAAGAAGCGGAACTTCCGCCGGCTCTGGATCATGCGCATCAACGCCGGCGCGCGCGCGAACGGGCTCTCGTACAACCAGCTGATCGCCGGGCTGAAGGCCGGCGGCGTCGAGCTCGACCGGAAGATCCTCGCCGATCTCGCGGCCACCGACCCGGCGAAGTTCGCCGAGCTCGCGGGCCAGGCGAAGCAGGCGCTCGAGAAGCAGTCCGAGACCGCCGCAGCCTGAGCCTCGCGCCCCAGCGGGAAGTCCTCCCCAGGCAGGCCGACTTCTGCGCCTCGCGCAGCCCGCTCGATGCGGAGCTGTGCCGGCGGCTCGCCGACCCGGAGCTCGTCGCACCCTTCGTCGCCGAGCAGGACGTTCAGACGAACGAGTTGCGGCGCGCGTGGGCGGTGCTTCCGGGGCTGGTGGCTCTCGGCGCGCCGCGCGTCGACCTGCTGGAGCTCGGCGCGAGCGGCGGCCTGCTGCTCGCCTTCGATCGCCACGAGTACCACTGCGACCGGCTCGAGTGGCTCGCGCCGTGATCACCTCGCGCGACAACGAGAAGCTGAAGCTCGTGCGCAAGCTGCACGAGCGCCGCTGGCGCGACAAGCTCGGCCTGTTCGTCGCGGAGGGCGAAGACCTCGTCGAGGGGGCGACTGCCGAACCGGTGGAGCTGCTGGTCGCGGGACAGAACGTCGAGCCGCGGCTGCTGGCGGAGGTCTCGACGGCGGCGCACCCGCCGCGCGTCGTCGGCGTCTACCGCGCCGACGCACTGCCTTCCTGGGAGCCGCGGCCTGTGACGCTCGCGCTGTGGCGCGTGACGGATCCGGGGAACGTCGGCACCCTGATCCGCACGGCGGACGCGTTCGGCGCCGCGGTCGCACTGTCGCCGGAGTGCGCCGATCCGACAGGCCCGAAGGCGGTGCGCGCGAGCGCCGGCGCCATCTGGCGCGTCCCGCTCGGGCGCTTCGATGCTCGTGACACAGTGTCACAAGCATCGAAGCACGTCGCGCTGCTGGCGAACGGGGGCGAGCCGCTGCCGGAGGTGGACCTGCGCGGCGACGTGACGTTCCTGCTGGGCGCGGAGCGGCATGGTCTGCCGGACGAAGTCCCGCGCGAGGTCGACGCGCGGATCCAGATCGAGTCCGAGTCGCTGAACGTCGCCGCCGCCGGCGCGATCGCGCTCTACGAGTGGCGGCGGCAGAACAGCCACTAGGTCTGGTTCTTCTTCTCGAGCTCGGTCTGCGCCCTTTCCGCGAGCGCCCGGAACCGAGCAGAATCCGCGCGCGCCTGCGCCAGAAGCTCAGCCTTCGTCTTCCGTTTCTCCACCGTCGTCCTCCACGATCGCCGGTGTCTCTTTCAACCGCGTCTGCGGCAGACCCAGATCGAGTCCTCGCCGCCGCGCCAGCGCTTGCCGTCGAACCAGCCGTAGAGCGCCTCGACGTCGAATCCCTCCTCGCCGAGCAGCGCCCGCCACTCCGGAACCGAGAGCCACGCGAGCGACATCTCGGACTCCGTCCCCGGGCCTCGCAGGCGCAGGATCAGCGTTCGCGTGCGCTCGTTCCAGTCGGCGCGCTCCCAGATCCCGGGCTCGCGCTCGAGCCAGCGGCCGTGCGTCTCGGCGATGTCGTCGGCCCCCGGCGCGAAGACGTCGAAGACGAGCCGGCCTGCGGGCTCGAGCAGTCGCCGCACCGCGCGCAGGACCCCGCGGCGGTCGGCGTCGGTCTCCATGTGCAGCACCGACCGGAACGGGATCGTGACGAGGGGGAACGTCCCCTCGACAGGCGGGTCGCGCATGTCGCCGAGTCGCAGGTCGACGTCGACGCCGGCGAGCTCGGCCTGCTCGCGCGCGACCTCCAGCATCCCCGGCGAGGAGTCGACGCCGACGACGGCCGCTCCCGCGACGGCGGTCGGCACAGCGATCCGGCCGGTCCCGACTCCGAGCTCGAGCACGCGGCCCGCACGTCGTCCGTGGTCGACGTAGAACGCGACGTCCTCGGTCACGCTCGCCGACCACGGGTCGTACAGGCGCGCGATCTTGTCGTACACGGACACGGCGCTATGCTTCCACGCATGGCGACGGCGACGACGCTGTTTAGGCGGCCCCGGTGCGCAACCGGGGACGTCGCCTGACGTCCTTCTCTCGCACCGGGGCCTGACGCCGTCCCGCCGAGCGAACAGAGGAGGAACCTTGGATAGTCTCGCCGCCGTGAACTGGCAGGCGCACGAGCAGGAGGCCGCCGCGGCCGTTGCGCGAGCGTCGAGCGCCGACGAGCTCGAGGAGGCGCGCGTCCGCTACCTCGGGCGCAAGAGCGAGCTCGCGCAGGCGCTGCGCGGCGTCCGCGACCGCGATACCGGCATGCTCCTGAACGGCATCCGGCAGCGCCTCGAGACAGCAGTCGACGAGCGGGAGCGGTCGCTCGCCGACGAGGAGCTCGAGCGGCGCCTCCGCGAGGAGGTCGTCGACGTGACGCTGCCGGGCGAGGAGCTGCCGGTCGGCCACCTGCATCCGATCACGCAGACGCGCCGCGCGATCGAGGATGCCTTCATCGGCCTCGGGTACGAGGTGCGCGACGACAACGAGGTCGAGACGGTCGAGTACAACTTCGACAAGCTCGCATTCGAGCCGACGCACCCGGCGCGATCGCACCGCGCGACTTTCTTCTTCGACGACACGCACGTTCTCCGCACGGAGACGAGCCCGTCGCAGATCAGGATCATGGAGGAGAAGCCGCCGCCGATCTACATGGTCTCGCTCGGGCGCGTCTACCGCCGCGACGCGATCGACGCGACGCACTACCCGATCTTCAACCAGTTCGAGGGCCTCGCCGTCGACCGCGGGCTGACGCTCGCCGACCTGAAGGGGACGCTCCTGCACGTGATGCGCGCGCTGTACGGGCCCGAGCGGCGGGTGCGGTTCCGGACGCACTACTTCCCGTTCACCGAGCCCTCGATCGAGCCCGACGTGTCGTGCGGGATCTGCGGCGGCGCCGGCTGCCGCACCTGCCGCGGCTCCGGCTGGCTCGAGATGGGCGGCGCCGGAATGGTCGACCCGCAGGTGCTCCGGAACGTCGGCCTCGACCCGGACGAGTGGAGCGGGTTCGCATTCGGTTGCGGGATCGAGCGCGTCGCGCAGCTGCGCCACGACATCCCGGGCGTGCGCGCGATCTGGGAAGGCGACCTCCGAGTACTGCGGCAGTTCTGATGCGCGTCCCCGTCAGCTGGCTGCGGGACTACGTCCCGATCGAGATGCCGCTTCCCGAGCTGGCGACCAGGCTGTCGGTCTCGACCGCCGAGGTCGAGGGGATCGAGCGCCGCGGCGTCCCGGACGACGACGGCAACCTCGGCCTCTTCCGCGTCGGCCGCGTGCTCGAGGCCGCGAAGCACCCGAACGCGGATCGCCTGCAACTGACGAAGGTCGACGTCGGCGAGGGCGACGCGCGGTCGATCGTCTGCGGCGCGTGGAACTTCGGCGCCGGAGCGACCGTCGCCGTCGCGCTTCCCGGCGCGACGCTTCCGAACGGGCTGACGCTCGAGCGGCGCAAGGTGCGCGGCGAGGTCTCGGACGGGATGATCCTCGCCGAGGACGAGGTCGGCCTCGGCACCGACCACAGCGGGATCATGGTGCTGCCCGAGTCCGAGCCGGGGACGCCGCTCGTCGACGTGCTGCCGCTCGTCGACGACGTCCTGCTCGTCGAGTCGACGGGCAACCGCCCCGACCTGCTCTCGATCTACGGCATCGCGCGCGAAGTCGCCGCGCTGTACGGCTTGCCCCTCGCGGACATGTCCCGTGGACTGTCCCCGGGACACGTCCCGGACCGGCGCGTGAAGGTCGAGATCGAGGACGCCGAGGGCTGCCCGCGCTACATCGGGCGCCTGTTCGAGGACGTGGCGATCGGGCCGTCGCCGGTGTGGCTGCGCTCGCGCATCCACGCGGCCGGGATGCGGCCGATCTCGAACGTCGTCGACGTCACGAACTACGTCATGCTCGCGCTCGGGAACCCGCTGCACGCGTTCGACTGGACGACGCTGCGCGGCGGCGGGATCGTCGTCCGCCGGGCGCGGCCGGGCGAGAAGCTCCGCACGCTCGACGGCGTCGACCGCGACCTGACGCAGGACGACCTGATGATCGCCGACGCCGAACGGTCGGTGGCCCTCGCGGGGATCATGGGCGGTGAGGAGACCGAGATCGGCGAAGGGACCTCCAACGTGCTCCTCGAGGCGGCGAACTTCGAGCCGTTCGGCATCTACCGCACCTCCGAGCGGCTGCGGCTCCGCACCGAGGGCTCGAACCGCTGGGAGAAGGGCGTCGACCCGTACCTCGCGGGGCCGGCGGCCGATCTCGCGACCCACCTGATCCTCGAGCTCACCGGCGCGCGCTGGACGGCGGACGCGGACGCCCGCGCGGCGCTCGCGGAGCGGCCGCGCGTCCCGTTCAGGCCCGAGCGGACGGACGAGGTGACGGGGATCGAGACGCCCCCGGAGGAGCAGGACGCGCTGCTCGAGCGCCTCGGCTTCGACCGCGCCGGCGGCGACGTCGTCGTGCCGACCTGGCGCGCCCGCGACGTCACGCGCGAGATCGACGTCGTCGAGGAGGTGGCGCGGTTCCGGCTCGAGGCCGTGCCGTTCACGCTGCCCCGCCGGCGCGAGATGTTCGGGGCACTGAGGCGGGAGCAACAGCTTCGCCGGCGCGCGGAGGACACGCTCGTCGGCCTCGGCTTCGCGGAGACCTTCACGCCGTCGCTGCGGCCGAACGACGAGACGACGTGGAAGCTGCTCGAGCCGATCTCGGTCGAGCTGACGGCGCTCCGGACCGAGCTGCTCCAGAGCCTCGTCGAGACGGCGCAGCGGAACCTGGAGTGGGGGGCACAGCGGATCGCGCTCTTCGAGGTCGCGCGCGTCTACCTCCCGAACGGCGACCTCCCGCTCGAGCGCCTTCGCCTTGCCGGAATCTGCCAGGGCGACTTCTTCCGCGCCAAGGGCGTCGTCGAGGCGCTGTACGCGGCGTTGAAGGCGGAGCCGAGCTTCGAGCGCGGCGAGCACCGGCTGATGCACCCCGGAAAGACGGGACGAACAGCCGCCGGGATCGTCGGCGAACTCCACCCGCGTCTCCTCGAGGGGACGTGGGCGGGGTTCGAGCTCGACCTCGGCGAGCTGTTCGCGGCGAGCCGCGACCCCGTGGCCTACGAGGACGTGATCACGTTCCCGGCGGTGCGGCAGGACATCGCAGTCGCCGTCCGGGAGGAGGTCGCGGCCGGCGAGATCGTCGCGGTCGCTCGCGAGGCCGCCGGAACCGAGCTGCGGGAGATCCGCGTCTTCGACGTCTACCGCGGCGC
This sequence comes from Gaiellaceae bacterium, assembly GCA_035296805.1. GTDB lineage: Bacteria > Actinomycetota > Thermoleophilia > Gaiellales > Gaiellaceae > PALSA-600. The sequence continues at coordinate 1,681 of DATHAE010000105.1, read as the reverse complement.
GCAGGTCGGGCAAGGGCGGAAGTCGGTCGCGTTCTCGGTCTCGTACCAGTCGCCCGAGCGGACTCTGACCGACGACGACGCGTCGCGGCTGCGCGCGCGGATCGTCGACGCGCTGCGGGCGCGCTTCGGCGCCGAGCCGCGCGAGTAGCCGCCGGCAGAAAACCGGTTGCGGCCGGCCGCCGTAGACCGTGGCATGCGCACACTCGCCCTCGCTTTCGCACTCGCCGCCGCCGCGCTTCTGCCCGCGGCCACCGCCGCCGACAACCCGCAGATCGTCGGCACCGTCGGCCCCGGCTTCGACATCTCGCTCATGGACGCCTCCGGGAACGACATCCACCACCTCGACCCCGGAACGTACGACGTGCAGATCCACGACCGCTCCGACATCCACAACTTTCACCTCACCGGTCCCGGCGTCAACGTCTCGACCGACATCGACTTCGTCGGCGATCGCACTGTCACGGTCACGCTGAAGGACGGGACGTACACCTTCCTCTGCGACCCGCACAACACCGCGATGCGCGGAACCTTCATCGTCGGGACGCCGCCGGTGACGCCCGTGGTGAAGCCGAAGGCGATTGCTGCGCGGGTCGGTCCGGGTGCGACGCTCGCGTTCCCCGCGAAGCTCGCCGCCGGCCGCTACGTCGTCACCGTGCGCGATCTTTCGGCGCGCGACAACCTGCACCTGAAGGGCGTCGGCGTGAACAGGAAGACGGGCGTGGCGGCGCGCGGAACGGCGCGCTGGACGGTGACGCTGATCTCCGGCCGCTACCGCGTCTCGAGCGACGCGCACCCGAAGCTCGCGCGCATCGTGACCGTCACCTGACCGTCAGGACGCTCGTCGCGCCTGCTTTACGAGGCCCGCGTTCTCGCCCCCGGCGGCGTGGATGTCGGCCTGCCGGTCGAGCTCCGAGTTTAGCTCGGCACCGAAGAGGATCGCCCAGGCGGTGTAGTTCAGCCACAGCAGGAGGACGATTCCGCCCGCGAGTGTCCCGTACGTCTTCGTGTACGAGTCGGAGAGGGCGGTGTACAGCGCGAAGAGGCCGGAGAGCGCGATCCACATCACGCCGCCCACGAACGAGCCGGGGGTGACCCACTTCCAGTCACGCTGGTCCTTGTTCGGCGCCAGGTAGTAGATGACCGCGAACAGGAGCAGGACGATGCAGAACGCGAGCGGCCAGCGCGCGAGGTTCCAGACCCACGTGAAGGCCGAGCCGAAGTGCGCGCGCTTCGCGATCGCCTCGCCGACGATCCCGCCCATCACGATCATGAGCATCATCCCCGCGGTGACGATGCCGGTCAGGATGACGAGGATGATCGAGATCGCGCGCACCTTCCAGAAGGGGCGCGTCTCGAGCCGGTCGTATGCCGTGTTGACGGACTTGACGATCGCGTTCATCGCGCCGCTCGCCGCCCACACGGCGCCGAAGACGCCGACGACGAACGCGACGACGGACCTGCCGCCGCCCGAGTCCTGCTGGAGCTGCTCGATCAGCTCGGTGACGGCGCCGGGCGCGACCGGATTGAGGAAGCTCTGCAGGTCGTCGTAGGCGCCGACGAGGTCGAGCAGGGCGACGAGCGCAACCACTGCGGGGAAGAACGCGAGCAGCGAGCTGTAGGCGACCTGTTGCGCAAGGCCCATGCAGTCGTCCCGCATGAACTCCTTGAAGCTGCGCTTGAA
>DATHAE010000104.1:0-6281 GCA_035296805.1 Gaiellaceae bacterium | reverse complement strand
GTCGTTCCGCCCGATCGAGATCGCGACGATGGGCCTCGCCGCCCTGGGCGTCGCGTACACGGTCCGGGACGGCATCTCGAAGCGCTGGGAGGGCTGGATGCTCGTCGGCGTCTACGTGGCGGCTGCCGCGGCCTACTTCGTCGCCGGCGACCCCTGACGCGGCCGCGCAACCGCGAGCGTCCCGAGCGCGCGTGGCACGAGCTCGAGCGCGCGCTCGACGTCGTCGTCGGTGATGTCGAGGTGCGTCACCGCGCGCAACCGCTCCGGTCCGGTCGGCGACAGCGCGACTCCCAGCTCGGCGAGCCGCGCAACGGCGTCCCGCGGCGTCAGCCCGAGCGCGGCGACGTCGACCTGCACGAAGTTCGTCTCGACCCGGTCGAGATCGACGGGGACGCCGACGGCGTCCCATCCCTCCGCGAGCCGCCTCGCGCGCGCGTGGTCGTCGGCGAGGCGCTCGACGTTGTGCTCGAGCGCGTAGACGCCGGCCGCAGCGACGATCCCGGCCTGGCGCATCGCGCCGCCGAAGCGGTGCTTCTCGACCCGCGCGCGCACCATCGACTCCTGCGGGCCTGCGATCAGCGCGCCGAGCGGACAGCCGAGCCCCTTCGAGAGGCAGATCTGCACGGTGTCGAACCTCGCCGCGATCTGCGCGGCCGGCACGCCGAGCGCGACCGCCGCGTTGAAGAGCCGGGCGCCGTCGAGGTGGACGCGCAGCCCCAGCTCGCGCGCCGTCCCGACGACCGCCGCCAGCTCGTCCAGCGGCCACACCGTCCCGCCCGACCGGTTGTGCGTGTTCTCGACCGCGACCACGGACGCGAGCGGCATGTGGAAGTTCGGGGTGACGGACGCCGCGGCCCGAATCTGCTCGGGCGAGATCCGGCCGCGGTAGCCCGGGAGCCCCCGCGTCTGGAGTCCCGTGTGGACGGCGGCGCCGCCGAGCTCGGCGACCATGATGTGCGCCGCCTCCTCGACGATCAGCTCCGTCCCGCGGCCGCCGAGGATCGAGAGCGCGATCTGGTTCGCCATCGTCGCGGCCGGGACGTACACCGCCGCCTCGTGTCCGAGCAGCGCGGCGGCGCGCCGCTCGAGCTCGGTCACCGTCGGGTCCTCGAACCATTGCTCGTCGCCGACCTCGGCGCTCGCCATCGCCTCGCGCATCCCCGGCGAGGGCCGGGTCATCGTGTCGGAGCGAAGGTCGATCATCCCTCGACAGTAGACGGTCGCGCCGTGGGCATGAACCATCAGCTTCTGTGAGTGTTTCTTGCGAACCTCTTGTACAAAAAGGAAAGCCGGTGTAGGGTCGTCGTGGGGTCGAACGGTCAGGTCCAGGAGGAAAATTATGCGGCGTCATGCTTTGGCTGTGGTACTTGCGGCTGCGTTTCTCGCGGTCGCCGGCGGATCCTCCGCGGCGGGAGGACTCGCGCGGCCGGCTGCGGCCGACCTGTCCTCGCGGCAGGGCGCGGTGAGCTATCTGCGGTCGCTCGGGCTCAACCCCGACGGCTTCGTGATCCAGCGCGGGAAGCGCAACTACGCGGGATCGAAGTGCCCCGGCAGGGGCTGGACGTGCACGACGTCGACGCGCGTCCTCCAGATCTCCACCGCCGGCACGAACGTCGGCAACTGCAACGGGACCAACCTCTCGGGGAGCGGCGCAAGTTATTCGTGCGAGATCGTGCAGGAGACGGGTGGATCGAACGCCGCCACCTGCGCGCTCACGACCGACGACTCCGGCGACGGAACGCCGACCGGCCCGATCACACAGAGCTGCACGATCAAGCAGAAGGTTCTCTCGACCGGGAAGAAGACCGGGAAGAACACGGCGACGATCACGCAGCGGATCAGCTCGCAGCGCGCGGGCACCGGGTGCACGTCGCTCACGCTCCTCGCCAGCGACCTGCAGTGCGTCAACGGCCAGAGCGCGTCGATCGCGCAGACGAACAGCAGCGGCCCGAACGAGGCCTACATCACGCAGTCGGTGGCGCAGAGCCTCGTGGCGACGGGAGCGGTCGCGCGCCAGGCCCAGGCGAGCAACATGACCTTCGACGTCCGCCAGAACTACGCGGCGAGCAACCTCGACTACCCCTCCGACGGGTTCGACCCCGCGTCGTGCTCGGCGATTCAGGGATCCGCCACCGCGGTCGTGTCGCAGTCGGTGGCCCAGACGGAGGACGCAGGCGCGGCGACGACCGGCGTCCAGCTCCAGAACTCGAACCTGGATGGGCACGTCAACCAGTGCTCGAACGCCAACTCGACGTTCTCGGTCACCCAGGACGAGCGCCAGACCCAGCTCCCGAACGTCGTCGTCCCCGGGATCAAGCGCACGCAGCTCGGGCCGTCGCAGATGGGTTGCTGCAGCTTCCAGGGGACGAACCCGGGCGACAGGTGCACGATCGACCAGACCGCGAACCAGCAGTCCCCGGGCGCGGTTCAGATCGAGAGCATCCTCTCGCGCGCGCAGAGCTCCGGGAGCTGCGACGCGACCGCGACCGTCACGCAGAACGACGCCGCCCCGACATCGGTCACGTCGAGCGGCGGCGGCGCGAGCGGCGTCGGCGTCTCGTGCTTCGGCGGCCAGCGGCCGTGCAACAACGACCGACCCGGTTCGATCGCGACGCAGTTCCGTGCCGGCTCGCTGACCGTGACGCCTGTGGCGCCCGAGACGATCGTCGAGTACAGCGACGCGGCGACGCTGAACGCGACCCTCGAGCGAGTCGACACCAACGCCGCCGTCGGCGCCGGGATCCCGGTCACGCTCGCGGTGAGCGGCACTGCGGGCGAGACGTGCGCCGCGTTCACGGACGCGAACGGCACCGCTTCCTGCACGATCGCGGTGCTGTCCGACACGCCGCCGTCGCACGCGCTCGACGCGACGTTCGACGGCGCAGGGCCCTACGCCGCTGCGAGCGGCAGCGCGTCGTTCCCGATCGCGAAGGAGCCGACGTCGCTCGCCTACGAGCCGTCAGGCGCGACGACGGTCTTCAAGGACAGCAAGGGGTACGTGACGCTCGCGGCGAAGCTGACGGAGGACGGAGCGCCGCTCGCCGGGAAGACGATCGCGTTCACGACGAACGGCAGCTCGGCCGTCTGCGTTTCCCCGACGACGGCGGTGACGGCCGCGGACGGCGTCGCCACCTGCAAGACGAAGCCGTCGCCGGGCAACGACGTCGTCGTCTCGGCCGAGTTCGTCACCGACGGCCTCTACGGCGGCTCGGGCTTCGGCCCGCTCACGCTGGGATTCACGCACTAGCGGCCGCGTCGCCGGTCAGCTCGCGCAGCGTCGCCTCGACGCTCGCGAGCGGGCCGGCGGCGGCCACGCGCTCGAACGTCTCACGCGCGCGCAGGAGTTCCTCGAGCGCCTCCGAGATTCGTCCCGCGGCGCGGAGGGCCTGCGAGTACCCGACGCGCACCTCGCCGAGGTCGATCCACGCCTCGTTGTCCTCGAACAGCCGGATCGACGTTCCGTAGAGCGCGGCCGCGCGCTCCACGTCGCCTTCGGCGCCCGCCACGATCGCCTGCGTCCAGCTCGCGACCGCCGTCGCGAGCGGGTCCTCCGCGAGCGCCGCTCCGACGGCCATCTCCGCGACCCGCTGGGCATCCTCGAGGCGGTGCTGACGGGTGAGCGTGTCCGCGAGCGTGCAGCAGATCGCGCCCACCCAGTAGCCGCCGAAGCCGGTCGCCAGGGGCATCGCCTGCTGGAGGTACGCCTCGGCGGCGTCGAGCTTCCCGACCTCGAGCGCGATCGAGGCGAGCGCGTGCAGGTTCTGGATCTGGAAGAACGTGTCGCCCGTGCGTTCGAGCCAGTCGCGCGCCTGGAGCTGGAGCAGCCCCGCCTCGTCGCTGTCCCCGGCGTAGCGCCGGAGGGTCCCGAGGGCGTACGTCGCGCGGGCGGAGTACCGAACGCTTCCCATCTCGCGCGCGAGCGCGAGGCAGCGCTCGAACGGCTCCCTCGCGTCCGGGAGCCGCGCCGAGTTGAAGAGCAGGACGCCGAGCCGCATGTTCCCCTCGATCTGGAGCGCGAGGTCGCCGGCCTCCTCCGCGAGGAGAAGGCTGGCCCGGATGTTCTCGACGGGGCCGTCGACGGATTTGCCGAACCAGCTCTCCCACTGCGCGCCCTCGTACCCCGCGCGGATCATCAGGCGCGGGTCCCCGAGCATCGCCGCGAGCGCCTGCGCCTGCTGGACGTAGATCGTGACCTCGCGCGCCTCGCCGCGCTTGCCCGCGACATTCGCGAGCCAGATGAGCGCGTCGCAGCGGAGGTCGGGCCGGCGGCCGGCCGCGGCGGCGTCCGCGACCCGCTGCAGCTCCTCGGCTCCGCGCTGGAGCTCGCCGATCCCGATCAGGGTGCGTGCGAGGCGCAGCCGCAGCTCGAGGCGCATCTCCTCCGCCTCCTCGGGCGCGAGCTCGAGCGCGCGCTCGTAGTAGCGGTGGGCCTCGCGGACGCCCTCGCGGCTCTCGGCCTTCTCGCCGGCCTGCTGAAGCGCAGCGACGGCGCGGTCGACCGGCGGCGGCGCGTCGAGCCGCCCGACCTCGCGCGCGAGCAGGCACGCCTGCTCGAGGTGGTAGGCGGCGATCTCGACGAACTCCGTCTCCGCGCCCGCCGCCGCCTCCAGCCAGTCGGCGAAGAGGACGTGCAGTCCGACGCGCCGGCGCTTGGGGAGGCGCCCGTACGCGACGTCGCGGATGAGGGCGTGGCGGAACTCCCACTCGCGCTCGCCGGCGACGGTCGTCGTCTCGTGCCCTCGCACTACCTCCCGCTCCGCGAGCGCCTCGAGCAGAGGATCCGGATCGTCGGTCGACGCGGACAGGGCCTTCGCAGCGCCCGACCAGAAGATGCTCCCGGCGACCGCCGTCCGCTGCCCGAGCCGCTTCTCGGACGCCGGCAGCGCGTCGAGGCGGGCGCCGATCAGAGCCTGGACGTTCGACGGAACCTGCATCGTCTCGACATCGATCGGCTGGCCCAGCCGCGCGGCGTCGACGAGCATCCGCGCCGATTCCTCCAGGAAGAGCGGGTTGCCGCCCGCGTTCTCGAGCAGTGGACGGACCGCGGCAGGATCGATCCCGGCGGCGACCAGCAGCTCGCCCGCGAGCGCGGAGCTCTCCGACGCGTCCAACGCGTCGAGCTCGATCACGACGGTGCAGTCGTCCTCGTGCAGAAGCGCCGGTGCGCGCTCGCGGATCTCGCGGCGCGCCGTCGCCACGACGAGCAGAGGCGACCGCACAGTCGACAGCGACTCCAGCAGCTCGACGAGCGTCGGCTCCGCCCAGTGCACGTCCTCGAAGACGAGCACGGACGGCCTGTCACTCGTGAGCAGCTCGAAGATCCGGCGGACGCCCCAGTGCAGCTCCGCCTGCGACAGCTCGGTCACGACGTACGTTCCGCGTGGCGTCACCGCGGCTCCGATGAGGTTGGCGACCGCAGCCGCGATCGTCCGGAGCTCGTCGAGGTTGTCCGTCGGGAGCGAGCCCAGCAGCGCCTCGAGCTTCGCCGCGACGTCGGCCGGGTGGTCGCCCGCCGAGATCCCCGCCGCGTCGCGGATCACCTCCGCGATCGGCCAGTAGGTGATCCCCTCGCCGTACGAAAGGCACCGCCCCTGGTAAACGGCGTCTGCCCCCATCCGCGCGAGCGCCTCCGTGACGAGGCGGCTCTTGCCGATCCCGGGCTCGCCGACGATCACCGCCCGGCCGGCACCTGACGCGCGCACGCCGTCCCAGAGAGCGCCGAGTCGCTCGAGCTCCGCGCCGCGCCCGACGAACGGCCCGTCGGCGGCCGCGCGACCGGCGGTGGCGTCGATGCCGGTCGCGACCCACACCGGCACGGGTTCGGTCTTGCCCTTCGCCGTGATCGGCTCGTGCTCCTCGAAGGTGATCGCGTGGCGGCTCGCGCGGTACGTGCGCTCGTCGACGAGGACGCCGCCGACCGGCGCCGCCGACTGGACGCGTGCGGCGGTGTTCATGGCGTCGCCCCACGCCATCCCCTGGCCCTCGGCGACCTTGGCCCCGAGCGCGACGATCACCTCCCCCGTCACGATCCCGATGCGGACGCTCAGCCGGCTGTCGGGATCCTCGACGTTCAGCGCAGCGATCTCGTCGAGGATCGCGAGGCCGGAGCGGACCGCACGCTCGGGGTCGTCTTCGTGCGCGAGCGGCGCGCCGAACAGCGCCACGACGGCATCGCCGATGAACTTCTCCACGGTTCCTCCGTGGCGCTCCAGCACGGCGCGAAGGCGCGCGTAGTAGGGGTCGAGCAGGGCCAGCACGTCCTCCGGGTCGAGCCCCTCGGC
>DATHAE010000103.1:0-20253 GCA_035296805.1 Gaiellaceae bacterium | reverse complement strand
ACGGATCCGCGCGGTGCTGCGCCGAGTGCGGCCCGCGGAGGCCGCGGTCGTCGAGGCGGCGTCGCTGCGGATCGACGCGCGAACGCGCGGCGTGACCGTCTGCGGAAAGCGGGTCCACGTCGCGCAGAAGGAGTACGAGCTGCTGCTCAAGCTCGCGCGCGATCCCGACCGCGTCTTCACGAAGCACGAGCTGCTGCGTGAGGTCTGGGGGTACACCGCCGACGCGCGGACGCGGACGCTGGACTCCCACGCGTCGCGCCTGCGGCGGAAGCTGCGCGAGGTCGACCCGGTGACGCCGTTCATCGAGAACAAGTGGGGCGTCGGGTACAGGCTGCTCGGCGACCTGCCGGCGCAGTAACGTCGCGATGTGGCCGCGACCGACGTCCTGCGCGCGCTGCACCTCGGGCCGCCGATGCTCGTGCTGCCGAACGCGTGGGATGTCGCGAGCGCGCGCGTGCTCGCGGGCGTGCCGGGCGTCCGCGCGCTGGCGACGACGAGCGGCGGCGTCGCGCGCTCGCTCGGGTGGGAGGACGGCGAGCAGACACCCGTCGAGGAGATGCTGCGCGTCGTCGAGCGGATCGCGGCCGCGGTCTCGGTGCCGGTCACGGCGGATCTCGAGGCCGGCTACGGCGACCCGGCCGGCACGGCTGCCGCCGCCCTCGACGCCGGCGCTGCGGGGATGAACCTCGAGGACTCGCGCGGCGGAGTGCTGGCCTCGGTGGACGAGCAGGCGGAGATCGTGCGCGCGGTTCGCGCCGCGGCGCCGCCGATCGTGCTCAACGCGCGCGTGGACGTCTTCCTGAACGGATCCGGCGACGTCGGCGAGGCGGTCGAACGCGGCAACGCATACCTCGCCGCGGGAGCCGATTGCGTCTACCCGATCGCCGTGCGCGAGCCGGCGGCGATCCGCGCGCTCGTGGAGAGGATCGACGGCCCGGTCAACATCCTCGTTCGGCCGGACACGCCGCTCGAGTGGCTGGAGCGCGTCGGCGTCGCCCGCGTGACCTACGGCGCCGGCCTCGCCGAGGCGGCGCTCGCGGGGGCGGAGCGGATCGTGCGCGAGGCGCTCGCGCCTCGTTAGGCCCGGTGCGTCCTCGTCGTCTGCGTCTCCGTCGGCGGCCGCGCGCGAAAACCGCCGCGTCGTCGGGCTCGCGGAGGCGCTCGATCCGAAGGACGCGGCGCGGTTCGCGATCGGCGTGTGCGCGCCGCGGTCGTCGGTGCACAGGTTCCGTCTCAGGCTCCGCTACGCCAACCATGAGCTCGAGACGCGACCGACCGTCCTTCGCGTCTTTCGTGCCTCGCACGAACGTGGAGCCGTCGACGCTGCGGGCCGACATCGACCCGGCGCCCTCGTAGGGGGTTCAGCTCGGGAGGAGCGCCCCCTCGAGCTCGAGCAGCGCCCGCTTCACGTGCAGTCCTCCGCCGTAGCCCGTCAGGGAGCCGTTGAAGCCCACGATGCGGTGGCAGGGGAGCACGATCGGGATCGGGTTGCGGTTCATGACGGTGCCGACCGCACGCGCGGCCCGTGGCCGTCCGACCTTCGCCGCCAGGCCGCCGTAGGTCGCCGTGTGGCCGTACGGCACGAGCGCGAGCTCGTTCAGGACGGCCTCGTGGAACGGAGCGACGCGCAGGTCGAGCGGCAGATCGAAGACGGTGCGGCGGCCCTCGAAGTACTCGTCGAGCTCGCGCCGTACGTCGTCGAGCGGCACGCGGAGCACGCGGTTGCCGAAGGTGCGAGCGAGCACGTCGTCCGCTCCCTCGGGGGTGAACGAGATGCGGCAGAGGCCGCGGTCGGTCGCTGCGACGAGCAACGGGCCGATGGGAGCGTCGACGACGTCGTAGCGCACGTCCACGAGCCCTTCGCGGACCGCGTGCGCGCGGAAGCGCGCGTCGAGATCGGGTGTGACGGTCATGTGAGGCTCCTTCTGAGTCTGCGGACGCCGGATGACGCGGCCGCGCGAGCCGCGTCCTCGGACGATCCGAGGGCGGCGGCGATGTCGGTGTAGGGGAGGTCGTAGCCGTACCGCAGCACGACCGCGGCGCGCTCCGTCGGCGGCAGGTCGGCCGTGAGGTGCTCGAGCTCGCGGTACGCGTCCCGCTGCAGCTCGACGGTGGGGCTGCCGTTCGACGCTTGTGACACTGTGTCACGAGCATTGGGTCGCGACCGCAGCTCGTCCATGGCGACGTTGGTCGCGATCGTGAACACCCAGGCGCGAAGGTGCCGCGCGTGCTCGAGCCGCGCGTAGCCGCGGAGCGCGCGCAGGAACGTCTCCTGCCACGCGTCCTCCGCGCGGTCGCCGACGAGGCGCCGCAGGTACGCGAGCACCTCGTCCCGGTGCTGCACGTAGAACCGCTCGAAGGGCGGCACTACCTCTCTCGTCACGACCTCCATCATCTGCTGAAACGGCGTACGGTGCCGCGCTGTGAGATGCGCTGTCGTGGGTCACGTGGAGTGGGTGGAGTTCGCGCGCGTTGCGCACGTGCCCGCGGCGGGGGAGATCGTGCACGCGACGGAGACGTGGGAGGAGCCGGCCGGCGGCGGCGCGGTCGTCGCGCGGCAGCTGGCGCTGCTGAACGGGAGCTGCGAGCTCTTCACGGCGCTCGGGGACGACGAGCTCGCGCCGCGCGCGGCGCAGCGGCTCGCGGAGCTGGGCGTCGATGTCCGCGTGCAGAGCGGCGGCTCGACGCGACGCGCGTTCACGCACGTCGACGCGAGCGGCGAGCGCACGATCACCGTCCTCGGCGACAAGCTGCTCCCGCGCGGGCCGCTGGCGCTCGACGGTTACGAGGCGGTCTTCTTCGTCGCCGGAGATGCTGCGGCGCTGCGCTCGGCCCGCGGAGCCCGCTTCCTTGCGGCGACGGCCCGCGAGCTGCCGACGCTGCGCGAGGCAGCTGTCGCGCTCGACCTGCTCGTCGGCAGCGCGACCGACCCCGGCGAGCGCTACGACGGCGGCCTCGACACGCGAGTCGTCGTCGCGACGGAGGGCGCCGCGGGTGGCACCGCGAACGGCCGCCGCTATGACGCGGCACCGCTCCCCGCGCCGATCTCCGACGCCTACGGCGCCGGTGACTCGTTTGCCGCCGCGCTCTGCTTCGCGCTCGCCCGCGGCGACGAACTCGGCGATGATGCGCTCGCCGTCGCCGCGCGCGCCGGCGCCGCCGTGCTGACACGTCGCGGCCCCTACGAGGGCCAGATCAGCGGCTGACCGTTACGGCGTTGACGAGAGAAGCCCCCGTAACGGGGGCTCCTCTTTCGCGGGCGACGACGCGTACGCTGGTCGACGCGGAACCGCCGAGGCGCCGCACGCGCCATCCCCCACCCCATCGTTTGCTGCCGCTACTGGATCGCGGCGAACCGCATGCTCGAGACGAACGTGCCGTCGCCGCCGAACAGGCAGAACTGGACGTACGCCTGGCCGCCGCGCAGTTCGCCCCACCCGTACTCCTCTTGGTCGACCGTGAAGCTGCCGACGTGCCACTGCCCGTCGCAGGTGACGGGGTTGCGATGGCTCGACGACCAAGCCGTCGCGTACCCGCCGAAGCCGCTCTCCTCTTCCTTCAGGAGCGGGTTAGCGCCCGCGTCCGCGTTCTGCTTCACCGACACCCACAGATGCGACTCGTCCGTCGCGCCGCCGTTGCAGATGTAGCGCGCGGTCACGTACGCGACGGTGGGATCGCTCGCGTCGATGCGAACGTTGCCGAGCACCTGCGCGTCGGTCTTGCCGGAAGGCGCCGCAACGGCGATCCCGGCTGTTGCCACCACGATGACAGCCACCGCAGCTGCCGCAAGAACTGCTTTCCGCACTGAACTCCTCTGGTTGTTTGACGTTGCCAAAAAGGTTCTAGGACAAAGCGGCGTCACGGTCAACCGTCGGCCCCGTCGTCGCGTGCTCGGGTTGCCGACGCAGGGCCGCCGGCGCCCGCGGAGAACATGAGTCGGCCTCGCGGGAGCCTTTCGTCCGCAGCGGGTTTACAGGTGGAACGAAGTGGGGTAGAGTGGGTCGCAGTGGACCATGCTGCTGGGTACCCATGACCACACGCTCGACGACAAGAACCGTCTCACCCTTCCGGCGAAGCTGCGTGACGCGTTCGCAGACGGCGTCGTCGTCGGCCGCGGGATGGACGGCTGCCTGTACGCGCACCCGCGGGCGGACTGGGAGCGCCTGGCGGACCGGATCCACTCGCTCGACCCCCTCAGCCGCGAGTCGCGCGTGATGCAACGGCACTTCTTCTCCGGAGCGGCCGCGGGTGAGCTGGACAAGCAGGGGCGGATGGTGCTGCCGGCGCCGCTCGTCGAGAGCGCAGGGCTCGGCCGGGAGGTCACCGTCGCCGGTGTCTACGACCACCTCGAGATCTGGGACCGCGCGGCGTGGCGCGCGCACCTGAACGAGGTCGAAGGGAGCGCGGAGAATGTTGCCGAGCGTGTTGCCAACCGAGACTGACCACGTTCCCGTCCTCGCCGGCGAAGTGCTCGCCGGCCTCGATCCGCGCGCGGGGCACACGATCGTCGATGCGACCTTCGGCGCCGGTGGCCATGCGGCGCTGCTCGCGAACCGGTTGCGAGGCGAGGGCAAGCTGATCGCGATCGACCGCGACCCGACGGTCGCGCCGTACTTCGAGCGCGTCCGCCGCTCGGGCGGCGTCAAGGCGCGGCTGCTCCACGGGGAGTTCTCGTCCGTCCTGCGCGGGCTCGCCGACAACGGCGTGCGCGCCGACGCGATCCTGCTCGACCTGGGCGTCTCGTCGATGCAGCTCGACCGGCCCGAGCGCGGCTTCTCGTACGCCGCCGACGCGCCGCTCGACATGCGCATGGATCCGTCCGCGCCGACGAGCGCGCGCGAGGTCGTCAACGAGTACGCCGAGCGCGAGCTTGCCGACATCTTCAAGCGGTACGGCGAGGAGCGGTTCGCGCGCCAGATCGCGCGCGCGATCGTCCGCCGTCGCGCGAAGACTCCGTTCGACCGGACGAGCGACCTCGTCGAGACGGTGAAGGAGGCGATCCCGGCGCCGGCGCGGTTCGGCGAGGGCCATCCGGCGAAGCGCGTCTTCCAGGCGCTCCGGATCGAGGTCAACGACGAGCTCGGCGCGCTCGAGCGCGCGCTCCCGGCGGCGCTCGAGATGCTGCGGCCCGGCGGGCGCCTCGCGGTGATCTCCTTCCACTCGCTCGAGGATCGGATCGTGAAGCGGTTCCTGCGCCGCGAGGAGCACGGATGCACGTGTCCGCCCGACTTCCCGGTCTGCGCTTGCGGAGCGCAGCCGACGCTGAAGGCGACGCCGCGCCGCGCGGTCAGGCCCACGCGCGCCGAGATCGAGCGGAACCCCCGCTCGCAGTCGGCGCGGCTGCGGATCGCCGTGAAGGCGGCGGATGGCTAGCCAGGCGACGGAGATGGCGGCGGTCGCGGCACCGGTGCCGCGGAGGCGGCGACAGAAGGCGGCGGAAGAGGCGCGCCGGAGGAGGCGCGCCCGCGGCGGCGTAGTTTGGATCGCATTGTCGGCCCTGCTCCTCGCCGGAGTCGTGTTCGTGAACGTTGCCGTCCTGCGGCTCAACCTGGGGCTCGACGAGGCCTCGCGCGAGCGCGCGAAGCTCCGCGCCGAGAACGCCGCCCTGCAGTCCGAGCTCTCCAGTTCGCTCGCCTCGCCGCGCGTCCAGGCGCGCGCGCGGCACGAGCAAGGCCTCGAGCCCGCCGATCCCTCGACCTTCGGGTACGTCGACGTCTCACGATGAGCCGCGCCGAGAAGCAGGTCAATCGCCGGATCCGCCTGCTGCTCGCCGTCTTCGTCCTCGCCCTCGCCGGCACGCTCGCGCGCGCGGTGTGGCTCCAGGGCGTGCGCGCGCAGGACCTCGGCGCGATGGCGCGGTCACAGCACCGGCAGACCGTCACGCTCGCGGCTCCGCGCGGCACGATCTTCGATCGGACGGGAACGCAGCTCGCGATCGGCGAGGAGCGGACGACGGTCTTCGCCGACCCGAGCCAGCTCGACCGGCCGCGGCGCGTCGCCGTCGCCGTCGAGCAGATCCTCGGCGTCGACGCGAACGAGCTCTACCCGCAGCTCCTCGATCGCCGCAAGCACTTCGTGCGCATCAAGCGATTCGCCGACCCGGAGCAGGCGGCGAGGCTCGCGAAGCGCGACTTCCTGGGCGTCGGCTTCTACACCGAGGAGCAGCGCGCCTACCCTCAGCGTACGGTCGGCTCGCAGATCGTCGGCTACGCGGGCGATGACAACAAGGGCCTGTCGGGGATCGAGGTCGCGCACGACCGGTCGCTCGCAGGAACGCCGGGGAAGCAGACGTTGATCCGCGACCCGGTCGGCCGCGCGATCGACGTGCTCAGCACCACGCCTGAACGCGACGGGCACGACGTGTTCCTCACGATCGACCACCGGATCCAGGCGCAGGCGGAGCAGGTGATGAGGCAGACGGTCGCGGAGTGGCACGCCGCGGCGGCGTGCGCCGTCGTGCTCGATCCGACGACCGGAGCCGTCTACGCGCTCGCGCAGGCGCCGGGGTACGACGCGAACAACGCCAGCCGCGTGCCGCTCGCGCTGCAGCGGAACCGCGCCGTGTCGGATCTCTACGAGCCGGGCTCGACGTTCAAGCTCGTCACCGTTACGGGTGCGCTCTCCGAGGGGCTGGTGACGCCGTCGACGCAGTTCACGCTCCCGTATTCGATCCAGGTCGCGGACCGCGTGATCCACGACGCGGAGGGCCGGCCCACGGAGACGATGACCGTCTCGCAGATCCTGTCGCGATCGTCGAATGTCGGCGCCATCACCCTCGCGCAGAAGCTCGGGCCGGAGCGGCTCGCGAGGTGGATCGAACGGTTCGGGTTCGGCAAGCCGACCGGAATCGACTTCCCCGGCGAGACGAGCGGCCTCGTCCTTCCGCTCGACCAGTGGTCGGGATCGACCATCGGCAACGTCCCGATCGGCCAGGGCATCGCGGTCACGCCGATCCAGATGGCGAGCGTGTATGCGGCGGTTGCGAACGGCGGGTTGTTGGTGCAGCCGCACGTCGTGGAGCGCGTCGTTGGGAAGGCGCGGCCGAAGGTGGCGCGCCGGCGGATCATGACGCCGCGTGTCAACGCGCAGATCCGGACGATGCTCGCCAACGTCGTCCACGAGGGCGGTACCGGCACGGCGGCCGCGGTGCCGGGCTACCGCGTCGCGGGGAAGACGGGCACCGCGCAGAAGCCGGACTCGCGCGGCGGCTACTCGTCGTCGAAGTACGTCGCCTCGTTCGTCGGCATGGTGCCGGCGTCGAAGCCGCGGCTCGTCGTGCTGGTGATGGTCGACGAGCCGCGCGGGCAGATCTTCGGCGGCGTGATCGCGGCGCCCGCGTTCGCGGAGATCGCGAAGTTCGACCTCCAGTACCTCGAGATCCCGCCGGACGCGCCCGCGACCGCGACGACGACCGGCTGACGCGAATCACTCGCCGAGATCCTCGCCCCACGACACGTTGCGCGCACGGCGGTAGCGCTCGCCCTCGCGCTTGGAGATCGTTTCGGTACGGACGCCGTCGCGCGCGCAGATCTCGAGCAGGACGTGCCCGCGCCGGATCTGCGGGTGGCGCAGGATCCGCGCTGCGGCCTGCGGTGCGGGCGTGCGCGCGGCGACGACGTAGGAGAACTTCTCGTCCTCGTGCCCGAGCTGCGCGTCCTTCGCCTCGCGGTGCGCGCGCGTGCGCGCGAGGCGGACGGCGAAGTGGCACCAGTCGCCGGTTCCCGCGAGCGGACAGGCCCGGTCGTGCGGGCACGGGGCAACGACGGTCGCGCCGAGCGCGATCAGGCGGTCGCGCGCCTCGAGCACGCGCTCGTACCCGGCCGGCGTCCCGGGCTCGACCACGACGATCGCGCCTGCTGCCGCCTCCCACGCGCTGCCGACCACGGCCTCCCGGTCGCGCTCCGCGAGCTCGCCGAGGACGTACGACAGCGTGACGAGGTCGAACGACGCCGAGGGGAGCGCAGCCGGAAGCGCGCCTGCGACCCACTCCGCGTCCGCGACGACCGGTGACGCCGCGGCGCGCGCCAGCTCGCGGCCGAGCCGTCGCATCTCGGGTTCCGCCTCGACTGCGGTCGCGGCCCGGAGCGACGGCCAGACCCCGCCGGCGGCCCAGGCCGCCGTTCCCGGGCCGGCACCGAGGTCGAGGAGCGTCGCGGGGGCGAACGCAGGCGCCCGGACCGCCAGCTCGCCGAGCGCCACGCGCAGCGCCGCGTACGTCGCGGGGAGGCGCGCGACCGCGTACGCCTGGACGTCCCGGCGCGACCGCGCGACCGGCCCCGCGGGCGTCGCGGGATCGCGGTAGCGCTGCGTCAGTTCGGCGCTTGCGTGCGGCGCGGAAGCGACGTGAGCGAGCGCCTCCTCGAGCGCGGGCGGGAGCGGGGCCGTGAGCATCGGCGTAAGTGTCGCAGCGCACGAATCCGTGCTTTCTACGGATGTCGGCGCACCGCCTTTTACGGATGTCGGCGCACGTCCGCCGACCGATCGTTGCGACGACCAAGGAGGTGGTTCCATGAAGCGGCGAGCGACCGCATTCGCAGCCGCCGCGACAGTGCTCGCGATCGCGTCGAGCCCGGCCGCGGCGTCAGTCCGCGTCCTTCACTCGTTCAGCGGGCCCGACGGGGTCAGCCCGAGCAGCAGCCTCGTCGACGGCGGGGACGGGTTCCTCTACGGCACGACCTTCTACGGCGGCACCGTCGTTCCGGACGAGAACCCCGACGGCTACGGGACCGTCTTCCGCGTCGACGCGAGCGGCGCGTTCCAGACCGTCCACAGGTTCGACCGCGTGAACGGCGAGCGGCCGAACGGGCTCGTCCGCGGTCCCGACGGGCTCCTGTACGGCACGACCTCGCACGGCGGCGACCTCGACCCGGGCTCGTTCAGCGGCGGTCAGGGAACGCTCTTCCGCATCGACGGGTCCGGCACGCTGACGGTGCTGCACCGGTTCCTCCCGGTCGAGGGGCTCTGGCCCTCCGCAGCGCCGACGTTCGGCATCGACGGCGCCGTCTACGGCACGGCGAGCGACGACAGCACCTATCCCCACTACGGCACGATCTGGCGCTGGTCGCCGGCGCCCGGCCTGCAGGTCCTGCACCAGTTCAACGGCTTCGACGGTGTCGAGCCGCTCGGCCCGCTGACACTCGCGAGTGACGGCAACCTGTACGGGACGACGAACGGCGGGGGCTCGGGGTGCGGGACGGTCTTCCGCCTCTCGCCGACCGGCGTCCACACCCTCCTCCACTCCTTCTCGTTCAACGACGGCTGCCAGCCGAAGGCGGGCGTGATCGAGGCACGGGACGGCAACCTCTACGGCACGACGGAGACCGGTCTCGGCTGGGGCACGGTCTTCCGGATGGATCGCGCCGGGAACGTCACGACGCTGCACGCGTTCACCGCGACCGGCGAGACCGGGCAGAAGCCCCTGGCTCCGCTGTTCGAGGCGAGCGACGGGTACCTGTACGGGACGACCAAGCAGGGCGGCCTCCCCTACGGCGGCGCGGACAACCGGGGCGTCGTCTTCCGGGCCGACCTCGCCGGCGCAGTCAGCGTCCTCCACACCTTCAGGACAGCGGAAGGCAGCACACCCTGGAGCGGCGTCGTCGAGTGGGCAGGTGGCATCTACGGAACGGCGATCGCCGGCGGCGCGTTCAACCGCGGCGTGGTCTACCGGCTCGCTCCGGCGGAGGCGGAGGTCGCGACGCTGTCGTCGCTCGCGCTCTCGCAGACGACGGTGGTGGGCGGCGCGACCGTCGTCGGAACCGTTCGCCTCTCGGCGGCCGCCCCGACGGGAGGCGCCACGGTCGCGCTCGCGAGCAGTGACCCGCGGATCGCGGCGGTCCCCTCGTCCGTCACCGTGTCGGCAGGCGCGACGGCGGCCACGTTCCCCGTCACCACGAAGCGGAAGCGACCCGGAGCAGCCACGATCACCGCGACCTACGGCGGCTCCGCCGCGACAGCGCGGCTCACCGTGACGCGATGACCGCAGCTGTGGAGGTCGGCCGGCACGGCCGCCGGCCGGCCTCCGTGCCGCGGCGCCCGGACGAGCACGTCGGCGGCGGCCGGTAACCTCCGCGCCGATGGACCTGGAGCGCTTCATCACGGCGCTCGGGCCGACCGAGGTCGTCGATCAGGCTCCCGTCGAAATCCGCGACCTCGCCTACGACACGCGTTCGGTCGCGCCCGGTGCGCTCTTCTTCTGCGTCCGCGGCTCGTCGACCGACGGCCACGACCTCGCGCCCGCGGCGATCGCCGCCGGCGCGGCCGCGCTCGTCGTCCAGCGGCAGCTCGAGGTCGCGGTGCCGCAGCTGGTCGTTCCCGACGTGAGGAAGGCGATGCCCGAGGCTGCCGTGCTCTTCTTCGGTGACCCGACGCGCGAGCTGAAGGTCGCCGGAATCACCGGGACGAACGGCAAGACGACGACGGCGTTCCTCCTCCACTCGATCCTCGCCGTCGCCGGGTGGCGCCCGGGACTGCTCACGAACATCGAGCGTCGCGTCGGCGGCGCAGCCCGCGACACGGGTCTCAACACACCGGAGGCGATCGACCTGCAGCGGCTGTTCCGCGAGATGCTCGACGCCGGCGACCGCTCGTGCGTGATCGAGGCGACGTCGATCGCGCAGGCGAAGGGGCGCCTCGACCGGACACGGTTCGCCGTGCTCGCGTTCACGAACCTGACGCAGGACCACCTCGACTTCCACGCGTCGATGGAGGCGTACTTCGAGGCGAAGCGGGCGCTGTTCGCGCAGGCGGAGCAGGCCGTGATCAACGTCGGCGACGAATACGGCCGCCGGCTTGCCGCGGAGTTTCCGGGTGCCGTCACCTTCGACGCGACGAGCGACGCCCTGGACGGGATCGATCTCAGGCTGCGGGGCGACTTCAACCGTGAGAACGCGCTCGCGGCCGTGTGCGCGGCGCGCGCGTTCGGGATCGATCGCGACGCGATCCGGCGCGGGATCGAGGCCGTCGTGAGCGTCCCCGGCCGGTTCGAGCCGGTGGACGACGGGCAGTCGTTCTCGGTGCTGGTCGACTACGCGCACACCCCGGACTCGCTCGACAACGTCCTCCGCGCCGCGCGCCCGCTCGGCGACGGAAGGCTGATCGTCGTCTTCGGCGCGGGCGGCGACCGCGACCGCGCGAAGCGTCCGCTCATGGGCCGGATCGCCTCCGAGCTCGCCGACCGCGCGATCGTCACGACCGACAACCCGCGCCGCGAGGACCCTGCCGAGATCGCGAGCGAGATCGCCGCGGGGGCGTCGCACGCCGTCGAGATCGAGCTCGACCGCCGACGCGCGATCGAGGCGGCGATCGCGGATGCGAGGCCCGGAGACGTCGTCGTGATCGCCGGCAAGGGAGCCGACGTCGAGCAGGAGGTGGGCGGACGGCGCGTCCCCTTCGACGACCGTGTGGTCGCCCGGGAGGCGCTGCGTCGGGTGGCGGTGCGACCGTGATCCCGCTCGAGCTTTCGGTCGTCGAGCCGCTCGGGAAGCTGTACGCGCGGCCGTGGGCGGACGCCGTCACCGGAATGCAGATCGACTCCCGGCGGATCGACGAGGGCGACCTGTTCGTCGCGGTGGGCGGCGGCGCGGACTTCGTCCAGCACGCGCTCGCGCGCGGCGCGGCCGCCGCGCTCGTCCCCGAGGATCCGGAGCGCGCGCTCGCCGCGATCGCCGGCACGGTCCGCGACCGCTCGTCGGCGCGGGTCGTGGCGATCACGGGGTCGACCGGGAAGACGACGACGAAGGACATCCTCGCCGCGATCTGCGAGCCTCGCGCGCGCACCCTCGCCTCGGAGGGGAACTTCAACAACGAGCTCGGCGTGCCGCTCACGCTCTGCCGCCTCGAGGTCGACACGGAGATCTGCATCACCGAGATGGGTATGCGCGGCCTCGGCCAGATCGCGTGGCTCGCGTCGTTCGCGAAGCCCGACGTCGCCGTGATCACGAACGTGGGGCCGGTCCACCTCGAGCTCGTGCAGACGGTGGAGAACGTCGCGCGGGCGAAGGCCGAGCTGATCGAGGCGCTGCCGGCCGGCGGCGTGGCCGTCGTCCCGGACGACCCGCTGCTCGAGCCGTACCTCACGCGCGACGACATCGACATCCGCCGCTTCGGCCCCGTGCGCGAGCCGGGCGTCTTCGACCTCGGGGCGAGGACGATCGCGCTCAGGACGAACTTCACCTCGCGCCACCAGCTCGGGAACACGCTGGCGGCGCTGATCGCGGCGGACGCGCTGGGCCTCGACCTGGAGGACGGCGAGCTGCACGTCGAGTTCTCGCCGCTCCGCGAGCAGGAGCTGTCGCTGCCCGGCGACGTACTCCTGATCAACGACTGCTACAACGCGAACCCGCTCTCGATGCGGGCCGCGCTCGCGCACCTCGCCGAGCGCGCCGGGCCGCGGCGGCGCATCGCGGTGCTCGGCGAGATGGCCGAGCTCGGAGCGACAGCGCCTGCGTACCATCGCGAGGTCGCGACCGCGCTGGACGACGCCGGCGTCGCCGAGGTCGTCGCCGTCGGCCCGCTCGCGCAGGGCTATCTCCCGAACGGGCGCGGTCGCTCGGTCGCCACGGCGGCCGAGGCGGCCGAAGCGCTGCGCAAGCTCCTCCGGCCGGGCGATGTCGTGCTGGTGAAGGGCTCGCGCGCGGTGGGACTCGAGGTCGTGGCGGAGAAACTCACTGCCTGATGGCCAGTGTCCTCGTCGCCGCGCTCGTCGCGATGATCATCTCCATCCTCGCCGGGCCGAAGTTCATCGAGTTCTTGCGCAAGAACGAGTTCGGCCAGCACATCCGCGAGGAGGGCCCGGAGCGCCACTCGGTCAAGCAGGGGACGCCGACGATGGGCGGGTTGCTGATCATGTTCGCGGCGGCGATCGCGTTCCTGAGCACGAGCGACCGGACGCTGCCGGCGCTCACGATCTTCGGCACTGCGATCGCGTGCGGCGCGATCGGGTTCCTCGACGACTACATCAAGCTTCGCCACCGGCGGTCGCTCGGCCTGCCGGGGCGCTGGAAGATGCTGTTGCTGCTGGCGATCACGATCGTCGTCGGCGTGGCGGCGCATCGCCAGGAGCTCCGGCACGACGTCTTCATCCCGGTCGTCAACCAGTGGCTGCCGCTCGGGTGGGGGTGGTACGTGCTCCTGTTCTTCATCATCGCGGGCGCCACGAACGGCGTGAACCTCGCCGACGGCGTCGACGGCCTCGCGGCCGGCACCGCGATCATCGCCCTGTTCACGATGACGGCGGTCGCGGTCACGATCTACATCAGGTCAGGGGCGCCGGGACACCGGATCGAGACGCGGCTCGACGCCGCCTTCATCGGCGCCGCGATCATCGGTGCCGCGATCGGCTTCCTCTGGTTCAACGCGTTCCCGGCCGAGGTGTTCATGGGCGACACCGGGGCGCTCGCGCTGGGCGGCGCGCTCGCCGCGATGGCGATCTTCCTCAAGGTCGAGTTCCTGCTGATCCTGATCGGCGGGATCTTCCTGATCGAGGCGGTGTCGGTGATGCTCCAGGTGCTGACCTTCAAGTGGTGGGGCCGCCGCATCTTCCTGATGGCGCCGATCCACCACCACTTCGAGATGAAGGCGTGGTCGGAGACGAAGATCATGGTGCGCTTCTGGATCGTGACCGGGATCCTCTGCGCCGCGGGCTTCGCGCTCTTCTACAAGTACTACCCGCAGATCCGCGGCCGCGGGTGAGGGCCGTCCTCTACTACGCCTTCGGCGCGTCCGGGCGCGCGGCCGGCGAGCGGCTGGAGGAGCGCGGAAACGAGGTCGTGCGCGTCGACAGGTCGCTCGGGAACGAGGACGACCTTGCGCTGCTCGACGGGGCGGACGTGCTGGTGAAGACGCCGGGCGTACCGCCGGGCGCGCCGCTCGTGCGCGCGGCGCGGGAGCGGGGCGTGCCGGTGTGGTCGGAGATCGAGCTCGGCTACCGGCTGCTCCCGGAGACGCGGTTCGTCGGCGTCACGGGGACGAACGGGAAGACGACGACGACGGCGCTCCTCGGGGCGATCTTCGAAGCCGCCGGCCGCGACGTCGCGGTCGCGGGAAACATCGGCCTGCCGCTGACGTCGGTGCGCGCGGCGGACTGGGTCGTCTGCGAGCTGTCGTCGTTCCAGCTCGAGGACGTCGACACGTTCGCGTGCGAGGTCGCCGTGCTCCTGAACCTCGATCCCGACCACCTCGACCGCTACGCGTCGGTCGACGAGTACCGCGACGCGAAGCTGCGCATCTTCGAGCGCGCCCGCGTCGCCGTCGTGCCGCGATCCTTTCCCCTCGGTAACAGTTACAACTCGGTAACTGTTATCGAATTCGAAGCGTCGGACCCGCTCCCGGCGGAGCCGTTGCTTCGCGGGGCGCACAACCGGGAGAACGCCGCCGCCGCGACCGCCGCCGCGCGCGCCGCCGCCGTCGACGACGCCGCGATCGCGGAGGCGCTGCGCACGTTCCCGGGCGTCCCGCACCGGCTCGAGCTGGTCGCGACCGTCGGCGGCGTCCGGTTCGTCAACGACTCGAAGGCGACCAACGTCGCCGCGGCGCGGCGGGGGCTCGAGGCCTACCGCGACGAGCCGGTGCACCTGATCCTCGGCGGGTCGCTCAAGGGAGAGAGCTTCGCGCCGCTCGCCACCGCCGTCGGCCCCGGCGTGCGGTCGATCCACCTCGTCGGGGAAGCCTCGGACGAGCTCGCCGACGCGCTCGACGGCCGCCCGTTCGACCGCGACGGGACCCTCGACCGGGCGGTCGAGCACGCGTTTGGAGAAGCCGCTCCCGGCGATGTCGTCCTCCTCAGCCCCGCGTGCGCGAGCTACGACCAGTACGAGAACTTCGAGCGGCGCGGCGAGCACTTCCGCGCGCTCGCGCACGCATTGTCCACGTAACGCGAGGAATCGGGCCCGCCGCCGCGAAGGAGGCCCGAATGAAGCGGGGAGAGCTTCAGGGACGTCTGCTGGTGCTGGTCACGCTCGCGCTCGTCGCGTTCGGTCTCGTGATGGTCTATTCGGCCACCTCGGCCGCGGCGGCCGTGGACGGCTCCGATCCGAGCTATTACCTGAAGCGGCAGGGCATCTACGCAGCCGTCGGGATCGCGCTGATGGTGGCCGCGCAGCGCTGGGACTACCGCCGCCTGCGGCCGCTGGCGCCGATGCTCGTCCTCGTGTCGCTCGTGCTCCTCGTCGCCGTGCTCGTGATCGGGCCGTCGATCAACGGCGCGCGCCGCTGGATCTCACTCGGGCCTGCGGCCTTCCAGCCGTCCGAGCTCGCGAAGCTCGCGCTCGCGGTCTGGGCGGCGTCGTATCTCTCGCGCAAGTCGCCGCCCCGCGACCTGCGCGCGCTCGCGCGGCCGTTCGGGGTGCTCGTGGGCGCGTTCGCGTTCCTGCTCATCCTCGAGCCGGACCTCGGGACGTCGATCGCGATCCTGCTGATGCTCGGCGCGATGCTCCTGATCGCGGGCACGCCGGTGCGCGTGCTTGCGGGCGCGTTCGCAATCACGGCGACGCTCGGGATGCTCGCGATCTGGTTCGAGCCGTACCGGCGGGCCCGCTTCTTCGCCTTCCTCCACCCGTGGGACGACGCGCAGGGGACGGGTTTCCAGATCGTCCAGGCGATGATCGGGATGGGCTCCGGCCACGTCGTCGGCGTCGGGCTCGGCCAGGGCGTGCAGAAGATCTTCTACCTCCCCGAGGCGCACACGGACATGATGCTCGCGAACATCGGGGAGGAGCTCGGCCTCGTCGGAGTGACGGCCGTCATCGTCGCCTACGGCGTCTTCGCCTACGCCGGGCTGACGATCGCGCTCGCCTGTCGCGACCCGTTCGGGAAGCGGCTCGCTGCCGGACTGACGGTGCTCGTGTGCGCCCAGGCGGCGATCAACATCGCCGCGGTGATGGGGATCGCGCCGCTGACGGGGATCCCGCTCCCATTCCTGTCCTACGGCGGATCGAGCCTCGTGGTGCTGCTCGCGTCGGTCGGGATCGTCCTTAACATCGGGCACCGTGGACAGACCGCAGCAGCAGCCTCGGTGCCTGATCGCCGCCGGCGGGACAGCCGGCCACGTCCTGCCGGCACTCGCAGTCGCGGAAGCTCTGACGGGGCGCGGCGTGCACGTGACGTTCGCCGGGTCGCCGGATCGCGTCGAGGCGCGACTCGTTCCTGACGCAGGCTACGAACTCGACACGTTCGATGTCACCGGGCTGCCGCGGAAGCCGACGCCGGCGCTCGCGCGCGCGCTCGTCAAGGCCGGGCGCGCGCCGTTCGCGTGCCGGAAGATCCTTCGCCGCCGCCGGCCGGACGTCGTCCTCGGCGCCGGCGGCTTCGTCGCGGGGCCGATGGTGCTCGCCGCGGCGACGATGCGGATCCCGGCGGCGCTGACGGAAGCAGATGCGCACCTCGGGCTCGCGAACCGCCTCGCCGCTCCGTACGCGATGCGCGTCTTCCTCGCGCTGCCGATCGAGTCGAGGGACAGTGCCAAGTACCGCGTCGTCGGGCGACCGATCCCCGAGCGGTCGCGCCCGGTGCCCCAGGACGAGGCGCGTTTCATCTTCGACCTCCCGCACGACCGCCAGGTGCTCGTCGTGTTCGGCGCGCTCGCGGGCGCGCGGACGTTGAACGAGTTCGTCGTCGACACCTTCGGCGAGCGCGGCCCGGCGATCCTGCACATCACCGGCATGCGCGACTTCCAGCTCGTCCGGCGGCGCGTGCGGCGCGACGACTACCGGGTCCTCGCCGAGACGAACCAGTTCGGCGCGGCCCTCTCGGCAGCCGATCTCGTGCTCGCGCGCTCGGGCGGGACGGTCTGGGAGATCGCCGCCGCCGGCAGGCCCGCTGTCCTCGTCCCGTACCCGTTCGCGACGGGCGACCACCAGGCGAAGAACGCCGAGTACTTCGCTCGCGCCGGCGGCGCGATCATGGTGCGCGAGCTCGATCTCGACGACGTCCCCGACCTCGTGCGCTCGCTGCTGGACAATCAGCCGCGACTGCGCCGGATGAGCGCCGCGATGCTCGCCGCCGCCCGTCCGAATGCGGCGGAGGACATCGCGGAGGAGCTCGTTGCCCTCGCGGCCGCTTGACGGACGGCGTGTCTGGTTCGTCGGCATCGGCGGCGCCGGCCTCTCGGCGTACGCGCAGCTCGCCCGCGCGTGGGGTGCCGAGATCGGCGGCTGGGACCGCGTCGACACGGCATACCTCGAGCAGCTCCGCGACGTTCCGCTCGAGATCGCTCCGGAGCCGGTCGTGCCCGCTGGTTGGGAGGTGGTGGTCTCTTCCGCGTACCCGGAGGTGGCCGGGCGGTCCCGCGCCGAGCTGCTCGCGGAGCTGGTCGGGTTGCGGCGGTCGATCGTCGTCGCCGGCACGCACGGGAAGGGGACGACGGCGGCGATGATCGCGTTCGTCCTGCGCGAGACAGGGCGCGACCCGGCGTGGCTCGTCGGCGCGCCCGTGCCGCAGCTCGGCGCGAACGCCGGCTCCGGAGCAGGCTGGCTCGTCGTCGAGGGCGACGAGTCCGACGGCACCGTTTTCCGCCTCCCCGCGGAGATCGCCGTCGTGACGAACGTCGAGCTCGACCACCACACCGAGTTCCGCTCGGAGGCGGAGCTGAGGGCGCGGTTCGAGGCGTGGCTCGCGCGGGCGCCGGTTGTCGTGCGGGACGCGCCGGCATACGACGGCCCGCTCGCGCTGCCGGGGCGGCTCAACCGGCTGAACGCTGGGACGGCGCTCGCGGCGCTCGAGGCGGCCGGCGTCGAACGAGCGGCAGCCGAGCCGGTGCTGGGGCGATTCATGGGGACGGGCCGCCGCTTCGACGTGACGGAGCTCGGCGAAGTGACCCTCGTCGACGACTACGGCCATCATCCGACGGAGGTCGCCCTGACGATCGCGGCGGCGCGGGAGCGGTTTCCCGGCCGGCGGCTGCGCGTGCTCTTCCAGCCGCACCTCTACTCGCGCACGCGGCACCTCGCGCGCGAGCTCGGGGCCGCGCTGGCGAAGGCCGACGACGTGGCGGTGACGGATGTGTACCCCGCGCGCGAGCAGCCGCTCCCGGGAGTGACGGGAAAGCTCGTGGTGGACGCGCTCTCCGACCTCGGGCGACTGCCGGCCTGGACGCCGTCGGTGGATGCCGGCGCCGCGTGGCTGGCGCTCCACGCGGAGCCGGGCGACGTCGTCCTGACGGTCGGAGCGGGCGACGTCGACCGCGCAGCAGCGCTCGTGCGCGCGGCGCTCGCCCGCGAGGACGGGACGCCGGCGTGACCGCGCGATCCGCGTCGCCGGTGCTCCGGCACGGCGCGATTCTGGGGATTCCTTCTCACACATTTCGCACAGAGATCCACGCGCCCGGCCGGTACCGTGACCCGTAGGGGCGCCCGGGGTGCCGAGGTGGCGCGCGGTCCGCGTGGGCGCTGGTAGGACTTTCGGCGTGGAGCTCGGCGTCGCGATCGAGGAGCAGATCGCGCTCTCGCGCTTCACGACGCTCGGTACGGGCGGGGCCGCGCGCTTTCTGGCGCGGCCCGAGACGATCGCGGAGCTGCAGGGCGTTCTTCGCTGGGCGGCCTCGGCGGGCGTCGAAGTCGAGGTGATCGGCCTCGGATCGAACGTGCTCGTCCACGACGAGGGTGTCGACGCGCTCGTGCTGAAGCTGTCGGGGCAGCTCGCGCAGGTGCGCGTCGAAGGCGAGGACCTCGTCGCCGGCGGCGGCGCCGCGAACGCCGTCGCGCTGCACCGCGCTCGCGCGGCCGGCCTGGGCGGGTTCGAGTTCGCGTCGGCCATTCCCGGCACGGCCGGCGGCGGCGTCCGGATGAACGCGGGCGCGTACGGCAGCGACTGGCGCGCCGTCATGCGCGAGGCCGTCGTCGTCGACGCCGGCGGCGCGCGCACCGTGTCGGTCGACGAGCTCGAGTTGACCTACCGCCATTCGACCCTGACGCCGGGCCAGGTAGTCGCGGAGGTTCGTTTCGGGCTGACGCCGCGGCCTCGGGACGAGATCAAGGCGCGGGTCTCGGAGTTGCTCGCGCAGCGAAAGGCGACCCAGCCGACGAACAAGCGAACATTCGGCAGCGTCTTCAAGAATCCGTCCCCAGAGGCGGGCGCCGGATGGATGATCGAGCAGTGCGGCCTCAAGGGCCACGGGATCGGCGGCGCCCGCATCTCGCCACGGCACGCGAACTTCATCGAGAACTCGGGCGACGCGACCTCCGCCGACGCCGTGGCGGTGATGGCGGAGGCGAGGCGGCGCGTGCAGGAGCAGTTCGGCGTCGCGCTCGAGCACGAGGTGCGGTTCCTCGGGCCGATAGAGCTGCCGGCGGTGTGACGAGCCACACGCTGCTGCGCAACCTCTGGGACGGCCGCATCGTCTCGGCAACGCCTGCCGCGGACACGGCCGAGGAGGTCGTGCTCTTGGTCTCACCTGGGACGCGCCGCATGCGCGCAGACTTCGACGCCCTGCCGCCGCCGGCCTGGGAGCTGCGCGCGCTGACGTGGCGGCCGCCGCCGGTCGCGGTCGTCCACCGTCGCCGGCGACGCCACTTCGTCGGTGTCTTCCCCGACGGCTGGGACGTCGTGATCCGGCCGTCCGGGAGGAGGCGCGCGATGTCGTCAATCGTCCACCCGCGCCGACGGTCCGGGACGAGGTCGCGGCGGAGCCGGTGGCGTCTGCGCCGCTGCCGCCCGGCTGGAACGTCGTGCCTGCGTCCTCTGCGAGGCTCCGGCCGCGACCGACCCCGTAGGGGAAGCCGTCGCGGCGGCGAACTCGTCGTCGTGGCCTCCTCGCGCCGGACGATTGCCCGCGTCGCCGCCCTTCCCGCAGCCGTCCGCCTCCCGGAGCTCCGCGCGGTCGTGCCGTCGGCGCGCTCCGTCGGAGTCGGGCTCGCGCTGCTCGTCGTCGCGTTCGCGGCCTATTTCGGCGCGCGGACGATGTCCGTCTTCGCTGTCCGTCAGATCGAGGTCGCGGGCGGTTCGCCGCTCGCGCGGGAGCAGGCGGCCGACGCGCTCCGACCCGTCATCGGCGCGAGCCTGCTCGCCGTCGACTCGACGCTCCTCGAGCGGCGCCTCACGCAGGTGCCGCAGGTCGCATCGGTTCGTTTCGACCGCGACTTCCCGCACACCCTGAGGGTCTTCGTCGTGCCGGAGCATCCCGTACTGCTGTTGCGCCGCGGCAAGGTCGGGTGGGTCGTCTCCGCCCGAGGGCGGGTGATGAGAAGCGTGACGAACACGCGCACGAGCTCGCTGCCGCGCATGTGGGTCCCGCCGCGCACGAAGGTCGTCGTCGGGTCGATG
>DATHAE010000102.1:0-4045 GCA_035296805.1 Gaiellaceae bacterium | reverse complement strand
CTCGGTCACCGGCTCGGTCGGGACGACGACGCGCCGGAAGCGCGGGCGCTGCCCCATCGACTCGATGCGGTGCTCGAGGTTGGCCTTGACCTTGTTCTCGTGGCCCGAATACGTGTTGACGACGTACCAGCGAAACACTCTCGTTCTCCTATTGACCCAGGAAGAGGTTCTGGACGACGCGCTTCCAGACGAGGTCGTTGGCCCACAGGAAGACACCGACGATCACGCACGCGATCAGCACGACGGCCGTGCCCTGGATCACCTGGTTCTGACCGGGCCAGTCGACCTTCTTCAGCTCCGCCCACGACTCGCGGATGAAGCCGCCGCGGCGCTTGTCGTGCGGCGCGACCTCGCCGGCGATGCGCGCGTCGCCGCGCGGCTGCCGCCCCGGAGTCCTGCCTGCGTCCGCCTCGCGCGCCACGGCTAGCGCGTCTCCCGGTGCGGCGTGTGCTGCCCGCACCAGCGGCAGTACTTGCGGAACTCGACCCGGTCCGGGGTGTTCCGCTTCGACTTGTTGGACATGTAGTTGCGCCGCTTGCACTCCGTGCAGGCGAGGGTGATCGCAACTCTGACTCCGCTCTTGGCCACTGTGTCTCCAGGTGAGGATGGACGACCCCGGGCACGCTGACGCACTGCCTTGGGGCCGCGGAAGTGTAGCGGGACCGTTGGTAAGCTGGCGTCCTCGCAGGGCGGCGTAGCTCAGCTGGTCAGAGCGCCGGACTCATAACCCGGAGGTCGGTGGTTCGAGCCCACCCGCCGCTATTTCCCGTCGTTCTTGCTCAGGACGTGCGGTGCGTAGGGTTCGGCCGTGACGGAACGGTGCTGGCGCTGTGCGGCGGAGATGGAGTGGCGGCACGGGACGTGGCAGTGCCCGCGCTGCCGGTTCAAGCTCGGCTGCTGCGAGGGCGAGCCGCAGACCGCGTGCGACGCTCCCGCTAGGGTCGCGCCGTGGCAGCCGTCATCGAAGCGCACGACCTGAAGCGCACCTACAAGACGACCACGGGCGTCGTCCGGCGAAAGCCGCTCGAGGTCGAGGCGGTGCGCGGGATCTCGTTCGCCGTCGAGCGTGGCGAGCTCTTCGGCCTGCTCGGGCCGAACGGCGCGGGCAAGACCACGACGATCAAGATGCTGATCACGCTGCTCCTCCCGACGAGCGGGACGGCACGCGTGCTCGGGCACGACGTGGAGCGCGAGCCGCGCGAGGTGCGGAAGCGGATCGGCTACGTCTTCGGCGGCGACCGCGGCCTGTACGAGCGGCTCTCCGCGCTCGACAACCTGCGCTACTTCGCCGAGCTGTACGGCGTCTCCGGCCGCCGCCAGCGCGAGCGGATCGGCGAGGTGCTCGAGCTCGTCGGGCTCACCGGCCGTGAGAAGGAGCGCGTCGAGGGCTACTCCCGAGGAATGCGGCAGCGGCTCCACATCGCGCGCGGGATCCTCCACGACCCGGAAGTCCTGTTCCTCGACGAGCCGACGATCGGCGTCGACCCCGTGGGCGCGCGCGAGCTGCGGGCGACGATCTCCGAGCTCGTCCGCGCCGGGAAGACGCTGCTGCTGACGACGCACTACATGTTCGAGGCCGACACGCTCTGCGACCGGATCGCGGTGATCGCGAAGGGCAGCATCGTGGGGCAGGGGACGCCGACCGAGCTGAAGAGCGGCGTCACCGACGGCCGCGTCACGGAGATCGAGGTGTTCGGCGTCGACGACGCCGCCGTCGAGCGGCTGCGGGCGATCGACGGGGTGACTGCGGTCGCGGTCGAGGAGCAGGAGCAGAAGCAGCTCCTCGTCGTCCAGACGACGGGCGCGCGCGAGCTGACGCAGGCGCTGCTCACCGAGCTGGGCGGCGCGTCCGTCGGCCGCGTCTCCTCGCGCGAGCCGACGCTCGAGGACGCCTACGTCGCGCTCGTGACCGCCGAGTGAGGGCAGCGGCATGAAGACGCTGCGCGTGATCGCGGTCGGCTGGCTGATCCACTTCAAGATCATGTCGCGCTCGCCGTTCGCGATCGGCGTCGGCGCGACCTGGCCGATCGTGAACGCGACTCTCGCGTATTTCATGTACCGGGCGGGCGGCTATCCGCAGACGCTGCTGTACGCGTCGCTCGGCTCGGCGGTCGCCGGCATCTGGTCGATGGCCGCCATCGACGCGAGCGGCGCGATCCAGCGCCAGCGCTGGTGGGGGACGCTCGAGCTGCTCGTCGGCGCGCCCGTCCCGTTCGCGCTCGTGCTGCTGCCGATGGCGGTCGCGATCGCCTCGGCGGGGATCTACGCGCTGGCGACGACGCTCCTCTGGGGCCGCCTCGTCTACGGCATTCCACTGCCGCTCGAGCACGCGGTGGCGTTCGTCGTGGCCGTGCCTGTGACGATCGCGTCGATCGGCGTGCTCGGGTTCGCGCTCGGGATGACGCTCGTCCGTTTCCGCACGGCGTCGCACATCGGCAACTCGCTCGAGTACCCCGTCTGGATCGCGAGCGGGCTCCTGTTCCCGCTCGCGGTCCTGCCCGCCTGGTCCCACCCGATCTCGCTGGCGCTCGCGCCGACCTGGGGCATGCGCGCACTCCTGCATTCGGCGCTCGGCGGCCGCGCGTGGCTCGACATCGCGATCTGCCTCGGGCTCGCCGCGGCCTACACCGCATTCGGGATCGCGCTGCTCGAGCGGTTCATGGACTCGGCGAGACGGCACGCGACGCTCTCGCTGACATGACGAACCTCAGGATCTTCTTCGTCGGTGGGCTGATCTCGTACCGCGCGCTCTTCAACTGGCTGAACCCGTGGATCTTCGTACCGACGCTCGTGGTCGGTCCGATCTTCCAGGTGCTCTTCTTCGCCTACCTCGGACGCGCCGCGGGAGTCGAGTCCGACCGCTTCTACGTGATCGGGAACGCACTGCAGCTCGCGGCGCTCCCGGGGCTG
Source organism: Gaiellaceae bacterium (assembly GCA_035296805.1). Taxonomy (GTDB): domain Bacteria; phylum Actinomycetota; class Thermoleophilia; order Gaiellales; family Gaiellaceae; genus PALSA-600. Next base: position 1,135 of record DATHAE010000102.1, on the reverse strand, counting down.
TTCGCGATGACGTTCACGATCACGGGCGAGCGCTATTCGCAGACGCTCGGCCCGCTGCTCGCGTCGCCCGCGAACCGCGCCGTGCTCTTCCTCGGCCGCGCGCTGCCCGTGAGCGCGAATGCCGCCGCCGTCTGCGTGATCGCGTTCGTCGGGGGCGCCGTGCTTCTCCACGTGACGCTGCCGGCGGCGTCGCTGCCCTCGCTCGCGGTCGTGATCGCAGCGACGGCGCTCTCGTGCACGGGCTTCGGCTTCCTCGGCGGCGCGATCGGCCTGCGGATCCGCGACGCGGTCGTTCTGATCAACCTGCTCGATGCGGCGCTCCTGATCTTCTGCGGCGTCAACATCCCGCTCGAGAGCCTGCCGGACTGGATGCGGGCCGTGGGCGAGGCCCTGCCGGTCACGCACGGGCTCGCGGCTGCGCGCGAGATCGCCGACGGCGCGACGCTCGGCGACGTCTCGCACCTCCTCCTCGCCGAACTGGCGGTCGGCGCGGCCTACGCCGCCGTCGGCTATGCACTCCTTCGATACCTGGAGCAGGCGGCGCGGCGAAACGCCAGTCTGGAGACAGCATGAGTTACCTGCGAATCGTCTGGAGGGGCCTTCTGTTCCTCACGAAGCGGAACTCGACCTCGAGCTGGTTCGTGCTGCTCGTCCTCTTCCAGCCGCTGATCTTCGCGACGATCGCCTTCTACATGTTCAAGTCCGGCGGCCAGGAGGGGACGCTCCTCTACGCCGCCCTCGGCGCCGGGATGATGGGGATCTGGTCGGCAACGCTGTTCGGCTCGGGCGGGCTGATCCAGTGGTGGCGCTGGGAGGGGACGCTGGAGCTCGCCGTGGGCGCGCCGCCGCCGTTCTTCTTCGTGCTGCTCCCCGCCGCGCTCTCGAACTCGATCATCGGCGCGTACTCGCTCGCCGCGACCCTGGCCTGGGGTCGACTCGCCTACGGGATCCCGCTCCAGTTCGAGCACCCGTTCGCGTTCGCGCTCGCGCTCGCTGCCACGGTGCTCTCGCTGGGGCTGATGGGGCTCCTGCTCGCGTCGTCGTTCGTGCTCTACCGCCACGCGAACGCGCTCATGAACCTGCTCGAGTACCCGGTCTGGGTCGTGACCGGGCTGATCTTCCCGATCGCGCTCCT
>DATHAE010000101.1:0-3120 GCA_035296805.1 Gaiellaceae bacterium | reverse complement strand
ATCGGCCCGCGTCGGCGGCTCTCCGAGGTCGAAGCGCGACTCGATCATGCGCTGGACCTGGCGGTAGCCGCGCGCCGCGACGTACGCCTCGGTCTCGGCCGTCGGCGCGATCACCTTCCCCTCCAGCTCCTCGTCGCCGTGAGCGCGCGCGATCTCGGAGACGGCCCCATGCAGCGCTGTGGCGACGCCGCGCCGGCGCTGCTCGCGCAGGACGCGGAAATTGATCTGCCCGATCGGCGAGACCGGGTCGTCGATCATCCGCGAGTAGGTGCCGACGCCGGCGGCGGCGCCGTCGAGCTTCGCGAGCAGGTCGCGGTGGCCGGGCTGCCGCTCGCGGCGATGAAGGAGGAAGTCGAGCTCGACCGCGTCGTCGGGGTCGACCCGGTTCCGGACGTCGCGCCACTCCGCGAGCCGCTCGGCCGCGAGCTCCTCGACCTCGATCACGGCAGCGGGCCCTGGAAGGTGAGGACGCGCTCGCGGTCGACGTAGCCGAGCTTTCGGTTCAGCGCCTGCATCGCCTCGTTGCCGCGCTGCGTCCAGGTGACGAGCTCGCCGACGCCGTTCTGCGAGGCCCAGTGGATGACCGCGCGCTTGAGCGCGACCGCGACGCCGCGGCGCCGGAAGTCGCCGCGAACGACGGTCAGCCCGTGCTCGGCCACCTCGCCGCCGGGCCGCAAGAGGAGGCCGGCGTAGCCGACGGGCTCGCCGCCCGCGAACGCCGCGAACGAGCCCTCGGGCACCGTCGCCTCGTCGCGCAGCCACTCCTCGAGCGGGACCTCCATCGGCTGCGGGAGCGGCATCTCCGCATAGCCCGCCGCTGCGACGGGCCACACCGCGCGCAGCAGCTCGTCGCGGCGCGCGCCGAGCGCGACGAGCTCGATCCCGTCGGGCGGCTCCGGCCCGGGCTCGTCGGTGCCGACGCGGCGCACCTGCTCCAGTTGGAGGTCGACGTCCTCGAGCCCGTAGGAACGCGCGAACTCGATCGAGCGCGCGTCGTCACCCGCGACGAATGCGTTGACGCCCTCGAAGCCGCAGGACCGCGCGTGGTCGGAGAGCGCGCGGACGAGCGCTCGTCCCACGCCGCGGCCGCGAAGCTCGGGCAGGACGCGCGGCGCCAGGAACGCGCGCCCGCCGAAGCTCGACCGCGCCGCGATGCCCGTACCGGCGACGCGCCCGTCGAGGTCCGCGAGCACGAGCAGCCGCCCGGGCTCGCCGTCGGCGCGCCGCGTCTGCTCGACCGTCGTCGGCTCGTTCGGGGCGACCGCGTTTCGCACCTCGACCCAGGTCTCATAGTCCGCGTCCGTCTCGACAGCGTGGATCGCGATCACGCGACTCTCCCGCTGACGACGATCGACGCCGGCAGCGGCCGGTAGCCGAGCCGCTCGTTCACGGCCCGCATTCCCTCGTTCCCCGCGACCATGTCGGTGACGAGCTCGCGGTATCCGTGCTCGGCCGCCCACGCAAGCTGCGCCCGCTTGAGCGCCGTCGCGAGGCCGCGCCTCCGGTGACTCCGTCGCACCGCCGTCAGCCCGTGCTCGAGCCGACGCGACGTCCCCGTGGCGTAGAGCCCGGCGTAGCCGACGACGTCTCCGTCGTCGAGCGCGACGAAGGCGACCGACCTCTGCCGTGCCTCGCGCTCGAGCCACTCGTCGAACGGCGGCGCCTCGCCGCGCAGCGGTGCGTGGATCTCCGGCATGCACTCGACGGTCACCTCGTATGCGCCCTGCAGGTGCTCCTCGCGAAGCTCGACGATCCCGGCCGCGACCTCGCCGTCGCCCGGCGCCACCTCGCGCAGCACCGTCACCTCCCGCCCCACCTCCGCGAACCCGCGCGCAAGCACGAACCGGAGCGAGTCGGGGTCCGCCTCCGAGACGTTGCCCCAGGCGCGCTCGAAGCCCCCGTCGCGCGCGTGCACGCGGACCGCCTCGAGCAGCGCCGACCCGACCCCGCGCCGCCGCGCCTCCGGACGGACCCGCACGGCCGCGAAGACACTACCCGGCACCGACGACTGCGCGACGTATGCGTAGCCGCCGCCATCGTGCAGCAGGCACGTCCCATCGGATTCCGCCAGCAGCTCGATCACGATCGGATTCTCGGGACGCACGGCGTTGCAGATGGCGACGCAGCGCTCGAGGTCGTCGCGGGTCTCGGCGCGCCGGATCATCCCGACCGCTTCAGCTTCCCGTGCCGCTTCGCATGGCGCTCGCCGGCGCCGAAGATCGCGAGCCCGAGCGGGATCGAGACGACCCCGATCACGATCAGCGGCCAGACGTCGGCCCACGCAAGGCCCTTCCCCTCGAGGATCGCGGCGCGCATCCCGCGCAGCGCGTAGGTCGCCGGCGAGATCTTCGAGAGCCACTGCATCCACTCCGGGAGGACCTCGACGGCGTAGTAGACGCCGGAGACGACGAGCAGCATCCCCTGCGCGATGAACCCGAGCTGCGTTCCCTTCTCGGGCGAGATCAGCGGCAGGACGGCGGTCATCATCCCGATCCCGATGAACGACACCGAGGCGAGCCCGAGCAGGATCAGAGCCGTCACGTAGTCCGCGTTCGGGAGCGAGAGCCCGAAGAACGCGACCATGACCACGAACAGCATCGACGAGCGGACGACGCCGTACGCGACGGCGAAGACACCCATCCCGATCAGGTGCACCGGCCGCGAGAGCGGCGCCATGAACGTGTACTCGATCGTCCCCTCCCAGCGCTCCCACGCGACCGTCTCGGTCAGGATCTCGAACACGATCCCGAGGTACGACCAGATCACGGCGCCGATCAGCAGCTTCGTCGCGAGCTCATTCTCCGCCTCGGCCGACAGGCCGACGCCCTCCGCGATGAAGACGATCGTGAGCGTGTTCGCGGCCGTCCAGAGGAAGAACGCGACCTCCCACCAGATGTAGCGCTTGACGAGGTACCAGTTGCGCTCGACGACGCCGCCGAGCCCGACCAGCTCGTGCCGGATCGCCTGCGTCGTCGTCTGCATCAGTGCCATTACGCGAACACCTCCCGCTCCTCGTCCTCCTGGGTCTTCTCGTCCTCGAAGCTGCGGCCGGTGGCGGCGAAGAACGCCTCCTCGAGCGTCTCGACCCCGTACCGCGCCTTCACGTCCTCGGCCGGCTCG
>DATHAE010000100.1:0-2374 GCA_035296805.1 Gaiellaceae bacterium | reverse complement strand
CGCCGACACCGACGCGAGCACGACGAGCGGCGAGAGGCCGACCGCCTCGCCGAGCACGCGCGGGATCACGACGTAGTCCTCGAGCAGGCGCACGACGAGAACCGCGAGCCCTGCGATCACCGCGGTGTGCACCGACTCGGTGAGCCCGACCCCCACGGCGAGCGCGCCGGCGGCGAGCGGCCCGATCACCGGGATGAGCTCGACGAGGCCCGCGAAGGCTCCGACGAGCAGCCAGTACGGGAGCCCGATCGCCCAAAAGACGAGCGACAGCACAGTCCCCACGAGCGCCACGAGCAGGGTCTGACCCCGGATGTACGCGCCGAGCTTCGCGTCGATCAGGTCCCACGTGTCGCGCGTCGTGTGCCGGTGGTCCTTCGGGACGAGCGCGACCACGAGCGCGACGGCGCGGTTGCGCTCGAAGATCCAGTACGCGCCCGTCGCGAAGACGAACAACGTCGCGACCAGGATCTCGAACGCGGTGCGGGTGATCTCCGTCGCCGGCTCGATCAGCTCCTCGCCGCGCACCTCGCGGAGACGCCTCTGGAGCCCACGCAGGACGTCGGCCTTGATCCCCTCGCTCTTCTTCGCCGACTGGCCGAGCTCCTGGCGCGTCTCGGGGATGTTCCCGACCGCGTTGTCGACCTGGTGGAGCGCGCGCGGGACGACCAGCCCCAGCGCGAGGGCGAGCAACCCCGCCAACGCGAGGTAGTGGATCGCGAGCCCGACGCCGCGGGGGATGCCGCGCCGGCGCATCGCGTCGATCCCGGGTCGGATCGCCGCCGCGAGGATGAAGCCCAGGAAGAGGATCGCGAGCAGGAGCTTGACCTTCCAGAGCACGACCGCGAGCACGACGATCCCGCCGACGACGAGCGTGACCACGGCTGTACGGCGGGCGGTCTCAGCCATGGCGGCACCGTTCCCGCCGCGGACGATTACCGAACGGCCCGCGGCTTCTTCCCGCGCCGCCGTGTTGCCGTTTCGTCGCAACCGGTGTGCCTGAGGGCTCGCCCCGATGCGCCGACGCCCGGCACATGCGACGATCCAAAAGATGGTGCGGACCGTCTTGATCGTCGACGACCACCCCGGATTCCGCGGCACGGCTCGCGCGCTCCTCGAGGCCGACGGGTACCACGTCGTCGGCGAGGCGGCCGACGGCGCGTCTGCGATCGCCGAGGCCGCGCCGCAAGGTCGAGGTCGCCCGCCCCGACATTGCGATCGTCGACATCAGGATGCCGCCGACGCACACCGACGAGGGGCTGGTCGCCGCGGAGGAGATCCGCGACTCGCACCCGAACGTCGGCGTGCTCGTGCTCTCGCACTACCTGGAGGCGCGCTACGCGCTCCGCCTCCTCGAGCACCACCCGGGCGGCGTCGGCTACCTGCTCAAGGAGCGCGTCTCGGATGTGGCCGTCCTGACCGACGCGCTCGCCCGCCTGCACGACGGTGAATGCGTCGTCGATCCGACGATCGTCTCGCGACTCGTTAACCGCGCCCGCCCAGCCGGTCGCCTCGACGAGCTCACGCCGCGTGAGCGCGAGGTGCTCGCGCTGATCGCCGAAGGCCGCTCCAACAAGGGCGTCTGCGACCGGCTCTTCCTCAGCCCGAAGACGGTCGAGGCGCACGTCAAGCACATCTTCGCGAAGCTCGGCGTCGACCAGTCGCCGGCCGATCACCGCCGCGTGCTCGCCGTGCTCGCCTTCCTCCGCTCGTAGCCCCGTCCGGTGTGGAGACTAACGTAACCGAACATGCGTTCGCTCGATACAATGGCCTCCTCGATGGCTGCCGACGAGCTGATCGTCCATGGGGCCAGGGAGCACAACCTCAAGGACATCACCGTCCGGCTCCCGCGGAATGCCCTCATCTGCATCACCGGGCTCTCCGGCTCCGGCAAGTCGAGCCTTGCCTTCGACACGATCTACGCCGAGGGGCAGCGGCGCTACGTCGAGAGCCTCTCCGCATACGCGCGCCAGTTCCTGCAGATGATGGAGAAGCCGGACGTCGACTCGATCGACGGCCTCAGCCCGGCGATCTCGATCGACCAGAAGACGACGTCGCGCAACCCGCGCTCGACCGTCGGCACCGTGACCGAGATCTACGACTACCTGCGCCTGCTCTACGCGCGTGTCGGGAGGCCGCACTGCCCCGTCTGCGGACGGCCGATCGCGGGCCAGTCGGTCGACTCGATCGTGGAGCAGATCCTCGCGCTGCCGGACGGGACGCGCTTCACGGTGAACGCGCCGGTGGTGCGCGACCGCAAGGGCGAGTACCGCGACCTCTTCGAGGAGCTCCGCAACGAGGGCTTCACCCGTGTGAAGGTCGACGGCGAGCAGCACCTGCTCGAGGAGGCGCCGGCGCTCGACAAGAAGTTCAAGCA
>DATHAE010000099.1:0-4362 GCA_035296805.1 Gaiellaceae bacterium | reverse complement strand
GCCGCCTCCTCGCCGTCGACGAAGACGGTCGCCGCGTAGTCGACGCCGTCGAACCGAATGCGGCCCGGGCCGGTCACGCGGCGGCGGACGATCCACGCACGCTCGGCGACCCACTCCGCCGCGAGGCTGTTGCGCATGCGGTAGATGTCCGTAACCTCGCCCGCTCGCGCGAGATCGTCGAGCACGCTTCCCGGGACTCGCGCGGGCAGCCACCCCGGCGCGTCCCAGGGCTTGTCGAGGTGCCACTGCCACTCGTCGCCGAGGAACCCGCGCAGCTGCCAGTCGTCGCCGTCGAGCGGCACTACCACTCGAGCAGATTCACCTCTTGCACCGGCTCATCGGCAGCGCGCGGCACGCGGAAGGTCTTGATCTCGTGGGCGCCGAAGTCGGCCTCGATCGTCCGCTCGACGAGCGGAAGCTCGATCCGAGCGCGGGCACCGCGGCCGGCCGTCTCGTACGCGCGGACGACGAGCGAGCCGTCGCCGTCCTCCCCGCGCTTCAGCACGGTCGCGACGACGTCGCCGCCGCCGTCGTCGGCGAACGACGTCCGCTGCGGGAGCGGGCCATCGTGGAAGGTCTCGATGAGCGCGAAGGGCGGCTGGTTCAGCTCTGCCGCGAGGCGCGGAACGCGCGCTGCTCGCCAGTCGCCCGCGTGCGGGACGAGCCGCACGAGCAACGTCTGCCGCCCCTGGTCCATGTACTCGAAGTCGCCGTCCTGATCGAGCTCGCGCGGGTCGTGCCACGCCCACACCGGCGCGCGGACGGCGGTGATCCCGATGTCGCCCCCATCCACGTCGTAGCCGTACTTCGCGTCGTTGATCACCGTCAGCCCGCGGCCGTCGCCGCTGACGTCGACCCACGACTGCCCCGGCTCCTCGTCGCCGCTCGCGGGCCGCTCGACGTGGCCGTACGGCGTCTCGTACGTCGCCGCCTCGGCGTCGACGGTCGTCGGGTAGCGCAGCTTGAGGAGCTTCAGCTGCTCGCGCCAGTCGAGGGCGACGCGCACATCGAGGTACGGGACGTCGGCGCCGAGGACGTAGTCCTCGCGCAGCGTCGACGAGCCGAAGCGGCTCTCGACGCGCAGGATCGCGCGCACACCGCCGCATTCGAGGAGCTTTACGGAGGTGCACTCGAACTCGCCGACCTCCTGGTCGTAGCGGTCGACGCCGTGCCCCCAGGTGTCGCTCCGGTCCTCGACGACGACCGCGTGCCGCGCGCCGGGCGCCGCGAGGTCCGCGCCGGTCGCCTTGAGGACGAGCTTCGCGATTCTCCCGGTCGTGCGGTCGACCTCGAGCAGCAGGTGGCGGTTCTCGAGGCGCTCGACCGAGCACGCGAGCGGCTCGCCCTCCACCGACCCGAGCCGGATCCGGTACACGCGATACCCGAGCGGCGGCACGTCGACCGGGAAGACGAACCGGCTCCGCATCCCGCTCATCGTCGTGAGCGGCCTCGTCAGCTGCATCGGCACGGCCGCGCCCTCGTCGTCGACGACGTGATGCCCCTGCTCCCGCGTCCACGTGTACTCGAGCTCCACGTCCGAGCGCAGCGCCCACGGATGCGGGTTGAAGACGACGACCGGCCGCATCTCCTCCTCCGGCTCGATGCCGATCCGGCGCGCGATCGACTGCGTCGCGGCGTTGAACGCGTTCGCTGCGACCGATGAGGCATGGCCGATCTGGTCCCGCGCGTCTTCGTACGCAGGCTCGATCGCCGTGCCGGCGAGCGTGTCGTGGAACTGATTGAAGAGGAGCAGCTTCCAGGCCTCGGTGAGCGCGTCGCGCGGGTACGGCTGCAGCCCGAGCGTGTCTGCCACGACGCTCCACTTCTCCGCGCGCTGGAGGAGGTTCTCCGCGCGGCGGTTCCAGCGCTTGATGCCCGAGTGCGCCGTGTAACAGCCGCGCGAGTGGTACTGCAGCTCGCCGCGCAGCGTCGGGTGGCGGCCGTTCGAGGACGCGAGGCCGTCGAAGAACCGGCGCAGGGAGCTCGGCTCGAGCCGCGGCCCGCCGTCGCGCTCGTTCAGCGACTTGATCTGCTCCAGGTTCGCGATCGTCGGCCCGCCGCCGTGATTCCCGACGCCGTAGAAGACGGCCCACTCCCCGGATTCGTCCGGGAGCGACGCGATCGCCTTGTCGACGTGGTCGCCGATGTCGTCCTTCGGCGCGCAGTACTCGTGCGGGATCCGGTAGGCGAGCACGCGCGAGCCGTCGGGCGACTCCCACCAGAAGACGGGCGACTCGAGCGTCTTCTCCTTCGGCCCCGGCCGCAGGAAGACGTACGAGTCGCAGCCGCTCTTGGCGAGGATCTGCGGAATCGTCGCGTTGTGGCCGAAGGAGTCGAGGTTCGCGCCCGTCGACGCGGTGACGCCGAGCTTCTCCTTGAGGTAGCGCTGCCCGTACAGCGCCTGGCGGACGAACGACTCGCCGCCGGGGATGTTGCAGTCCGGCTCGATCCACCACCCGCCGACGACCTGGAATCGGCCGTCGGCGACGCGCGCGCGGATCTGCTCGAACAGCTCGGGGTCGCTCTCCTCCACCCACGCGAGGAAGAGCGACGAGTCCATCGTGAAGACGAACTCGGGGTACTCGTCGAGGCGCTCGATCGCGGACCGGAAGGTCGCCCGCACCTCCTGGTAGCCCTCTGGCCATTGCCACAGCCACACCGGATCGATGTGGGCGTTGCCGATCATGTGAAGCATCCGTCCGCTCACGCGGCCGCCCATTCGTCCACCTGCTCCAGCGTCAGGTGGAGCAGCAGGACGTGCATCTCCTGGACGCGCGCCGTCGAGTCCGACGGGACGATCAGCGCGTGGTCGGCGTGATCCGACGCAGGCACGCCGCCCCCGCCGCCGAAGAGAACCGTCGTCGCGCCGGCCTCGCGCGCCGCAGCGAGGCCGCGCACGACGTTCGCGGACCGCCCAGTCGTCGTGAAGCCGACGACGACGTCGCCGGCACGCGCGAAGGCGCGCACCTGGCGCGCGAAGAGCTCGTCGAACTCGTAGTCGTTCGCGATGCACGTAAGCACCGTCGGGTCCGCAGCGAGCGACTGGGCCGCGAGGGGCCGGCGCTCGCGCTTGAACCGCGCGACGAGCTCCTCGGCGAAGTGCAGCGAGTCGGCGGCGCTGCCGCCGTTCCCGAACGTGTAGACCCGGCCGCCGCCGCCGTACGCGGCGATCACGGCGCGCGCGATCTCGTCCACCTGCGGCAGGAGGCCTTCGATGCGGCCGGCGAGCGCGACGTGGTCTGCGAGCGCGCCCGGCGCGTCAGCCACGCGCGGCCCCATCGCGCGCGTAGACGATTGCCGCCGCGCCCGCGACGCCGACGCGGTCGCCGAACGCGGACGCGACGATCTCGGCGGCGCGGCCCGCCGGGCCCATCGCGCTCCCGCGAACCGCCTCCCGCACCGGGCCGAGCAGCTGCTCGCCGGTACGGAGGACGCCTCCGCCGAGGACGACGAGCTGCGGCTCGAAGAGGTTCACGATCGAGGTCACGCCGCAGGCGAGCGCCTCCACGGTCTCGTCCCACACCGCGATCGCGAGCGCGTCGCCCTCGCGCGCGGCGGCGGCGACCTCGGTCGCGGTGCCCGCGGCGAGCCCGGCCTCACGCGCGCGCTCGGAGATCGACGTTCCCGAGACGTAGGCCTCGAGGCACCCCCGGCGGCCGCAGCCGCGGCACTGCCGCCCGTGCCAGTCGACGGTGACGTGGCCGAGCTCGCCGCCGTTCCCCATCGCGCCGCGGTAGAGGCGGCCGTCGATCACGACGCCGCCGCCGACGCCCGTCGAGATCGTGAGGTAGACCATGTTGCGCGTTCCGGCGCCGGCGCCCCACGCGTGCTCGCCGGCGGCCGCCGCGGTGGCGTCGTTCTCGAGCGTCACCGGCCGCTCGAACGCACGCTGCGCGAGCGCCCCGATCGGCACGTCGCGCCACCCGGGCAGGTGCGGCGGCGCGACCAGGACGCCGCGCTCCGGGTCGAGCGGCCCGCCGCAGCCGATCCCGACGCCGGCGATCCTCGCCCACGGGACGCCGGACTTCGCGACCGCCGTGCGGCCGAGGTCGAACAGCCGCTCGAGCGTGGGCGCCGGCCCCTGCTCGGCGTGGCTCGGCTCGACGAGGAACGACGCGACTTCGCCGTCGGCGTGCACGACGCCGGCCGCGAGCTTCGTCCCGCCGATGTCGAGCGCAAGCACGGGCGGCAGCCCTTCCGGGCGCCCCGCCACCTCGCCGCCGACCGCCGCAGCCGCGCCGGCGGCCGCCGCCATCAGCCCTTGCGCCCCTGGGTCGAGATGCCCTCGATGAAGTACTTCTGGAACAAGCCGAACAGGATCAGCATCGGCAGGATCATCAGCAGCGTCCCTGCCATGATCAC
>DATHAE010000098.1:0-13204 GCA_035296805.1 Gaiellaceae bacterium | reverse complement strand
GGCGCAGGCGGCTGCGATCGTGCGCGGGATCGAGATCTACCACGTGAAGGGAAACGGCTGGGACGACATCGGCTACAACTTCCTCGTCGATCGGTTCGGCACCGTGTACGAGGGCCGCTGGGGCGGCCTCGAGCGCAACGTCGTCGGCGCGCACGCGGAGGGGTTCAACGTCGGGACCGTCGGCGTCGCAATGATCGGCAACTACTCCTCGGCGACGCCTCCGGCCGCGCAGCAGGACGCCATCGTGAACCTCATCGCGTGGCGGCTCGACGTCGCGCACGTCGACCCGCTCTCGACCGTCGCGTTCACCTCGACCGGCAACCCGCGCTACCGGTCGGGCCGCGTGGTCACGCTCCGCGCCGTCTCGGGGCACCGCGACACCGGCCCGAGCGAGTGCCCCGGCAACCGCGCGTACGCGCTGATCCCCGGGCTGACGAGCCGCGTGGCGGCGACCGCGCTGCCGAAGCTGTACTCACCGGTGGTGAGCGGCGCGCTCGGCGGCTCGATCCGCTTCCAGGGCCGCCTCTCGACCGCACTGCCCTGGACGGTGACCGTGACGACCGCCGCCGGCAAGGTCCTCGCGCGCGGGCGGGGGAGCTCGGCGACGGTCGACTGGACGTGGAGCTCGGCGCGCGCCGGCAAGGGCCCGTTCGCGTGGAAGATCGACGCCGGCCCGACGGTTCGCCCCGCGACGGGGACGCTCGGCGGGAGCCTCGCGGCGGCAGCGCCGGCGGCAACGCTGACGCTGACGCGCCTCACGGCGACCCCCGCCGCGATCGGGCCGCCCCCCGACGGGACGGGGACGATCAAGGTCGCGTTCACGCTCGGGACGCGTGCGCGCGTGACCGCGTCGGTGCGGAGCGCCGAGGGCGGGGCCGTCGTGACGATCCTGAACCAGGACCGGGCGGCGGGCCGCAACTCGCTCGACCTGATCGCGGCCGGTCTCCGCGACGGGCGCTACACGTTGCTCGTGTCCGCGACCGCGGGCGGAAAGCGCGTCGAGCAGCAGGCCGAGGTGGTGGTCGACCGGACGCTCTTCGGGCTCCGGCTCGCGGCGCCCGTGATTTCGCCGAACGGCGACGGCGCGCTCGACACGCTGCCCGTCGCCTTCACGCTCACGCAGACGGTCCCCGTGCGGCTCGAGATCCTCCGCGGCGGGGTCGTCGTGGCCTCGGTGCCGGCGGGAACGACGCCGGTAGGCCCACACACGCTCGAGTGGAACGGCCTGTCGCTACTCGGGACGGGGCTGCCCGACGGGGCCTACGAGGCGGCGGTCGTCGTCACCGACTTCCTCGGCGAGGTCGCGTACAGCGTCCCCTTCACGATCGACACGACCCCTCCCGTGATCACCCTGCTCGACCTCGCGACGCTGCGCTTCCAGCTCAGCGAGCCGGCGACCGTGTCGCTCGTCGTGAACGGTCAGCCGCTCGAGATGGCTGCGCCGAAGGGCGTCTTCACCGTGCCCTTCGCCGGCCCCGCGACCTTCGCGTCGGCGCTGCCGCGCGACGCGGCGGGCAATGTCGGCTCGCTCGTCAAGAGCCCGTGACCCACGCGTCGTAGCCGCGCTCGAACCGCTCCAGGATCGAGACGAGCAGCTGGAGCCGGTCGGCCGCGACCGCCCCCGCTCCCTCCCACGGCGCGACGCCGACGTTGACGCCGATCCCGATCACGACGCGGTCACCCGCGTCGGCGAGGATGCCGGCGACCTTGCGGCCGCCGACGAGCACGTCGTTCGGCTCCTTGATCTCCGCTTCCGGCCCGATCGCGGCCGCGACGGCGCGGGCGGCGACGACCGTCAGCTCGGGCCAGCGCGCGACGGGCGGCGGCGGATGGAGGGCGACGGAGAAGGTGAGCCCGGCGCCGGGCTCGTCGACCCAGACGCGGCCGAGTCGTCCACGCCCCTCGGTCTGGTGCTCGGCGACCGCGACCGAGCCGTGCGCCGCGTCCGCAGTCAGCATCCGCTGCGTCGAGCCCGCCTCCTCCGCCCACACGTACTCGCGGCCGAAGCTTCCCCGGAGCCGCGGCAGCACGGCGTCGGGCGTCAACCGCATCGCTACTAGAGTACGCCGATGCAACCGGTGCGAATCGAGCCCGTCGGCGTGAACCGGCCGCTCGTGTACGAGCGGCTCTCGGACCCGATCCTCGTGCGCCGCGCGAAGGACGGCGACCGCGCCGCGCTCGCCGCGCTCGCGGAGCGCCATGCGCCCCGCGTCCAGCGGATCGCGCTCCACCTGCTGCGCGATCCCGAGGACGCGCGCGACGCGGCCCAGGAGTCGCTCGCGAAGCTCGTGGTGCGGATCCACCGCTTTCGCGGCGAGTCCGCGTTCTCGACGTGGCTGCACAGGCTCGTCGTCAACACCTGCAAGGACGTCGCCCAGGCGAAGCTCGCGCGCCGCGACGAGCCGCTCCAAGAGGATCTGCGCGAGGCGCACGACGGCGATCCCGTCACCGCCCTCGCCGCGCGCGAGACGCGGCGCGAGCTCGGCCGCTGCCTCGCCGAGCTGCCCCCGGCGCAGGCGCGGGTCGTGGCGCTGAAGGATGCGTTCGAGCTGCCGTTCGAGGACGTCGCGCGCCTGACCGGCCTTCCCGTCGGCACTGCCAAGTGCTACGCGCACCGCGGCCGCAACGGCCTTCGCACCCGCCTCTCCGCATGATCGAGACGCCACTCGGCCGGCGCGAGATCGAGGCGATCCTGCCGCATCGCGAGCCGTTTCTGCTCATCGACGAGGTGCTCGAGCTCGCGCCGGGCGAGCGCGTGGTCGCGCGGAAGGCGGTCACCGAGGAGGACTGCGCCGGGCACTTCCCCGGCAACCCGATCATGCCCGGGGTGAAGATGGTCGAGGCGCTCGCGCAATGCGGCGCCGTTGCAGTCCTGTCGCAGCCGGAGAGCAAGGGGAAGCTCGCGCTCTTCGCCGGCATCGACGACGTCCGCTTCAAGCGGCTCGTGCGCCCGGGCGACATCCTGACGCTCGAGTGCAGCGTCGAGACGGTGCGCGGCCCGATCGGCAAGGGCAAGGCGCGGGCGACCGTCGACGGAGAGCTCGCGGTGCGCGGCACGCTCACGTTCGCGGTGACGGACGGATGATCGGCAGCGCGAAGGGCGCGCCGGTGTCGATCACGGGCCTCGGCTGCAATGTTCCCGAGCGCGTGGTCACGAACGAGGAGCTGGCGCGGCTCGTCGACACCTCGGACGAGTGGATCACGAGTCGCACCGGGATCAAGGAGCGCCGGCTCGCGGAGCCCGGGACGCTCGCGATGTCGGACCTTGCGTTCCCGGCCGCCGAGCGGGCGCTCCAGCAGGCGGGCGTCGACCCCGCCTCGATCGACGTCCTGATCGTCGCGACGGTCACGCCCGACATGGCGTTCCCGTCGACGGCCGCGCTCCTCGCCGACCGGCTCGGGATGCCCGATGCCGCCGCGTATGACCTCTCGGCGGGCTGCACGGGCTTCATGTACGCGATCGCGCAGGCCTACGGTATGGTCGCCGCGGGCCTGTCGGAGAAGGCGCTCGTGGTCGGCGGCGACGTCCTCTCCTCGATCCTCGACTGGGACGACCGCTCGACGCTCGTGCTGTTCGGCGACGGCGCGGGCGCGGTCGTCGTCGAGCGCGTCGACGAGGGCGGCTTCCTCGGCTTCGAGCTCGGCGCCGACGGCGGCGGCGGGCCGAGCCTGTGGCTCCCCGGCAGCGGCTCCCGCCGCTTCGAGGACGACGGCGCGAAGTTCGTGAAGATGAACGGCCGCGAGGTGTTCAAGTTCGCGACCCGCGTGATGGTCACCTCAGCCGAGGCGATCCTCGAGGAGTGCGGCAAGACCGTCGACGACATCGACGTCTACGTCCCGCACCAGGCGAACGTCCGCATCATCGACCACGCTGTGCGGAAGCTCGGGGTCGCGGAGGAGAAGGTCGTGGTTAACGTCGATCGGTACGGCAACACGTCGTCGGGGTCGATCCCGCTCGCGCTCGCGGACGCCGCGGACGACGGACGGCTGAAGCCCGGAAAGCTGGTGCTGATGACGGGTATGGGCGCGGGCCTCACGTGGGGTTCGGCGTTGATGGAATGGACACACGACGGAAACGGAGCAATCGGATGAGCAAGGTCGCGTTCATGTTCCCCGGGCAGGGGTCGTTCGAGGCGGGCATGGGCCGTGAGATCGCGGAGGCCGTGCCCGAGGCGATGGAGGTCTACGAGTCGGGGTCGGAGGCCTGCGGTGTCGACCTCAAGCGCCTCTGCTTCGAGGGTTCGACCGAAGAACTGGTCGAGACGGAGGTGCAGCAGCCCGCGCTCGTCGCCACGTCGCTGGCGATCAACGCCGCCCTGCGGACGCGTGGCATCTCGCCCGATTTCGTCGTCGGCCATTCGGTCGGCGAGTTCGCCGCGCTCGGCGCGGCGGACGCGCTTCCGGTGCACGAGGCGATCGCGCTCGTCCGCGAGCGCGGGCTCGCGATGGCGGCGGCCGCGAGGGAGCGCCCGGGGTCGATGGCCGCCATCCTCGGCCTCGCGGACGAGGCCGTGGAGGCGCTCTGCCGCACGATCTCGAACGTGTGGCCCGCGAACTACAACTGCCCCGGCCAGCTCGTGATCTCCGGCGAGACTCCGGCGGTCGACGAGGCCTGCGAGGAGGCCACGCGCGAGGGCGCCCGCCGCGCCGTGCGGCTGCGCGTCTCCGGTGCGTTCCACTCGCCGCTCGTGGAGCGCGCGGCGGACAGGCTGCGGCCCGCGATCGAGCGCATCCACTTCAAGGACCCGCGCGCCGCGTTCATGTCGACCGTGACCGCGAAGGTCGAGGACGCCCAACGTCTCCACCGCCTGCTCGTCGACCAGCTGACCGCGCCCGTGCGGTTCACGCAGGCGGCGCGCGCGCTCGTCGGAGAGGGCGTGACCACCTTCGTCGAGGTCGGTCCCGGGAACGTCCTGAGCGGTTTACTGAAGAGGATCGACCGCTCGGTGAAGACGATCGCGGTCAACGACCTCGAGTCGCTCGACGAGGCCGCCGCCGGTCTTGGCTGACGCGTCGGCGTTCGCGAGCCTGGCGGGGAGGACGGCACTCGTCACCGGTGCCTCGAAGGGCATAGGGCGGGCCATCGCGGAGGAGCTCGCGCGCGCCGGCGCCACCGTCGTCGTCGGCTACCGCTCGGGGCAGGAGGAGGCGGAGGCCCTCGCCGGCGAGATCGGCGGCCGCGCGGTGCAGGCGGACGTCTCCTCGCCGGAGGAGGCGAAGCGGCTCGTCGCGGACGCCGGCGACGTCGACGTGCTCGTCAACAACGCGGGGCTCACGCGCGACACCGTCCTCGCGCGCATGTCGGACGACGACTGGCGGACGGTGCTCGAGACGAATCTGAGCTCCGTCTTCTACACCTGCCGAGCGGTCACGCGACCGATGATGAAGAAGCGCGGCGGAGCGATCGTCAACGTGAGCTCGATCGTCGGCGTCCACGGCAACTTCGGCCAGACGAACTACGCGGCGTCCAAGGCGGGGATCATCGGCTTCACGAAGTCGCTCGCGCGCGAGCTCGGCTCGCGCGGCGTGCGCGCGAACGTCGTCGCCCCGGGGTACGTCAAGACGCAACTGACGGAGGTCCTGCCGGACGAGGCGACGACGGCGATGGTCGCGAACACGCCGCTCGGCCGGATCGCGGAGCCGCGAGAGGTCGCGGGCGCGGTACGCTTCCTCGTCTCCGACGAGGCCTCGTTCATCACGGGCGAAGTGCTGCTCGTCGACGGCGGACTGGGGATGTGAGGCGGGCATGAGCGCGGCAGACAACGGACGCCGGCGGGTGGTGATCACCGGCCTCGGGCTGGTCAGCCCGCTCGGCAACGACGTCGAGTCGTCGTGGCGCGGCCTGCTCGCGGGCGAGTGCGGTGCCGGCGAGATCACGCAGTTCGACCACACCGACTACCCCGTCCACTTCGCCTGCGAGCTGAAGGACTTCGACCCGACGAACTGGATCGACCGCAAGGCCTCGCGCCGCATGGACCGCTTCGCGCAGATGATCCTGGCCGCGGCGCGGCAGGCGGAGGCCGACTCGGGGATCGAGGTGGCGAAGGAACCGGAGCGCGTCGGCGCATCGATCGCGACGGGGATCGGCGGCCTCCGTTCCTACCAGGAGTGCTACGACGTCCTGCGCACGCGCGGGCCCGACCGCGTGAGCCCGTTCTCGATCCCGTCGATCATCCCGAACATGGGCGCCGGCTGGGTCTCGATCGAGCTCGGCACGAGGGGTCCGCTGATGAGCGAGTGCACGGCGTGCGCCGCCTCGAACATGGCGATCGGCGACGCGATGGACGAGATCCGCCTCGGCCGCGCGGACGTCTTCTTCGCTGGCGGCACGGAGGCGCCGATCACGCAGGTCGGGATCGCGGGCTTCGACGCGATGCGCGCTCTCTCGCGGCGCAACGACGACCCGCAGCACGCCTCGCGCCCGTTCGACAACGAGCGCGACGGCCTCGTCATGGGCGAGGCGGCCGCCGCCCTCGTGCTCGAGGAGCTGGAGCACGCGCGGGACCGCGGCGCGACGATCTATGCGGAGCTCCTCGGATACGGCGTCTCGGCCGACGCGTCGCACATGACGGAGCCCGACCCGACGGGTGAGAACCCGGCCCGCGCGATGGCGATGGCGATCGCCGATGCCGGGGTCGACCCGTCGGAGGTCGGCTACATCAACGCGCACGCGACGTCGACGCCGCTCGGCGACGCGTCCGAGACGCGCGTGATCAAGCGCGCGCTCGGCGAGGAGAACGCGCGCAGCACGCCGATCTCGTCCACGAAGGGCGCGACCGGCCACTGCTTCGGCGCCGCCGGAGCCGTCGAGGCCGTCTTCAGCGTGATGGCGGTCCGCGAGCGGAAGCTGCCGCCCACGATCAACTACGAGGCGGAGGATCCGGACTGCGACCTCGACTACATCCCGAACGAGTCCCGCGACGCGCCCGACCTGAACGTCGCGCTCTCGAACTCGTTCGGCTTCGGCGGCCACAACGCGTCGATCGTCGTGCGCCGCTGGGGCGAGTAGCTCGCCGGCGCGCGAGACACGCTCGCCCGTCCGATGATCGCAGCGACACGTCGTTGCCATCCGCAGCAACCTCTAGCGTCGGCCCGTGCGCGTCGTCGAGATCGAAGGGTCGCTCGTCGAGGTGCACGTTCGGCGCTCCGGGCGGGTGCGCGGACACCGCGCGGTCGTCGCGCCGGGGCGGCCGCCCGAGATCGTCGTGCGACCGCGGGCGACCGCGGCCGACATCGACGATGCGGTCGCGTTCCACCTCCCGTGGCTCACGCGGCAGATCGCGCGGCTGCCCGAGGCTCGGCTCGGCCTCGAGCGCCTGCGGCTGACGGAGGCCGCCGGGCGGCGCGAGGCGCGCGCGCGGATCTCGCTGATCGCGCAGTCCGAGGCGGCGGCGCTCGGAGTCGGCTACAAGCGAATCGTCCTCCGCAACCAGCGCAGTCGCTGGGGCTCCTGCTCCACCTCCGGTGCGCTCTCCTTCAACTGGCGGCTCGTGCTTGCGCCGCACGACGTGCTCGACTACGTCGTCGTGCACGAGGTGTGCCACCTGGTCGAGCACAATCACGCGCCGCCTTTCTGGGAGCTCGTCGCGCGCCGGCGCCCGGCGTATCTGGAGCCGAAGGCGTGGCTGGATGCGCACGGCTGGGAGCTCCTCGCGTACCGGCCGCCGAATACGCTTGCGGCGTGAGCGAGCGCTGGGCGACCTTCGACTGCTACGGGACGCTGATCGACTGGAACGCGGGCATCCGCGGCGCGCTGGCCGGCGTCTTCGGCGAGAACCGCGCGGACGACCTGCTCGCGCGCTACCACGAGCTCGAGCCGGAGCTCGAGCACGACGGTTCGCGCTCGTACGCCGAGGTGATGACGGAGGCGATGCGCAGGCTCGGCGCGTCGGAGGACGACGCGGCCTCGCTTGCCGAGTCGCTCCCGTCGTGGGACCCGTTCCCCGAGGTGCGGGGCGTGCTCGCCGAGTTGCGCCTGCGCGAATGGTGGCTCGCCATCCTCTCGAACTCCGACCCGCCGCAGATCGAGGCGTCGAAGGCGAAGCTCGGCGTCCCGTTCGACGTGACCGTCGTCGCGGGCGAGATCGGCTCGTACAAGCCTGCGCACCGTCACTGGGAGGAGTTCTACGCGCGCAGCGGCGCCGCGCCGGAACGCCACGTCCACGTCGGCGCAAGCGTCTTCCACGACGCGGTGCCCGCCCGCGAGCTCGGGATCCCGTTCGTGTGGATCAACAGGCTCGGCGAGACGAGCAATGTGCCCGTGCGCGAACTGCCCGACCTGACGCGGCTGCCCGCGACGCTGGATGAGCTCGTTTCGGCTTAGACCCGCGACCGCGGCCGACATCGCCGCGGTGGCCGAGGTGCAGATCGCGCTCGAGACCGAGCTCTACGGCGAGACGACGTACTCGCAGAGCGACGTCGAGGAGGAGTGGTCGGACCTCGACCTCGAGCGCGACGCGCTCGTCGTCCTCGAGGGCGAGCGAGTCGTCGCGTTCGGGACGGGGCGCGAGCGCGGCGAGCTGTGGCGCGCGGACGGCTCCGTCCATCCCGACGTCCACGGGCGCGGCGCCGGCACGCAGCTCGCCACCGCACTCGAGGCCGCTGCGGCGGGGCGCGGCGCGCGGAGGGTGCAGAACAGCGTCCTCGAGGCGGACACTGCAGCGCAGGCGCTGGTCCAATCTCTCGGCTACCGGCAGGTGCGCGTGTTCCGCGAGCTGCGGATCGAGCTCGACGCACCTCCGGCCCCGCCGGTGTGGCCAGAAGGGCTCCGCGTCGATGCGTTCGACCCGGCGAGCGACGACCGCGCCTTCCACGCCGCCCACCAGGAGGCGTTCGCCGACCACTGGGAGTACACGCCACGACCGTTCGAGGCCTGGCGGAAGGGCAACATCGAGAGCGAGAAGTTCGACCCGACGCTGTGGTGCGTGGTGCGCGACGGTGACGAGATTGCCGCCGGCACGATCAACGTCGCCGACCTCTACGGCGGCGGCTGGGTCGCCGCGCTCTTCACCCGGCGACCGTGGCGCCGCCGCGGCGTCGGGGGCGCGCTGCTCGCCGACGCGTTCGGCCGCTTCTGGGAGCGAGGCGAGCGCAACGTCGGGCTCGGCGTCGACGCGGAGGGAGACCTGGGCGCGTTCGAGCTCTACGAGCACGCGGGAATGAAGCCGGTGCTCGGCTGGGTGATGTACGAGAAGGAGCTCGGTGACGGAGCTGCGTGAGCTGCGCGCCGACGACGCGCAGCGCGTCGCGGAGCTGTTCGTCGAGGCGTTCGGCGACGCGCGCCGGCTCGACGCCGAGGAGATCCGCTCGTGGCTCGGCAGCACCACGCTGAAGCCCGAGTGGCTGCGCGTGCTCGAAGACGACGGCGAGGTCGTCGGGTACGGCGACATCGTGATCGAGGGCGGCGACCTCGCCCTCGACGTCGCCGCGCCGGGGCGGTGGGACGCCTTCTTCGACTGGGCGGAAGGCGAGGCGCGCCAGGCCGGGCTCGCGCGCGTCCGTGTCTACGTCGCCGCCGGCCACGAGCTCGCCGAGGTCGCGGGCGCGCGCGGCTACCGCCTCTGGCGCTCGTCGTACACGATGGAGATCGCGCTCGAGGAGCCGCCGCCGGCGGTGTCGTTCCCCGCCGGCGTCGACGTCCGTGGCTACGACGTCGGCGACGCGGCACCGCTTCGCGCCGCGATCGACGAAGCGTTTGCCTGGGACCCGTTCTTCCACCCGGTGTCCGACGCGAGCTTCCGCGACTTCTACCTCGGCGCGCGCGGCTTCGACCCGGCGCTCTGGCTGCTCGCATGGGACGACGACGAGCTCGCGGGCTTCGCGCTCGCGTACGCCGAGCGCGTCGGCGAGCCCGGCCTCGGCTGGGTCGGCACGCTCGGCGTCCGCGCGCCGTGGCGCCGCCGCGGCCTCGGCGAGGCGCTCCTGCGCGCGGCGTTCCGGGAGCTCTACGGCCGCGGGTTGCGCCGCGTCGGCCTCGGCGTCGACGCGGAGAACGTCACCGGTGCGCTCCGCCTGTACGAGCGGGTCGGGATGCACGTCTTGCGCCGGGCCGACAACTGGGTGCTCGACTTGTGAGCCTGCTCCGCGCGCGCTGTCCCGACTGCCGCGCCAACACGGCCGTCTCGCTCGGCGGCGACTACCAGTGTCACAGCTGCGGCCGCGAGTTCAGCGCCGGGCTCGTTCGCGTCCCGCGCGCGTGGGGCGACGGCGGCGGCGGAATGGAGGAGGCCGCGCTGATGTCGCTGCCGTGGCCGGAGGCCGCCGTGATCGAGGCCGACACGCTGGACGAGCAGGTCGTCGCGCAGATGGACGAGCTCCCCGACCGCCCGCTCGTTCTCGGCGGCTGCTGCTGCGCCCACATCGGCGCCGTGCGCGAGCTCGTGCGCCGGCACGGGCGCGTCGCCGTGGTCTGGATCGACGCGCACGGCGACCTCAACACGCCCGAGACGTCGCCGTCCGGAAACGCCTGGGGGATGCCGCTGCGGATGCTGATCGACGCCGGCGCGGTCGACCCGCGCGACGTGACCCTGCTCGGCGCCCGCGCGCTCGACCTGCCCGAGGAGGACTTCATCGCGAGCGCCGGGATCCGCCTCGGTCTCGGCGAGCTCCCGGAGCACGTGTACGTGGCGGTCGACGCCGACGCGCTCGACCCGCGCGAGATCGACGCCTTCATGCCGGAGCCCGGCGGCTTCGTCCTGCACGAGCTCGAGCAGCTGCTCGCGACGGTCCCGCGCCCGGCCGGCGCCGGCTTCACGGGCCTCGTCGCGACCGACCGCAACGAGGCGGTGCTCCCGCGCCTCGGCCACGCGCTCGGGCTGTAACCGCTCCGGGTGACGGGCGGTCTAACATCGCGCAATGGCAGAGGCCCGCATCGACGTCCAGGTCGAGCACAAGCACGCGCCGCCGCCGCCCGAGCGGAAGCATCCGAACACGTGCCCGAAATGCGCGTCCCACTACCGCGACGACGAGCTGGCGGAGGCGCTCTACGTCTGCGCGCACTGCGGGCACCACCTGCCGATGCCCGCGCGTGCGCGGATCGAGTGGCTCGCGGACGACGAATCCTTCGTCGAGGAAGCGACGGACGTGCGCTCGGACGATCCGCTCGCGTTCTTCGACCTGCGGCCGTACGCGGAGCGGCTCGCCGAGGCGGAGCTGAACACCGGCCTCGGCGAGGCGATCGTCGTCGGGCAGGCGACGCTCGACGAGCACCCGGTCGAGCTGGCGGTGATGGACTTCGCGTTCATGGGCGGCTCGATGGGGAGCGCCGTGGGCGAGAAGTTCGCGCGCGCCTGCGACTCGGCCGCCGAGCGCGGCGTGCCGCTCGTGTCCGTCACGGCCTCCGGCGGCGCGCGCATGCAGGAGGGGATCCTGTCGCTGATGCAGCTGCCGAAGACGGTCTGCGCCGTCGAGGAGCTCCACGACGCGGGCGTCCCGATGCTGACGGTCATGGCGCACCCCACGACGGCCGGCGTCCTCGCGAGCTTCGCCTCCCTCGGCGACGTCACGATCGCGGAGCCCGGCGCGCTGATCGCGTTCACCGGCCCGCGCGTCGTGCAGCAGACGACGCGCGAGAAGCTCCCCGTCGACTTCGGCCTCGCCGAGCAGAACCTGCGCTTCGGCCACCTCGACGCGATCCTCCCGCGGGGCGAACAGCGGCCCTACCTGTCGCGGGTGCTGCGGCTGTTCGCCCGATGACCCCGTCCGGCGACGCCGAGCTTCGGCTTCGGGAGCGACTCGGCAGGCTCTCGGCGCTGCCGCTCCTGCGCGGTGCGCGCGTCTCCGGCGAGGCGGTGCGGCTCCGCCGCCAGCTCGAGCGCCTCGCCGCCGACACCACCGACGAGGACATCTGGCGGTCGGTCGAGCTGGCGCGGCACGCCGATCGGCCGTACACGATGGACTACGTCGAGCGGATCCTCGACGACTGGGTCGAGCTCCACGGCGACCGCTCGCGCGCGGACGACGGCGCCCTCGTCACGGGGCTCGGAAAGCTCGACGACCGCACCGTTGCGCTGGTCGGCCATCAGAAGGGCCGCGACGTCAAGGAACGGCTCGACCGCCAGTTCGGAATGGCCTACCCCGAGGGCTACCAGAAGGCCGCCCGCGTGATGGAGATCGCGGAGCGGTTCGGGTTCCCCGTCGTGTCGCTCGTCGACACCCCGGGCGCGTATCCCGGGGTCGCCGCCGAGCAGCACGGGCAGGGCGGTGCGATCGCACGCTCGCAGGCGCGGATGGCGCGCCTGACGGTGCCGTCGGTGGCGTGCATCGTCGGCGAAGGTGGATCGGGCGGCGCGATCGCGATCGCGCTCGCCGACCGCGTGCTGATGCAGGAGAACGCGATCTACTCCGTGATCACGCCCGAAGGCTGCGCCGCGATCCTCTGGCGCGACGCGGGCGAAGCGAGGAAGGCCGCCGCTGCCTTCAAGCCGGACGCGCTCCACTGCCTCGAGCTCGGCGTCGTCGACGCGGTCGTCCCCGAGCCGGCCGGGGGCGCGCAGAACGACCACGACGCGGCGGCGAAGTTGCTGAAAGCTGCTCTCGCCGAGTCGCTCGAGTCGCTCGATGACGTCCCCGGCGACGAGCTGCGCAGGAGCCGGCGCGCCAAGTTCCGGCGGATGGGCGTCTTTGCCACCGCTGAGAACGCGCTGTTTCCAAACTGACACCGGTTTTCCCCACTGTCCACAGGGTTTTCAACGGATCGCCGTCCGTTCGAGAACTGTGAAGAGACGCCGAGGCCCGCCGAAAACGCGGGCCCCAGGCGCCTTAACCCCCCGTCAGGTGGAGAAGGTCGTTTGGCAGGTGCCCCTCGCCGCGACGCTCAAACCCTCCGTTTCCCCCGACCCTGCTGTGGAAAGAAACGGGTCGTGGCGCGCCCGATCTGGAGCGGTGTGATCTCGTTCGGCCTCGTCTCGGTCCCGGTGCGGATGTTCACCGCCACCTCGTCACAGGAGCTGAAGTTCCACTTCCTCGACCGCCGGGACATGAACCCGATCGGCTACGACAAGGTGAACAAGGAGACGGGCAAGTCGGTGCCCGCGGACGCGATCATCCGTGGCTTCGAGGTCGGCAAGGGCCGCTACGTCGAGCTGACCGACGAGGACATCGACCGCCTCGACATCGAGCTCACGCACGCGATCGACATCTGCGACTTCGTCTCGATCGACGAGATCGACCCGCTCTACTTCCGCAAGGGCTACTACCTGCTGCC